>DTRM01000066.1:20961-33686 GCA_012965975.1 Chromatiaceae bacterium | reverse complement strand
AAGCGCGTTGACGGGCCGAGTAATCGCAATACCGCATCAACCGAAATATGATTGTTCTCGCGGGTAGCAACCAGCGCGCCACCGAGACCCAACCACATCACCAGCACTCGCAGGACTGGCTCACCCCAAATAAAACCACTATCGAATAGATTACGCAGGACGATCTGGCTAAACGCCAATGTCACCATCAAGAAGAGCAAGGTCGCCAGCATCCCGTCTTCGACGCGATGCAGACGTTGAATCAGTCTACGGCTGCTGCGCATTCGAAACCGTCTGGGAACGGTAGTTGTACAAGTGCGCCATCATCTTTTCCAGAATGTCTGCTGAAAACGCACCGTCTTTCTGAATGTTCTCAAGCGCGGTATCGGCCATGGCCTGCCACGACACCAGTTGCCCATCGTCAGGTTCCACAAAGGTGATCCCCTGCTTTCTCAACGCCTCAAGTGCGGCAAGGTTGTCTTTACGATTGGCCTCATCGAGATCGCGAAAAATACGCGCCATCACCGCGCGAGTAATCGCTTGATCGGCATCCGATATCCGCGAGAATACCTTGGCATCGACAGCCAACATCCCGCTTAGAAACATTAAAGGAACATGAGTTAGATGACTGATACTGGTATGCCACTGAAACGCGATCACACCGGTTGGAATCCCGGCAATCGTGTCAATAAGACCGGTTTGCAGGCCTGTGTATACATCCGCTACCGACAACGGTACGGCAGAGATCCCGGCCGCGGCAAAAATCGACTGGGTCAGACGATCGCCTTCTGGCGCCCAAACCTTGCGGCCCTTCAAATCGCTAATCGAGCGCAGGGGTGCGGTTGCCATAAAGTAGGCAAAACCCCCATTGCTAATACCCAACGCGACCATACCCTTGTCGCGCAGCCCGTTAATCAACAGCGGGTCAATCCGTTCGCGCACGTAGTCGACTTCGTCGCTGCTTCTAAACAGCAATGGCAGACTATATAGCTGCGCATCGGGATAAAACCTCGCAAGATCGGCACCGGTAAATGCGCCACCATGAAGCTGGCCAATACGCATCTTCTTCAACACAGTCGCCGTGTCACCCATCACCCCGCCCGGGTAATATTTAATCCGTACACGCCCATTGGTTCGTTCACGGATCTCGGCCGCTCCGGCACGCAATTGCTTCATCCAGGTTGTACCATCCGGTGCAACGGTCGCAATTTTAAGCGTCTTGGCCTGCGCAATGGACCCCACACCAAACATCAGCAGTACAAACAGGCTCAGCGTGGCCAACGTCCAACGTGGGTGCATCATTGACTGCATCCTTTAAAAATAGTCATCACTTCCATCCAGCAGTATCTGCGCCTGTTGCTTCGCCAACGAGTTGATCAGGGTCAGATCAGTCGCCACCGGGTCGGCCTCAAGCACCTCATTCAACAACTGATCATGCAGATCGCGATCAAACACCAAGCGCGCGTAGTTTTTTGCAAACAGCACCTTGGTCATCAAGTTTTTGCCACCCGCAAGCTCGTTGGCACGTTCAAAATACTTGCGCCCAACTTCCGGCTTACCACCAAATGCGGGGGGTAGCTGCGTCGCCATCACGCCAAGGTAGACATAGGCGCTGCCGGCGTCATAGGTCTCATTCAGTTCCACCACCTTGAGCATCCCCGCCTCAACCTTGGGCAGATCGATGATCGCATTCCAATCATTACTGTTAGCCTGAATCCAGCCAGCCCATGCCGCTGAGAATTCGTATAACAATTTAACGTCTTTTTTCGGAAAGGACTTTAGATGGACAATATAGTCCTCGTACGGCCCATCGATATCGCCACAAATAGCGGGATGCGAGGCGCACAAGGCGCGGCTGGCAAAGGCCTTGCTCTTGCCAGCCAGACGCACCCGACGCGCTTCATCGGTAACGAATGCCGAGGCATAGGCACCATAGAGCTTTGCTCCGGCAACCAATAACGACTGATTGTCGGGATCTGCATCGATAAGCCCATCCAGTAATATCAAAAATGTCGGTGCGCCCTGACGAACGGTTTCAGGGTCATTCTGATTCAATACCGCGTGGGACAGGCTGTCTGCCAACGAGCCCGTCGCCGATTTGATCATGCTGGAACAGCCATTCAACCCAAGCAATACGGCTAGCAGGCCTACTAAAAGACAAATCCGGCTGAGTTGCGGCGCAATGCGCATTCTTAATCCTTAAGCGGTTCTGAACTGCTCAGCATTGTAGCAAGGATCAAGAACCGAGGCTTTGCGCCGAACCTTTCCTGATGTGAACGTCCTGTTGCGGATACGGAAATGAAATACCCTCAGCGTCGAAACGCAGCTTGACGGCTTCGGTGGTATCAAACAACACCCCCGAGTAGTCCGCTGCGTCGACCCAAACCCTGACCGTAAAATTAACGCTGGAATCGGCGAGTTCAGACACCACAACCAACGGTTCCGGGTCTTTCAGGACACGGTTGTCGGCATCGAGAATACGATTAATAGTATCTCGAACCTTCTTCAGATCATCGTCATAACTGACACGAATGGTCATATCCACGCGGCGTGTCGACTCTGCCGAATAGTTGATAATATTACCCCCGGTCACGCTGGAGTTGGGAACAATAATGGTCTTGTTGTCGCCGGTTAACAGGGTCGTCGTGAAAATCTCGATCTTGGATACCTTACCGGTAACGCCTGCGGCTTCAATCCAATCACCCGCCTTGAACGGACGAAATAGAATCATCAAAAACCCAGCGGCAAAATTCGATAGCGAGCCCTGCAGCGCCAAACCAATCGCCAAACCAGCGGCACCCAATATTGCAATGAATGAGGTGGTCTGTATGCCGAGTTGCCCCATTGCGGCAACCACGGCAAAGGCCAGCAGTGCGATATAGGTCACATTGCCGGCAAACTGCACCAACGTCGCATCGACTCTGCCTCGAGTCATGCCTCGTTCGATGATGCGGCGAACCAGATTGGCGCCCCACTTACCGATAACAAACACCGCTAGCGCAGCAATCACTTTCAAGCCGTAAATGGTCAGCAGTTCCTGCAACAGTGCCACCGTGTCAGCCGATAGATATTGTTCCAAAGGGATATCCTCTCTTGGTGTTGTTATGTTCGGAGCATACTACGCCGCAACCGGGTTTTCATCCGAGTCCATCAAGATAGCGTGACAACCTCTGCACACCCTGACGGAGCCGATCAATGTCGGTGGTATAGGCAAAACGCACATGCTCAGACGCGCGGTGAGACCCGAAATCGATCCCAGGTGTAATCGCAACGCCAGCGTTGCGCAGAAGATCCAGCGTGAAGGCCATGCTGTCATCGGTAAACTTCGAGCAGTCAGCATAGAGATAGAACGCGCCTTCGGGCTCAACCAGCAAATCAAAACCGAGGTCCCTCAATGCCGGTAACAAGTAATCTCGCCGCTGCCTGAACTGATCCCTCTGTTGTTCCAGCCCAACCAGTGCCTCGTCTCCTAACACCGCGAGGGCAGCGTACTGGGCAGGAGTCGATGCCGCGAGAAACAGATTTTGGGCCAACTTGTCGAGATCCCTGACATAGGCCTCAGGTGCAACCACCCAGCCTAACCGCCACCCAGTCATGCAAAAGTATTTGGAAAAACTGTTCACCACAAACACATCATCTGTGTGTTGCAAGATCGACCGTGGTTTGGCGTCATAGACGAGTTGCTGATAGATCTCGTCGACGATCATATCCCCACCACGCTCCACCACGACTTGATGAATCGATGTCATCTCATCGGAGGATACACATGTACCACACGGATTCGATGGTGAGGCAACCACAACCGCCCGGGTTTGCGTATCCCAATGAGCCTCTACCAACGCGGCGTTTAACTGAAAACGGGTACTGCCATTCACCGGCACTGCCACTGGCACCCCATTGACCTGCTCAACAAAGTGACGGTTACACGGATAACCAGGGTCCGCAAGCAACACCTTGTCTCCGGAATTCACCAGAGCCGACATAAGCAGCAGTAACGCACCAGACGAACCGGGTGTCACCACGATTCGAGCAGGATCAATATCAACCGCGTATTGACGCGAATAGAAGGCTGAAATCTCCTCGCGCAACGCGGGTAATCCGGTCGCCGGGGTATACGTCGTCTTGCCCCGGTCAAGCGCGATATGAGCCGCTTTAATTGCGGTATCGGGGGTGGGGAAATCGGGCTCACCGATCTCCATATGCACAATGTCCTGCCCCGCCGCCTCGAGTTTGCGCGCCCGAGCCAACAGATCCATCACATGAAAGGGCTCAATCGCCGCCATCCTCGCCGCCGGACGATAACGCCTAGTGGTCATGTCTGACGATGAAGCTCTCTAAGCAGCGTCATGTCGACGCAGCGATAACCCTCAAATCCACCGTGTTGAACCGTCATCGGTGCATCCGGCTCGCCGAGTTGATCAGCCACCAGTGCGGCGCCCTCGAAGTTGTGCGATTCGGTGTAATGGTTAGTGGTAATAATGGTCTTCAGGTTCGCCCCCAGTGAGGAAAGAATGCCGTTGCGCGAATCCTCGAAGGCCAAACAGGCCGATGCTTCCAGCCCAAGCTCTTGCAGCACCAGATCATAGATATCACTGCCGGGCTTTTTGTTCGCAACCACATCACCCGCACCGATCACCTCGAACCAGTCCATCGACTCCGGTGCCAATGAATGCACTAGCAAGGCCTCAACATTGGCGGGTGTGGTGGTGGTGGCAATGGCCAAGCGCAGATTATCGGCCCTCGCCGCGTCGATCAGCCGCCGCACACCGCGGCGCAGCGGTATCTGGCCGGCGGCAAGAAGCTGCGTGTAGAAACGCGTCTTGGCCGCGTGCAACCCCCCTATGAAGGCGGTCAGATCCTGATCGGGCCGGGGCGACTCAAAATCCGGATCGTGTTGTTGGATATAATGGCGCATCCGCTCCTTGCCGCCGGTGATGGCGAGAAGTTCGCCATACTGGTCAACCGACCAGTTCCAATCCAGCCCGGCCTCCGCAAAAGACTGATTAAACGCGACACGGTGCCCGTCTCGCTCGGTATCGGCCAGCGTGCCATCGACGTCGAATATGAGTGCCTCAAGTTGCATGATCGCGCTACGATACTGGTACCCCTCCACCTTGATCAAGCGATTATCGAGGATTTGCCCGAAATGAGGCCCAATTAAACCCGATAATCTACCTTGCCACCGGCGATTAACTCTCTGTGTAGACAAACATAATTGTTACGCTATAATTCGACGGTTCAGGAATTCTCGCTAAGGAGGGATAGCTTAAATGCCTGCTACCAAGAAAAAGGCTAAAGCCAGTAAAACCACGAAAAAAGCGCCTACTGTAAAGAAGAAAGTGGCGAAGAAGGCGGCTGTGACGAAAAAGGCACCGGTCAAGAAGAAAACCGTGGCCAAAACAGCCGTGGCGAAAAAAGTCGTGAAAAAGGCGGCCGTCAAGAAAAAAGCGCCGGTAACCAAGAAGACCGTGGCGAAAAAGGTCACGAAAAGACCCCCAGCCGGTGCAACAAAACTTGAAGGCTCCTCGGTTTCCTTTACGCCATATAAACCCAAGCGCGGCGAGGACTACATGAGCGAGGACCAAGGCCAGCACTTTCGTGACTTGCTGGACGACTGGAAACAGGAATTAATGACCGAAGTTGATCGCACGGTACACCATATGCAGGACGATGCGACCCACTTCCCTGATCCCAATGATCGCGCCACCCAAGAATCGGAATTCAGCCTGGAGTTACGCACTCGAGATCGCGAGCGCAAACTGATTCGCAAGATCGATGAGTCACTCTCGGCGATTGATACTGATGAATACGGCTATTGCGAAAGCTGTGGCGTCGAAATTGGTCTACGCCGTCTTGAAGCTCGTCCCACTGCAACCCAGTGTATTGACTGCAAGATGCTGGATGAGATTCGCGAAAAACAATGGCGCTAGTCACTATCTCGTGAATCACCAAACCTGAATGGCCGGCTTATGCCGGCCTTTTTATTGCAGATCAGATCACCATGAACTATTGCGGACGTTTTGCCCCCTCGCCTACCGGACCACTGCATTTCGGCTCACTGGTCGCGGCAGTGTCCAGCTATCTGCAAGCTCGTAGCCGGCAAGGGCAATGGTTGGTCCGCATTGATGACCTCGATCCGCCACGTGAAGTACCGGGTTCTGCTGACGATATCCTGCGTACCCTCGACACGCTGGAGATGCACTGGGACGATTCTGTTGTCTATCAAAGCAGCCGACGCGAAGCCTATCTCGATGCACTGGCCGACTTGAAGTCACGCGGCCACCTCTATCCGTGTCGGTGCAGTCGCGCCGATGTGGCCAGGGCCAATATCAGTAGCCACTATGGACCCGTCTATCCGTTAACCTGTCGCACCGCCGATCTCGACTGGGACAGCGGCTATTCAGTTCGGGTTCGGACCGATGCCAGTCTCATTACCGTCGCTGATCAGATCCAGACACCGCTCACGCAAATCCTGGAAACCGACCTTGGCGATTATGTGCTGCAACGAGCTGATGGTATCTTCGCCTATCACCTCGCCACCGTCGTCGACGATATCGCTGAGGGAATAACCGATATCGTACGCGGGCAAGACCTGCTCGACTCCACCCCACGCCAACTGTGGCTATATCAATTGCTGGATACCAACCCACCAACCTATGCACATATACCAACCGCGGTGGATGGCAACGGAGATAAACTGAGCAAGCACACCCACGCACCGCCAATCGATCGCTCCAATCCACGTAGCTCTCTGATCACGGCGCTAAGCTTCGTCGGACACCCACCACCCGAGGACGTCGGCGCGGCGCCGCTTGCGGAGATCTGGGCATGGGCCATCGGCCACTGGGATCTCGGCAAGGTCCCGAAAAAACCTCATGTAATGGTTTAAGTTTATGTATATTTTAACTATTAATCATATGTTTACGGATCTTTTTTCGATATATTATCATTGTGATGCGGGAGCGATCAGTCAAGTTCGACGTTGAGATGCCGAAAAATCAGGGTATCCTTAAGGATAATGAATATGGCGGCAACAACGATTGAATCAGCAGAATTTCTCGATCTGTTTCGAGACCGCTTTCGTGGCGTATTACGCTGGCACGAACTCGATAGCCTGTGGAGTACCTTGCGCACCCAATCGCGAAAGTCCTGGTTTATCTACGCGGTCGGCAGCGCACCACCCATACACTCCGCCAGCGCCGCGGAATTGGATCGCTTTCTCACCAAAATCGATTCCCTACTGCGCAAGGAACATGACGAGGACTACTGTGGCGTGGTGTATGCTGACAGCTTCGATGATCCAGAATTCATCAAGATCTTTGATCCGAATAACCTCGGCGTGTCGTGCGGATTCAGCGACAACCCCCCGCTGCCGGGATGGGTTCTATCAACCACTGCACCGATTGATCTTCCGATGGCTACCGCACCGACCGCCTCGCGCAGACGCTGGTGGAACAAAATTTTTAGCTAACCTGTCTTTGTGGTAACCCCGACGATCGCTACAGGCCCCAACGGATACCGCTGGGCCAATTTAATCTCACTGGCACTGCGCCACCGGCGCGAGCTGATACTGGCGCACATGATCGCCGTGTGTGCGGCGCTACTCAGTGTGCCCATTCCATTATTGATGCCCTTGCTGGTCGATGAGGTGTTACTCGACCAGCCCGGCAACCTGATCGCCACAATCAATGGATTGTTCCCACCAGACTGGCATGGACCGGTACTTTACATTCTGGCTATTCTCGCCACCGCTATGACCCTTCGTTTCAGTACGGTGATGTTGGATGTCTGGCAGTTACGACAATTCACACGTATTGCCAAGGACGTTACCTTTCGCATCAGAAAAGACCTCCTGACCCGTTTACAACATGTCTCCATGTCAGAATACGAAGTACTCGGCAGCGGCACGGTCGCGTCGCATCTTGTCACCGACATGGATTCGCTTGACCATTTTTTTGGCGCCAGTATCAGTCGGTTTCTGGTCGCGATCCTGAGTATTATCGGTACCGCAATGATCCTGTTATGGATCCATTGGCCGCTCGCCTTGTTCATACTCTGCGTCAATCCCTTTGTGATTTATCTGACCACGATACTAGGGCGCAAGGTCAAACACCTGAAGAAACGTCAAAACAAGGCCTACGAGATCTTTCAGCAGGCCCTGACTGAAACACTGGACGCGATCCAACAGATACGTGCAGCGAATCGCGAACAACACTATTTGCATCAGGTGGTGGATCGGGCGCGGGACATTCGTAACCAATCCACCAGCTTTGCCTGGAAGAGCGATGCGGCAAGTCGCCTGTCCTTCATGCTGTTTATGTTTGGTGTCGATCTGTTTCGAGCGACCAGTATGTTGCTGGTGGTGTTTTCCGATCTGAGTATTGGCGAGATGCTGGCGGTGTTTGCCTATCTTTGGTTTATGATGGGGCCAGTGCAGGAGATCCTCGGCATACAGTATGCCTATCACAGTGCCCGCGCGGCGCTTACCCGAATCAACTCCCTGCTGCAGCTAGGCGAAGAGCCTCGCTACCCGCATAATCAGAACCCGTTTGTACACAATCCGACGACATCGATCCGGCTCGACAACATCAGTTTTGCGTACGGCAATGGCACACCGGTGTTGCACGACGTCTCCCTCTCGATCCAGGCAGGTGAGAAGATTGCTCTGGTAGGCGCCAGTGGGGGTGGCAAGACCACATTGATTCAGGTCATACTCGGCTTATATCAACCGCTGTCGGGGGAAATCTACTTTAACGATGTACCGATGACAGAGATTGGAACCGACGTGATCCGTGACAACGTTGCCAGTGTTCTGCAACACCCGGCTCTGTTTAACGATAACGTGCGAATGAACCTGACGCTGGGACGCGACATTGACGACTCTGCCTTATGGGACTCGCTCGAGATAGCGCAACTCGATCATGTCGTCAGGCAGTTACCTGAAGGTCTCGATACCTTACTCGGCCGTAACGGTTTGCGTCTGTCGGGCGGCGAACGGCAACGTTTGGCCACAGCTCGCATGGTCCTGAGCGAACCCAAGGTCGTGATTCTTGATGAGGCGACCTCGGCACTGGATACGGCGACAGAGTTAAAACTTCATCGCGCATTAAAAGATTTTCTCGTGGGTCGAACCACCATTATTATCGCCCATCGCCTAAGTGCGGTGAAACAGGCCGATCGTGCGCTGGTTTTTGACGATGGCCATATTATTGAGCAGGGACACCACGCCGATTTACTGGCTAGCGATGGGCTTTACGCTCGACTCTATGGGCCGCAACAGCATTAAACGTCATTAGTTCCCCTCAGCCAAACCATCTCCCTCAGCGAGAGGGGACTTATTCCGGACAACCGCGATTGGCGCTACAATAAACCCATTCGTCTTGTCTTAACTGAACACAGGAGTCATCCATGTCCGACGACAAAATCTACGAAGTCCCGTCTGAAGTCGCTGCTCGCGCCCATCTGACCGATGAGCAGTACACGGAAATGTACGCCCGCTCGATCGCCGATCCGGAAGGTTTCTGGGGCGAACAAGCCGAGGAGTTTCTGACTTGGAGCAAGCCGTGGGACAAAGTCATGGACTGGAGTTATGACCCGGTGGACATCAAATGGTTTGAAGGTGGCAAGCTGAATGTCAGTGTCAACTGTCTGGATCGCCATCTTGCCACTCGCGGTGATGACACCGCCATCATTTGGGAAGGCGATGACCCCAGCGTAGACAAGAAAATCACCTACCGCGAACTGCACGCCGAGGTGTGTCGTTTCTCCAATGCGCTAAAGAAGCGAGGTGTAAAAAAGGGCGACCGAATCTGTATCTACATGCCGATGATTCCCGAGGCGGCGGTTGCGATGCTGGCTTGCACGCGAATTGGTGCGGTCCACTCGGTCGTGTTCGGTGGTTTCTCGCCAGAATCCATCAAGGATCGTATTCTTGATTCTGACTGCCAAACGGTTATTACCGCCAATGAGGCGGTTCGTGGTGGCAAGGCGATTCCATTAAAGGCGAATACGGACAAGGCCCTTGAGGCCTGCCCCAACGTACACACCGTGGTGGTGGTCAAGCACACCGAGGGAAGCATCAACTGGCACGATTCGCGCGATGTTTGGTATCACGACATCGTTGCGGCCGCATCGACCGACTGTCCTGCCGAAGAGATGGATGCAGAAGACCCTATGTTCATCCTGTATACCTCGGGGTCGACGGGTAAACCCAAAGGCGTATTGCATACCACGGGTGGTTATCTTCTGTACGCGGCCATGACTCACAAGTACATTTTTGATTATCACGATGGCGATATTTACTGGTGTACGGCCGATGTGGGGTGGATCACTGGCCACACCTACATCTTGTATGGGCCACTGGCCAACGGCGCGACTACTTTAATGTTTGAGGGCATTCCGACCTATCCAGACGCCTCCCGATTCTGGCAAGTGATCGACAAGCATCAGGTCAACATTTTTTATACTGCGCCCACCGCTATTCGCGCGCTAATGGCCCAAGGCGATGAACCGGTAACTCGGACCAGTCGATCCAGCCTGCGTCTGCTTGGCTCAGTCGGCGAACCGATCAATCCAGAGGCCTGGGAGTGGTACTACCGAGTCTGCGGCGACAGTCGTTGTCCTATCGTTGATACCTGGTGGCAAACCGAAACCGGTGGCATTCTGATTACCCCATTGCCGGGTGCCACGGACCTTAAGCCAGGCTCTGCGACACGGCCATTTTTTGGCGTCGAACCGGCGCTGGTTGATCCCGAAGGCAACGAATTGGAAGGTGCCGCATCGGGTAATCTGGTTATGAAACGATCATGGCCTGGACAAATGCGGACCCTGTACGGTGATCATGATCGTTTTATTGAAACCTATTTTTCCACTTACAAAGGTTACTATTTCACCGGTGACGGATGTCGACGTGATGATGATGGGTATTACTGGATCACCGGTCGGGTGGATGACGTTCTTAATGTTTCTGGCCATCGTCTGGGAACCGCTGAGGTCGAAAGTGCCTTGGTCCTACATGAACAGGTTGCTGAAGCTGCAGTGGTTGGCTTTCCTCATGACATCAAGGGTCAGGGAATCTACTGCTATGTGACACCCATGAACGGTGTTGAGACCAGTGATGAACTTCGCTCCGAACTGGTGCAGATGGTGCGCAATGAGATTGGCGCGATTGCAAAGCCGGATGTCATTCAGTGGGCGCCGGGGTTACCCAAGACCCGTTCTGGTAAAATCATGCGACGCATCCTGCGTAAAATCGCGTCGAATGAACTAGATTCGCTTGGCGATACGAGTACTTTGGCAGATCCCAGTGTGGTCGCGCATTTGATTGAGAATCGCGCATCGAAATAGGGGTGAGGGTATTTTTGCACGCAAACGTAAAAAAGGGACCCGAGGGTCCCTTTTTTGTTTTACCTGTTAACGCGACTAGTCGGCGTTCACTGCCTTCATGCTGAGACGGATACGTCCCTGCTTGTCGACTTCGAGCACCTTGACCTTGATGACATCACCTTCCGATAGTTCGTCGGTAACGTTCTGTACACGTTCTTCGGAAATCTGGGAAATGTGAACCAGACCATCCTTACCCGGCAGGATCGTAACGAAGGCGCCGAAGTCCATGATCTTGGCAACCTTACCCTCATAGATCGTACCGACTTCAACATCCGCCGTGATCAGCTCAACCTGCGCGCGTGCCTCGTCGCTGGCCGCTTTGTCGGCTGCAAAAATCTGCACCAAACCGCTGTCATCAATATCGATGGTGGTGCCAGTAGCTTCGGTGATACTACGAATCGTTGCACCACCCTTACCAATCACGTCTCGGATCTTGTCCGGATCGATCTTGAATGAATTAACCTGCGGCGCGAAGTCCGACATGGATTCGCGTGGAGCTGATATGACCTTGGCCATTTCACCCAGGATATGCAATCGGCCATCTTTTGCCTGTGACAGCGCCTGCTCCATGATCTCGCGGGTAATACCGTCGATCTTGATATCCATCTGCAACGCAGTAATACCCTCAGTCGTACCGGCCACCTTGAAGTCCATGTCGCCTAGATGATCCTCGTCACCCATGATGTCAGTCAGGACGGCGTATTTTTCGCCTTCCTTGATCAAGCCCATTGCAACACCGGCAACCGGAGCCTTGACCGGAACACCGGCATCCATCATTGACAAGCTGGAACCACAAACACTGGCCATAGAGCTGGAACCATTCGACTCAGTGATTTCAGAGACCACACGGATCGAGTAAGGATAATCTTCCATGGTCGGCATGACGGCCATTACGCCACGCTTGGCCAATCGACCGTGTCCGATCTCACGACGCTTCGGCGTACCGACGCGACCGGTCTCACCGACACAGTAGGGAGGAAAGTTATAGTGCAACATGAACGGATCACGACGAGTGCCTTCCAGCGCATCAACAATCTGTGCATCACGAGCTGAACCTAAAGTCGTGATCACCAAGGCCTGAGTCTCACCACGCGTAAACAGCGCAGAACCATGGGTACGTGGCATCACGCCCAATCGAACCGTAATAGGACGAACGGTACGGGTATCACGCCCATCGATGCGAGCCTCGCCTTCGAGGATGCGACCACGAACGGTTTTCTTAACCAGTGATCCCACCGCGCCCTTAACATCATCATCAGAGTAATCACTGTCTTCGCCGGCAAGCGCTGCAACAGCCGCTTTCTTCACGACAGAGATCTGGTCCTGACGCTCCAGCTTGTCGACAATCTGATAAGCGGCCT
>DTRM01000066.1:3164-20949 GCA_012965975.1 Chromatiaceae bacterium | reverse complement strand
CGCAATATCGCCACCAAAGCCTTCAGCAACGCTATTTGCCAAGCCTTCGTCGGCTGCCTCTGCTGACCAATCCCACTTTTCAGGATTGACTTCTGCGGCAAGTTCTTCAATCGCAGTAACCACCGCTTTAGAAGCCTCATGACCAAACATCACAGCGTCCAGCATGACTTCTTCGCTGAGCCCCTTAACCTGGGACTCAACCATCAGTACCGCGTCTTTGGTGCCGGCAACCATCAGGTCGAGCTGAGAATCCTGAAGCTGACTCATGGTTGGATTCAGAATGAACTCACCATCTTGATAACCAACGCGTGCCGCGCCCACTGGTCCCGCAAAAGGCATGCCAGTAATCGACAAGGCTGCAGACGTGCCGATCATCGCTACGAGATCTGGATCAATCTCCGGATCAAGTGACAACACGGTGGCAACAACCTGAACTTCGTTAACGAAGCCCTTTGGAAACAATGGACGCATCGGACGATCGATCAAACGCGCGGTCAGTGTTTCTTTCTCACTGGGGCGTCCTTCACGACGAAAAAAACCGCCCGGTATTTTACCGGCGGCGTAGGTGCGTTCCTGATAGTCGATCGTCAGCGGGAAGAAATCCCGACCGGGCATCGCTGTCTTGTTACCCACAGCGTTTACCATGACATGGGTGTCACCCATTTCGACGATGACGGTTCCATCAGCCTGACGGGCGATCTCACCCGTATTCAATACGACCTTCTGGTCGCCGAACATAAATTCTTTTCTGATAACGGTCACAATAGATTCCTGATTGCTGAGTGGTACGACTTAACGGCGCAAGCCTAGACGAGAGATTAAGGAGCGATAACGATCGCCATCCTTTCCTTTGAGATACGCAAGCATTGAGCGACGCTCGTTAACCATGCGTAACAGCCCTTGACGTGAATGGTGATCTTTCTTGTGTTCCGCGAAATGATCCTGAAGGTCGAGAATACGCGCGGTCAGCAACGCAACCTGGACTTCTGGGGAACCCGTGTCCCCCTCGGACTGTTGATAGTCCTTGACGATTTCGCCTTTTTGCTCTGCACTTAATGGCATTATAAGGCTCCTGAATTAACTTTAAGTACCTGTAACCGAACCATTTTACCTTGAATTACCCTACGCCGACAACATACGTTTTGGTGCAACCTTGCCGTCGTCCTGAATCTGGCCAATCCCCATGAAATGTTCACTTTTGGTGTATAACCGCACCCAGCCGCGGGTTGGCGCATGCGGCACCACGACTGGCTGCCCCTGCTTAATATAAAAGGCCGCATCGTCGGACAAGCGTACCGGTGGCCAATGATCCAGCGCGGTTTCGATCGGCAATAATTGCTCGTCCAGCACCGAATGCCCCGGCTCTGCGAGGGCCTCCAGATCGGGGATAGTCAGGCTGTCATCTGCGGAGTAGGCGCCAACGCCCGTGCGTCGCAGCCAGATTACGTGGGCACCACAGCCCAGCGCATTGCCAATATCCTCAACCAGGGTACGCACGTAAGTGCCCTTCGTGCAGCGCACAATCAGCTCAATTTCGCCGTTTTCACAGGAAACCAGCCGTAGCTCGTGAATGCTGATGGGACGAGGTTCGCGCTCAACTTCAATCCCCTCGCGAGCCAATTCATAGAGCCGCTTACCTTTGTGCTTAAGCGCCGAATACATCGGTGGAATCTGCAGAATATTGCCTCGTAAAGGCTCGAGCGCGGTCTCGATCTGAACGGGACCATAATCACCCACCGGACGTTCCTCGGTCACGTCACCCTCGGAGTCGCCGGTCGTGGTATTAAACCCCAATTTGCCGCGAACGTGATATCGCTTATCGGCATCGAGCAAATAGCTGGAGACCTTGGTGGCCTGACCAAAGCAGATCGGTAACAGCCCACTGGCCAAAGGATCCAGACTACCGGTATGACCCGCCTTACGCGCGTTAAAGAGTCGCTTGACGATTTGCAACGCGCCATTAGAGGTAATACCGACTGGTTTATCCAGCAACAACACGCCCTGAATATCCCGCCCTTTCTGACGACGTCTACCCATGTGGTTCAATCTCCCCGGTCTCACTGGTCCCTTGTTGATCGGCATCAATCGCATCATTGATCAGCGCCGAGATTCTTGAGCCATGTTCGGCTACCCGATCTGCAATAAACTCAAGCTTGGGAACGGCGCGAATATGCAATCGACGACCCAGTATGCCGCGCAATCGAGGTGCTGCATGATCCAGCACTCGAACCGCATCACCCAAATCCAGTTCCTGACTGAACGTACTAACAAACACCCTTGCGTGACCCAAGTCACGAGCAACTCGAACCTCTGCAACGGTGACCCCAACCACGCGGGGATCGCGCATCTCGTCGCGAATCATCTGCGCCAACTCACGCTGAATCTGCGCACTAAGCCGATCTGTTCGAAAAAACTCTCTAGCCATAAAATAAAACTGAGTACTTAAGTAGCAGACTGACTACTCAATGACGCGTTCAACCTCGATTCGCTCAAAGACTTCGATTTGGTCGCCCGCGTGAACATCCGTGTAGTTCTTCACACCGATGCCACATTCTGTACCCGACTTAACATCGGAAACGTCGTCCTTGAAACGTCGCAGTGACTCCAGTTCGCCTTCATAAATCACCACATTGTCGCGCAGAACACGAATCGGATTGTTGCGTTTGACGGTACCTTCCGAAACCATACAACCGGCGATAAGCCCAAAGCGTGGAGACGTGAACACGTCGCGAACTTCCGCGACGCCGACAATAACCTCTTTGATGACCGGCCCTAACAGACCGCCAATGGACTTTTTAACCGAATCGATCACGTTGTAAATAACGCTGTGGTAATGCAGGTCTAACCCCATCTCGTCGATGATGCCACGCGCTGCAGCGTCGGCGCGAACATTAAAACCGATGATTACGGCCTCAGAAGCGGCGGCCAGATTGGCGTCGGACTCACTGATCCCACCAACACCCGCGGCAACCACATTAATTTTGATATCTTCCGAAGCCAGCTTCAGCAAGGAATCCTTCAACGCCTCGACACTGCCCTGCACGTCGGCCTTGATCAACAGATTGAGCGTTGATATCTCACCTTCCTGCATCTGGCTAAACATGTCTTCCAGCTTGGTCGCCTTTTGACTGGCCAATCGAAGATCACGCTGTTTATCATGTCGGCGAGTAGTGATTTCACGAGCCTTACGCTCATCCTCAACCACATAAACCTCTTCGCCCGCACCGGGTACTCCGGATAAGCCCAACGCCACGACAGGAAACGACGGCAGCGCCTTTTCAACAGAGTTACCCGCCTCATCAAACATCGCTCGAACTCGACCCGACTCGTTGCCACTGATAATAATGTCACCAATGTTCATCGTACCCTGACGAATCAGAATCGTCGCAACCGGGCCGCGGCCACGGTCAAGACTGGACTCAATCACCACACCGGATGCTGGACAATCCTGAATCGCGCCCAACTCAAGAATCTCAGCTTGCAACAAAATCGCGTCGAGCAGTGCGTCGATACCGGTACCATCCATCGCCGATACGTGCACGAACTGTGTGTCACCACCCCACTCTTCAGACATAACTTCGTGCTGCGATAACTCCTGGCGAACGCGGTCGGGCTCTGCCTCAACACGATCAATCTTGTTCACCGCGACAATCATCGGAACACCACCGGCCTTGCAATGTTGTATCGCCTCAATCGTCTGCGGCATCACGCCATCATCAGCCGCGACAACCAGGATCACGATGTCAGTAATCTTGGCACCACGCGCACGCATAGCGGTAAACGCGGCATGCCCCGGCGTGTCGATAAACGTAATCATGCCTCTACCGGTTTCTACATGATAGGCGCCGATATGCTGGGTAATCCCGCCCGACTCACCCGCAGCCACTTTGGCCTTGCGAATATAGTCCAGCAAAGAAGTCTTGCCGTGATCGACATGGCCCATAATCGTAACAACCGGAGGACGCGTTAATGACTCACCCTCTTCAACGTCACCCAGACCCAGATCAGCCTCCAGATCCTCGTCGGTGATCATGACCCCTTGATGCCCCATTTCTTCGACCACGATGGCAGCGGTTTCCTGATCAATAACTTGATTGATCGTGACCATGGAACCCATACCCATCATGGTCTTGACCACCTCGACGCCTTTCACAGACATGGCCTGCGCCAAATCAGCGACGGATATGGTCTCGGGAATCTTGATCTCACGCGCGACAAATTCAGTCGGCATCTCAAAGGCATGCTTGCCGTCACCCGCTGCAACAACTGGCGCACGCCGGCCCTTCTTTTTCTTGCGTCGGCCTTTGCCTGCTGCGACGTGGAGTTCTTCACGGCCATAGCGGGTTTTCTTGTTGCGATCGCGATCTGTTCGAGTATCCGCCTTGCTCGGTGGCACATCCGTTGGTTTGTTTGCCGCTTCACGCGCAGCCTTGGCTTCGTGTCGGGCTTTCTCGTCTTCCTTACTCTTGAGATCGGCGTCGGCCTTGACCTTGGCGTCGGCTACCGCTTGTTGACGTTCCTCCTCATCACCGCGCTTCTTTTCTGCAAGATCACGGCGAGCCTGAGTTTCAGATGCCAACTGTTCTTGTGCCTTCTGCTGATCCTCGCGTGCCAACCGAGCGGCTTCAACCGCGTCTGAATTGTCGCCTACCGGCGCTTCGGTCTTGGCACCCGGTTTGGTGATCGTCCGTTTACGTCGTACCTCGACGCTGACCGACTTGGCCGCGCCACTGGGACGTGACGTCGCTCCGCGCGGAGCACGCCCGGAGGTTGCACCCTGACGCAACTGGCTTGTCGACCGCCGTTTCAGCGTCACCTGACTAGTGGATGACTTGGGCGCCTGAATACCCTCTGCATGGCCATGGCTGGACCGCAGATGGTGTAACAACTGCATTTTCTGAGATTCACTGATCTCGTCGTCCGGGCCATCCACACTTAGGCCGGCATCGCCCAACTGGGTCAATAGCCGCTCTACCGGGACTCCAACAACGTCTGCAAACTGTCTGACGGTTACGCTACTCATCGATTCCGACTCCGCTACCCTTAACTCTGCTGCTCTTCCTCAAACCACGGCGCTCTTGCTGCCATGATGAGTGCCCCTGCTCGCTCTTGATCCAGACCGTCAATTTCCAACAAATCATCAACCGCCTGATCGGCGAGATCTTCCTGTGTCACGATACCGCGACTGGCCAACTCGAAAGCGAGCGACTGATCCATGCCGTCAAGATCAAGCAAATCCTGCGCCGGCTCAGCATTACTCAATTTTTCCTCGCTAACGATTGCTCTGGTTAGCAAGACATCATTGGCTCGACCCTGCAATTCGCTAACGATGGACTCATCGAACTCGTCGATTTGTACCATTTCATCAGTTGCGACAAAGGCAACCTCTTCAATCGACGAAAATCCTTCGGCAGCCAAAATCTGTGCCACGGTTTCATCGACATCAAGGTCGGTCATAAATTGGGTGACAAGCTTGGACGCTTCCGCTTCGTGTTTCTCATCGGCATCGGCTTCACTCATCACATTGAGATCCCAACCGGTTAACTGGCTGGCGAGACGAACGTTCTGACCACCGCGACCGATCGCCTGCGAGAGGTTGTCCTCACTAACGGCCAAATCCATCGAGTTCGCTTCCTCGTCGACGACGATCGAACTCACCTCAGCTGGAGACATTGCGTTGATAACAAACTGGGCGATATTGTCGTCCCATAAGATAATGTCGACGCGCTCACCAGCGAGTTCATTGGACACGGCTTGGACACGCGAACCTCGCATGCCAACACAAGCACCAACGGGATCAATACGACTGTCGTTAGAGCGCACCGCGATCTTTGCTCGCGCACCCGGATCACGCGCACCCGCGAGAATATCAATCAGGCCTTCAGAGACCTCAGGTACCTCGAGCGTAAACAACTCAATCAACAACTCGGGCATGGTGCGACTAACAAATAGTTGTGGGCCGCGCATTTCTGACCGTACTTCGTACAGATAGCCGCGAATACGATCGCCGGGGCGCACCGATTCATGTTGAATCATATGTTCCTTGCCGATGAATGCCTCTGTATTACTCCCCAGATCGAGAATAATATTGCCGCGATCAACACGCTTTACGACGCCCGTCACTAACTCGCCGATGCGATCTTGGTACGCTTCCACAATCTGTAGACGTTCAGCCTCACGCACCTTTTGCACAATAACCTGCTTGGCGGTCTGAGCGGCAATTCGTCCAAACTCAACAGATTCAATCGGCTCTTCAATAAAATCTCCGAGTACAATGTCGGGATAGTCTTCTTGCGCAGCCTGCAAAACCATCTGCGCCTGTGGGCGATACACAGGCTCATCGGGAACCTCGCTAGAACCAACGGAATTAGCCAAGGATTCGTCGACGATTTCCCAGCGACGGAATGTGTCGTAATCACCGCTGACTCGGTCAATCGATACGCGAACGTCGATGTCACCACCATGCTTTTTGCGCGTCGCGGAGGCCAATGCTAACTCCATCGCATCGAAGATTACTTCTTTACTGACGCCCTTCTCGTTCGAGACCGCGTCAATCACCATTAGTATGTCGTTATCCATAGTATTTCTTTATCCAGCGCTCTTGCCCTATCCTAAGTCCGGGATTAAATTTGCCTTGTCGATATTTTCCAACGACAGCACGAACTCGTTATCGTCTACCTCAATTGTGATCGTGTCGTCTTTAACCTCATGCAACACACCACGAAAATTCTTGCGCCCATCCACCTTCTGTCGGGTCCGCAGTTTCACTTCATGCCCACAAAAACGAACAAAGTCATCGCGCTGAAACAGCGGGCGATCCAAACCCGGGGAAGACACTTCCAGCGTATAATCGCCTGGAATCGGATCCTCCACATCAAACACGCTGCTCAATTGGCGGCTAACCTTTGAACAATCGTCGACCGTTACACCCGCCGCCACATCTATATAAATACGCAGCAGCGGCTGAGCCGCATTACCGATCAGTTCACAACCGAGGTACTCGTAACCCAGCCCCTTGGCAACCGGCTCAATCAGCCGATTCAGATGTTCAGGCCCACCTCTCATACGCACCAATAAAAAAAGGGCCAAAGGCCCATAATCAAACATCTCCTGCAAAATAGCAGGACTATACAACTGGCCTCAAAAACTAGCCAGTTGGTAATGCCGACCAACGCGACGGCATTACGGGCTGCTGATTACTGGAGCATAGGGTAATCAGCATTAAAGTGGTAGCGGGGACAGGATTTGAACCTGTGACCTTCGGGTTATGAGCCCGACGAGCTGCCAGACTGCTCCACCCCGCAGCAACAGCCGGGAGTGTACAGGATTCTTGGGGGTAGATTCAACAAAACCGAGCTAAATGCTCACGAGATATGCAAAACTTATCAGGATGGCCAAATATGGCGATAAATAAAGCCGGGCATCGCAAAAACAATGAACAGACAGGCCGTCACCGCATAGAATTCCCAGTCCTGGGCGTGGACCGATCCAGTGACCTTTTGTTCCAACCCGAACCCGATGGCGGCAATGGCTCCGTACATCAGCGCCAACTCCACCAATCTCGGCAGCGGCCCCTTGCCCCCGTCACCGGCGGGGAATACAAAAAATCGGCGATCAGACATCCACGGCAGATTCGCCGCGAGCAGAGTCAGGATCAAAAATATTATGAGAGCGGTACCTTGAGACATCAAAAAATCCTAACACAAAATATGGCGTTTCCCATCGTTGCGGCGAAAGCCGAAACCCAGAGAACGGAGTCGTCAGTCTCGACCGCTGGATCTCGCCCTTCATGGAGATGACGAGAAAGAAAGCCGAAATGCCGGATTGCTGTTAACACAAACTGAAACTAACTGAGCACTTGAAGACAGAGACCCATCAAACCCGCAGGGAAAATACCCAAGCCAAGAACGGCTAGGCCATTCAGTGACAACACGAAACGCACATCGGCCGAACCACCGAGCGGTGAATCATCCACCGGTTCATCGAAGTACATGAGCTTGATCACGCGGAGATAGTAGAACGCACCGATAACGGAAAACAGAACCGCGACGATCGCGAGCCAAACCAGGCCGATATCGACTACCGCAGCAAGCACCGAAAGCTTGGCATAGAAACCCGCCATCGGCGGCACGCCGGCCATCGAAAACATCATGATCAGCATCATGCCGGCAAACCATGGGCTGCGTCGGTTCAGTCCCTTCATGTCATCCAGCATCTCGGCATCGAATCCGCTGCGGCTCATCAACAGCAAAATACCAAATGAACCAAGTGCCATCATTGAATACACCAGCGTATAAAACATCGCGCTGGAATAACCCTCGGTGGTGCCGGACAGAACGCCCAACAACAAAAACCCCATATGGGAAATGGTCGAATAAGCCAGCATTCGTTTGATGTTGGTTTGGGCGATCGCGACGATATTGCCAATTGCCATCGACAACACGGCGAGAATAATCAACATTGCCTGCCAATCCACCACCAATCCGGGTAGCGTATCGACTAGCAGACGCATGACCAGTGCGAAACCGGCGATTTTTGGAATGCTGCCGATGTACAGGGTAACGGAGGTCGGCGCGCCTTGATAAATATCCGGCACCCACATGTGAAACGGTACCACCCCAAGCTTGAATCCGATGCCAACCATGATAAACACCAGACCAAAAATCGGCACTAGGTCATCCGACCCCAGATCTACCAGACGCGCGGCGATTTCCGTACTCGACAAGGTTCCGGTTGTGCCATAAATCATGGACATGCCATACAGCAACATGCCGGATGCGATCGCGCCAAGCACGAAGTACTTCATCGCCGCTTCTGCAGCCGTCTTGTTGTCGCGATCAAACGCAACCAAGGCATATAAACTCAAGGCCAGCAATTCAATACCCAGATAGATCACCAACAGATTCGCTGCCGATACCATAATCATCATGCCAAGCAGCCCAAACAGCCCGAGCACAAAATACTCGCCCTTGAGCAGGTTTCTATCTTTGAGGTAATCGCGAGAGTACAAAAACACCGCGGCAGTAACAACGTACATCGCGATCTTGAGCACGTCACCGAACGCATCATGAATATAGGCGCCTGAAAAGGCCATTGTGGTCTCGCCAAACCCCAGCATATAGGTAAGCACGGCGGCGCCCAACAGCGTCACCTGACACAACAGGTGCGTAACGTAACGGCGACGGTCATCGAGAAATAAATCGACGATGAGAATCACACACGCCATGGACAAAATGAAAATCTCAGGCGCGACCTGAACAAGATCGGAAGGTGAAAATACATATGCCACGTCGGTCACCTACAGTTTCGATACAGCAATATGCTGCAACAGGTTATCAATGGTTACCCGCATCACATCAATCAATGGCGCAGGCCACAGACCGAGAGTCAATACGGCAATCGCCAAGATTGAGAGAATCAGCTTCTCGCGAGAGTTAATATCGGTCAGCGCAGCAACATTATCGTTCGCTATCTTGCCGAAAATGACGCGCTTGATCATCCAAAGTGTATACGCCGCGCCGATGATTAATGTCGTCGCGGCGAGAAATGCATACCAGAAGTTCGCCTTGATGCTGGCCAGAATCACCATGAACTCACCAACAAACCCAGAGGTACCGGGAAGACCCGCATTCGACATCGCGAACAGCACCATAAACGCCGCAAACACTGGCATGGTATTGACCACCCCACCGTAGTCCGCAATCTGCCGACTGTGCATGCGGTCGTACATCACACCAACGCAGAGGAACATCGCGCCGGATATAAAGCCATGGGAAATCATCTGCACCATGCCACCCTGCATACCCATGGCCGCATTGCTGATGCTGCCCGTGGACTCGGCAATGGCGAACGGCAAGAAGAAGCCCAGCGTGACGAAACCCATGTGGGCAATCGAGGAATACGCAATCAGCTTCTTCATATCACCCTGAACCAGTGCGACGAAGCCGATGTAGACAATGGCGATCAACGACATGGAAATAATCAACCAGTCGAGGTGATTACTGGCATCCGGTGTGATCGGTAATGAAAAGCGCAAGAATCCATATCCGCCCATCTTCAGCATGATCGCCGCCAGCACCACTGAACCTCCGGTCGGGGC
Source organism: Chromatiaceae bacterium (assembly GCA_012965975.1). Classification (GTDB taxonomy): domain Bacteria; phylum Pseudomonadota; class Gammaproteobacteria; order DTRM01; family DTRM01; genus DTRM01. The sequence continues at coordinate 10,850 of DTRM01000066.1, read as the reverse complement.
CTCTACGTGGGCGTCTGGCAACCAAGTATGCACGGGCCACATCGGCACCTTGACCGCAAACGCCAACAGGAACGCGAGAAATATCAGCACCTGCTCTGTCATCCCCAGCCCGAGGCCATGAAAGGCGAGGATGTTAAAGGTATCGGCCTTGAAGCCCATATAAATCAGCGCGACCAGCATCAACACCGATCCCAGGAATGTGTAGAGAAAGAACTTGAATGTCGCGTATACCCGGTTAGGTCCACCCCAAACGCCGATGATCAGGAACATCGGAATCAACATGCCTTCCCAGAACACGTAGAACAGAATCGAATCGAGCGCGGAAAACACGCCCACCATCAACCCTTCCATCAGCAGGAATGCGGCCATGTACTGGGCCGGGCGATCCTTGATGACCTCCCAACCAGCGAGTACCACCAACACAGTGGTAAAGGTCGTCAGCAGGATCAACGGCATCGAGATTCCGTCGATACCCATGTAGTACTGGATACCGAAAGATTCAATCCAGGGGACTTGCTCAACAAACTGCATCTGCGACGTGGCCACGTCAAAGCCACTCCACAGTGGAATGCTCAAAATGAAAGTCACAATCGATGTCGCAAGCGCTATGTGTTTGGGCGCATCACCACCCGGACGCCCGGCGGCAAGCACCAGCATCGCACCAATAATCGGCGTCCAGACGACGAGACTGAGCAATGGCCAGTCAGAAAACATTGTTTATCCTTATCGAATCACGAACCAGGTCAGCAGACCCAGCAAACCTAAAATCATTGCAAACGCGTAGTGATACATCATTCCCGTCTGCACTTGGCGTACGATGGATGACACCCAGCCGACGGTTCGCGCCGAGCCATTCACCATCAATCCATCAATCAGTTTCTCATCGCCAACCTTCCACAACAGGTTGCCAATACCCCGACAACCGCCAGCGATATACTTTTGGTTAAAGTCATCAAAACCGTATTTATTTTCCAGAATGGTGACAAATATCTGTAGACGATCCTTGATCTTGCCCGGCAACTCTGGGCGCATCAGGTACAAATAAGCCGCCGTTGCCAAGCCACCCATCGCTAGCCAGAACGGTGGAGCCATTATCCCATGGGTAATCATCGCGGTCGCGCCGTGCCAGTCGCCCGCTAAATGGCCTAGCACGTCGTGATTAGCCGCAACGTGAATCACGCCGTCAAAGTAGTCGCCAAAGAGCACATCACCGATCGTAAGATAGCCGATGCCAAGCGACGGGATCGCTAATAGAATAAGTGGCCAGACTACAACGCCCGATGATTCGTGCAAATGTTCACGCGTGTGGTCGTCCATGCGCTCCTTGCCATGAAACACCAGAAAGAACATGCGGAACGAATACAAGGCGGTGACGAATACGCCGGCCAACACCAGCACATAGGCAAACGACGATCCCGGAATGCTGGAGGCATGCGTGGCCTCGATAATGGCATCCTTGGAGAAGAAACCTGAAAACCCGGGAAAACCAATCAGTGCCAAGGTTCCAATCAGACTCGTCCAATAGGTAATTGGCATGTATTTCTTCAGCCCGCCCATATTGCGAATGTCCTGATCGTGGTGCATACCGATAATCACGGAACCCGCAGCAAGGAATAACAAGGCTTTAAAGAACGCATGGGTCATCAGATGAAAAATACCGGCGGCGTACGCCGACGCACCCAGCGCCACGGTCATATAACCCAACTGAGACAGCGTCGAATAGGCCACCACCCGTTTGATGTCATTTTGAACAATACCCACCAGACCCATCAGGAACGAGGTCAGCGCGCCAATCACCAGAACCACGCTCAGCGCCGTCTCGGAGGTCTCGAACAACGGCGACATACGGGCAACCATAAAGATGCCAGCCGTGACCATGGTCGCGGCATGAATCAATGCCGAAATGGGCGTTGGACCTTCCATTGAATCGGGTAGCCAGACGTGTAGTGGGACCTGCGCAGACTTGCCCATCGCACCGATGAACAACAAGATGCAGATGACTGTCATCAGCGACCACGCGCTACCGGGCAAGATCTCAATCGATTCAGTCACCATCGTCGGCGCCTGTGCAAATACCTCGTGATAATCAAGTGATCCAAAATTCGCCAGAATCAAGCCAATACCGAGAAGGAAACCAAAGTCGCCAATACGATTGACTAAAAAGGCCTTCATATTGGCAAAAATAGCGGTGTCTCTTTCGTACCAGAAACCAATGAGCAAGTACGACACCAGACCCACCGCTTCCCAGCCAAAAAACAGCTGCAGAAAGTTGTTGGACATGACCAACATCAACATCGCGAAGGTAAACAGTGCGATGTAGCTAAAGAAACGCTGATAGCCGGGGTCTTCATGCATGTACCCAATGGTGTAGATGTGCACCATCAGCGACACAAAGGTGACCACGCAGATCATCAATGCGGTGAGCGAATCGACCAGGAACCCGACCTCGAAGCGGATGCCTTCGCTGACCATCCAGGTATAGACCGTCGCATTGTAGACCTCGGCACCATCCAGCACGATGTGCTTGAACACGACCAGCGATAACGCAAACGAGGCGCCAACACCCAGGATGGTGACCCAATGAGACCCGGTACGGCCAATCAACTTGCCAAACAAACCCGCGGCAATCGCACCAACCAGTGGCGCCAAAACTAATGCTAAATAAACCGATTCCATACCTGTTCGTCTACCCTTTGAGTGTATCCAGTTCGGCTACGTTGATGGTGCGTCGGGCGCGGAACAACACCACCAAAATGGCGAGTCCTATGGCGGCCTCTGCTGCAGCGACGGTAAGAATGAAAAACACAAACACCTGGCCATTAAGATCGCCCAGGAAATGCGAAAAGGCGATGAAATTAATATTCACCGCAAGCAACATCAATTCAATCGCCATCATCAAAATGATGACATTTTTTCGGTTCAGGAATATCCCCGCCACACTGAGTGCAAACAGCACCGCACCAAGAATCAGATAGTCAGAAAGCGCAATCATCTATCTATTCCTCGGTCTCGGCCTTCATGTTAATCACGCGGATACGATCTTCACGGCGAACGGCAACCTGCTTCTCCGGCGACTGATAGCGGGTCAACGGGCGTTTGCGCAAGGTCAGTACGATCGCCGCAATGATGGCAACCAGCAAAATCACCGACGCGATCTCAAACGCGTACATATGCACCGTGTACAGGACATTGCCCAATTCAGCGGTGTTGTTGTATTCCGCCACATGACGTTCGGGCGGTGGAATGATATCGGCACCAAAATATTTGCTCCCGACCAACAACGCCATCTCTGCGACCACCGCCAGCGCAACGCCGACACCAACCGGGAGATAACTCATAAAGCCCTGTGACAGTACCGCAATATTGATATCCAGCATCATCACCACAAACAGGAACAACACCATCACCGCACCAACATAGACCAGCACCAAAACAATCGCGAGGAACTCGGCCTCGGCCAACATCCAGATGCCGGAGCAACTAAAAAACGTGAGCACCAACGCCAGCGCTGAATAAACTGGATTGCGTGATGAAATCACTACCACGGCAGAAGCCACCGTAACGGTGGCAAAAACATAAAATATAAATAGCTCAAAGGTCATTCGTCTCTCCGCTACCGGTAGGCCGATTCGGTCGCGCGGTCGGCTGCCAACTCCGCCTCATACTTGTCGCCGACTTCAAGCAGCATTTCCTTGGTCATCACATGCTTACCGCGCTCTTCGAAGTGATACTCAAAGATTCGCGTCTCGACAATTAACAAATCAATCTCGTATTTGGTCGTGCGTCGTGAACCATCTTCGCGAGGCTCGGACTCGATGGTAATCGCAAGTGCAGGACAAACCGCCTCACATAGCTTGCAGGCGATGCAACGCTCTTCGCCATTGGGATAGCGACGTAACGCATGCAACCCACGGAAACGGCCGGACTGAGGGGCTCGTTCGTCCGGGTACTGGATCGTAAAGGGTCGCCGAAACAACCGACTCAGGGTCAGGCGCAGCCCTCGTAGCAGTTCAAGGAGAAACAGGCTCTTTATGTAGTTTTTAATTGCATTCATCATGACTAGTCAAACCACCAGGGAAGCTCCAACACCACGGCAAGACCGACCAGCATCAACCATGCGATCGTAATCGGAATAAAGACCTTCCAGCCCAGGCGCATAATCTGGTCATATCGATAACGTGGGAAAGTCGCTCGAAACCACAAAAAGCAAAACAGAAACAGCGAGGTCTTGGCGAGGAACCAGACGATCGGCGGCACCCATTCAAACGCGCCTTCGAGTACAGGAATACCCTGAAACGGAGACAGCCAACCACCGAGAAACATGATCGCGGCCAGTGCTGCAATCAGAATCATGTTGGCGTATTCCGCGAGAAAGAAAATCGCGAATGCCATGCCTGAGTATTCCACATGAAAACCCGCAACGATTTCAGACTCGCCCTCGGCCACATCGAAGGGGGCACGATTGGTCTCAGCCAAACCGGCAATAAAATAGATAATGAACAACGGGAATAGCGGCAACCAGAACCAGTGCACCAGACTGCCCTCTTGCGCCCGAACAATATCACCCAGATTCAGGCTGCCAGCAGCGATCAACACGCCGACCAACGCAAATCCCATTGCGATTTCATAGCTGACAATCTGCGCCGCCGAACGCATCGCACCGAGAAAGGCATATTTCGAGTTAGATGCCCAACCGGCGATAATCACGCCATAAACCCCAACCGAGGTCAACGCGAGAATATACAGCAGGCCGGCATTGATATCCGCCAGCACGAGACCGTCCTGAAAAGGGATCGCGGCCCAGGCAGCCAGGGCGGGCGCCAATGACAGCATCGGCGCAATCAGGAACAAGCCCTTGCTTGATCCCGACGGAATCACGATCTCTTTCATTAACAGCTTTAATGCATCGGCAATGGGCTGTAACCAACCGCGTGGGCCCACGCGGGTTGGCCCCATTCGAACCTGCATATGCCCGATAATCTTGCGTTCCGCAAAGGTTAGATAGGCCACACACAACATTAACGGTGCCACTATCGCCACGATCTTCAACAAAATGACGATCAGCGTCTGCAGTGACATGGGCACGATCGCCCAAACGGTTTGAAACATTTCCAGCATTAGAGCATGCCCTCGCCCGAGCCTTTCTCCAGACTCACCGGGCCAATCGAGGCACCCAGCATCGCGGCCTTGGCCGTCCCGCAGGACAACCATACGGTCGATTCGGGAACGCGGGTGTCGGTCACCACGGTGCAGACTTGTCGCGCGTCACCCTGCACCACCGACACACTTTCGCCATCAGAGAGTCCAAGTTGAGCCGCTTGCGCATGACTGATTCTGGCAAGAAAGGATGCGGCATCGCCGGTTTTCTGTAACGCAGGTGAACGTCGTACCAATGCATCCGTCGAATAGATCGGAACATCCGCTACGCGCATCAGTCCCACGTCCAACGCCGTGGTATAGCAGTTACCGTGTTGGCTGGTATCGGTACCGACACCTTCGCAGGCCCGATGCAATTCATCACGAACTTGTTCCGAACTCTCATACTCAAAGCCTTCAACATCGAGCACGTTACCCAGCACTCGCAATACCTTCCAGGCGGGTCGCGCATCGCCTCGAGGGGGTACCACACCAGAAAAACTCTGCCAGGTGCCTTCAGCGTTAACGAAGGTACCGGATGTCTCACCGAATGCCGCAATCGGCAACATCACATCGGCGACTTGTTCGAGTGTCTCGGTCGTAAACGCATGCATCGACACCACAAAGCCACAATCCTCCAGCGCTGCAATCACATGCGCAGGGTCATCGCAATCGGCCTCTGGCTCGACGCCAAGCAGAACACAACCACTCATTCCGCCCTCAACCAACGCCGCGAGACCGCGACCTGAGTCGGAGACCGTGGACGCGCCAACACCACGATGCGGCTGTGCACCCGCAAGGCATGCGCCAACGCTGTTTGCGGACTGCGGTAAATACCCGCACTGCCCGCCACATTCCGATGCAATCGTGCAGGCCAAACTACGAAGCACCGAGTAGTCAGGGTGAGATTCTGCGATCGCACCCAGAAAAACCATGGATCGAGGAGCCTGCTGCAACGAGCCTGCAATGGCTTTCGCACCTTGATCAACCTCAGATGCCGTACACAGATTTCGAATATCAGCTGGTACACTCTTGCCGTTCGCTTCCAAAAGCGCCGCCGCAACTGCCGCCGTCGCGCCAACCATTCCAGCCGGACCAATGATCAAGCGGTTCGCCACTGAAAACACAAAATCGAAGTCAACGGGATTAATAAAATGTAACTCAGCACCGGCGTTGGAGGCCTTACGCAGGCGATGTGCCAGTATCGGTTGATCCTTGCGAATATTCGAACCAATCACCAAGGCGGCATCAAGCGATTCAAGATCGGCGATGGAACAGCCAAGCCCCGGAAACGCCGGAGCTGAATCCTGATCCCGGACATCCCCAAGCCGCAGGCGATGATCAATATTCGATGAACCAAGCGCACGCATCAACTTCTGTGCCAAATACAACTCTTCCAGAGTTGAAGTGGGTGACGTTATTGCGGCCAATTGATCCGCAGAGGTTGTTCTGAGGCCGTCAGCAACCGCCTGAAGTGCGACCTGCCATTCAACATCGTGCCAAACACCGTTGGTTTTGATTCGAGGCGTAGTGAGGCGATCGTCAGAACCAATCCCTTCGTAACTAAACCGGTCTCGATCAGAAATCCATACCTCGTTGATGGACTCATTGCGATCAGGCACAACGCGCATTATCTGACTGCCGCGCGCGTGGACGAGTATATTGGAGCCCACGGAATCATGTGGTGCAATCGAGGGTTGTTGCACTAACTCCCATGCACGTGCGGTAAAACGAAACGGTTTCGATGTCAGCGCGCCCACTGGACACAGGTCGATAATGTTGCCGGACAACTCCGACTGCATGGAACCTTCGATGTAGATACCAATCTCGGTATTCTCACCACGTCCTGTCGCACCGAGTTCGCGAATACCGGCTATCTCTTCGCTGAACCGTACGCAGCGGGTACAGTGGATGCAGCGAGTCATGTCGGTGGCGACCAGCGGACCAATATCCTTGTCTGCGACCACGCGTTTGTTCTCGGAGAAGCGGGATATATCGCGGCCATAACCCAGCGCTAGGTCTTGTAGTTCGCACTCACCACCCTGATCACAGATAGGACAATCCAGAGGATGATTGACCAATAAAAATTCCATCGTGCCCTTTTGCGCCATGCGCGCCTTATCGGACTTGGTGAAGACCTTCATGCCTTCCATGATGGGTGTCGCGCAAGCAGGCAACGGCTTGGGTACCTTCTCGACTTCAACCAAACACATGCGGCAGTTCGCGGCGATGGTCAACTTATCGTGATAACAGAAACGCGGGATATCAATACACGCCTTGTCGGTCAGTTCGATCAACATCGCGCCGGCTGGTCCCTGCAGCTCCTGACCGTCAACTTCGATAGTGACCATTTCGGGTGTGCTGGAATCGCTCATGCAACGGCCTCAATCTTGCCCGTGGCACCAGGGCCTACCATGCAGCGTTTGTGCTCAACATGGTATTCGAACTCTTCGCGAAAGTGCTTCAGAAAACTCTGCACTGGCCACGCCGCAGCATCACCAAATGCGCAGATGGTCGTGCCTTCAATCTGACCAGCGGCTTGTAACAACA
>DTRM01000066.1:0-3154 GCA_012965975.1 Chromatiaceae bacterium | reverse complement strand
TCCTCGGGACGCCCTTGACCGTTCTCGATTCGTGTTGTCACCCGTCGCATCCAGCCACAACCCTCGCGGCACGGGGTACATTGGCCACAAGACTCCGCATGATAGAACCGCGCCAAGCGCTGCAACGCGCGCACCATACAAGTGGTTTCATCCATCACGATGACGCCACCGGAACCGAGGAACGAACCCGCTTTCTGGAGCGAGTCGTAATCCATATCACAATCCCAGATCGCCTCGGCTGGCATGACTGGCATGGAACAACCACCCGGTATGACCGCCTTGAGTTTGTTGCCGCCGCGGATGCCACCACAAAGTTCCATCAAATCGCGAAACGGGATACCGAGTGGAACTTCATAAACCCCAGGTTTGTTGACGTGGCCGGACACGCTAAATAACTTCGTGCCACCATTGTTGGGACGACCGAGATTCAAAAACCACTCGGAACCATTGCGAATAATCGCTGGAACGGAGGCCAGCGATTCGGTGTTATTGATCGTCGTTGGGCGGCCATAGAGACCAAAGTTGGCTGGAAATGGCGGCTTGAACCGGGGCTGGCCCTTCTTGCCTTCAAGGGATTCCAGCAATGCGGTCTCTTCACCGCAGATATAGGCACCCGCACCCAATATGTCATTACCCAAGAAACCCGCCTCGCGAGCATCCTTCAGCGCCTCTTCAAACCGCTCAAACGGTTCGTGATGAAATTCACCGCGCATGTAGTTGTAACCAATCGTCGCGCCGATCGCGTAGCCGGCAATGATCATGCCTTCTACCAGCGAATGCGGGTTGAAACGGAGGATATCGCGATCCTTGAAGGTACCTGGCTCACTCTCGTCTGAATTACAGATAATGTAACGCTGACCTTCCGCTGCACGCAGCATGAAGCTCCATTTCAAACCGGTCGGAAAACCCGCGCCACCACGACCACGCAAGCTTGATGCCTTGACCATTTCAATCACGTCTTCAGGCGAGATCTTTTCGTTGAGGATTTTCTTGAGCGCCTCATAGCCACCCACCTTCAGGTAGCTGTCCAATGTCCAGGGCTTATCGAACTGACTCGTGGTCATGCAGACTTCGTTCGCGATTCCGACCATAACGTCCTACTCCAGTCCATCCACAATCGAATCAACCGACTCGATGGTCAAATTCTCATGGTAGTGGCCATCCACCACCATCATCGGCGCGCCACCACAGGCGGCCAGACATTCTTCTTCCTGAATCAACGTGATGCGGCCATCGGACGACGTCTCGCCCAATTTGATCGCCAGCTTGTTTTGCAGATGCGCGACAATGTCATCGGCACCCATCAACATGCAGGAAATATTTTTGCACACCGATATCTTGTGGCGACCCACGGGATGCAGATCAAACATTGAGTAAAAGGTGCCAACCTCATAAACCGCTATGGGCGGCATATCCAGATAGGCTGCCACCGCATCCATCGCGGGCGTGGTCAAACTGCCACCCTCTTCGCTCTGAACCACGGTCAGTGCCGCGATCACTGCTGAACGTTTCTGCTCAGCCGGAAATTTGGCCAGCCAATGATCAATTTCTGTGCGAGCCGTCTCAGACAGCGTATAGCTTGTCGATTGTTCTGCCATAACTACCGGTCGACCTCTCCAAACACAATATCTTGCGTACCAATCACGGCAACCACGTCCGCCAACATATGACCACGGGTCATTTCATCCATCGCCGCGAGATGGGTGAACCCCGGTGCGCGGATCTTCAGTCGGTAGGGCTTGTTGGCGCCGTCCGACACAATATGGATACCAAATTCACCCTTGGGCGCCTCGATGCCGACGTAGACCTCACCCTCAGGCAGACAATAGCCCTCAGTAAACAACTTGAAGTGATGAATCAGAGCCTCCATGTCGCCCTTCATGTTTTCGCGCGACGGCGGCACATACTTGCCATCATCGATCTTGACCGGCCCCGGATTAACCCGCAGCCAATCGATGCACTGGCGAACGATGCGGTTGGACTGACGCATCTCTTCGATACGCACCAAATAGCGGTCATAACAGTCGCCCTCGACCCCAATCGGGATATCAAAATCCAGATCGGAATAACACTCGTAGGGTTGTTTACGACGCAAATCCCATTCCACACCCGAACCGCGCAACATCGGACCGGTAAAGCCGAGTTGCACCGCGCGCTCAGGCGTTACCACAGCGATTCCGACGGTGCGCTGTTTCCAAATGCGATTGTCGGTCAACAAGGTTTCGTATTCATCAACGCAGGCGGGAAACCGCGTCGTGAAATCCTCGATAAAATCCAGCATGGAACCTTGACGAGCCTCGTTCAAGCGATTCACGGTTGTGTCATTACGCCACTTCGATGCCTCATATTTTGGCATCGCATCGGGGAGATCGCGATAGACACCGCCGGGACGATAATAGGTCGCGTGCATACGTGCGCCAGACACTGCCTCGTAGCAATCCATCAGGTCCTCACGTTCACGAAACGCATACAAAAATACCGTCATCGCACCGATATCCAGCGCGTGCGTACCAATCCACATCAGATGATTAAGGATGCGGGTAATTTCATCGAACATCACACGGATGTACTGACCACGAATCGGAACCTCAAGGCCAGCGAGTTTTTCGATTGCCATCACGTAGGCGTGTTCGCTACACATCATCGACACATAGTCGAGACGATCCATATAACCAATGCTTTGATTATAAGGCTTGGATTCGGCAAGTTTTTCGGTGGCACGATGTAGCAATCCGATGTGCGGGTCGGCACGCTGAATCACCTCGCCATCCATTTCCAGCACCAAACGCAAAACTCCGTGTGCCGCTGGATGCTGCGGACCGAAGTTCATTGTGTAGTTACGAATCTCAGGCATCGCTTGCTTCCTCGTTCGAGTTCGGGCTCGCCGCTACCGGTTCGGCCTCGGCCTCGGCGCGGATCACCCGAGGTACCAGGGTACGTGGCTCGATCTCAGTCGGCACATATTCAACACGACCTTTTTCCGGGTCATAGCGAACTTCGACGTGACCGGTCAATGGAAAGTCTTTGCGAAATGGATGTCCGATGAAGCCATAGTCGGTAAGGATACGGCGCAGATCAGGATGTCCGGAAAACAGAATACCGAACAGATCAAATGCCTCTCGCTCCGCCCAGTTTGCCGACGGATAGATATCGG
>DTRM01000065.1 GCA_012965975.1 Chromatiaceae bacterium | reverse complement strand
ATTGGAGCCGATCGACAAAATCGAATTTGTTGTGCCGGAATCGCTCCAAAATCCTGCGCTGGCAAGCGACGCCGCCGTCGACCCCGTCGATCTCGATGCCGATTCAATCACGGAACCGCTCGATCCTGCACCGACAGCGCCTCCGGACTGGCCATCGGCGCGAGATACGCTGGCCTATCAGACACTCGCGGAAAACGAACTCAAACAATTAGCGCTGTGGCAGAAATTGCGTGGCTCGGCTTACCACAAACCCCTGTTGCATCTCGGTTGGCGGCAATCGAGTGCGGCGGGCGAATCCACTTCGGTCGTGCGCGTACACACGGGATTGTCGCTATGGGAGCAACAGGCGGTGAACGAGAAAGGCCAACTGACACCGCTGCTGGATAACGTCATCACGGCAGAAGCTTTGGTACCCGTGCAAGCGGAGATTCTCGGCACCTTACAGGTCACCCGGCAACGCTACCTGCATGTACAGGCGGATCTGTTGTTCAGGGACTGGGCGAACCCGGAACTGGAAACCGGCCCACTCGCGCAAAACCAACCCGGGCAGTGGTCAGGAATCGAAATGCAACCGTTTCAGGCAGCTACCTATCGACTCAATGAAACGCGGCGCCTGCGCAGTAACCGGCTGCACTACCTCGACCACCCGAAATTCGGCATGGTCGTCATCATCACGCCGTTCGAGTTTCCGATTCCCGAAGCAGAGCAACAGGAAGATCCGGATCAGGTCGGCGAGCAATGATCAGAACTTGCCTGGCAACCCGCTAGGCTATGACATGCTCGAGCATAGACCGCACGTGAGCCATACCCACCTGCAGGTTCTCATCAATGGTCTTCGCGGTAATCACAGACTCGCCCCGCCCGGCAGCCCAATTGGCAATCACCGCACAGCTGGCATAACAAAGCGCTAACTCTCGCGCCAAGGCCGCCTCGGGCATACCCGTCATGCCCACCATGTCGCAGCCATCCGACTCCAGCCGATTGATTTCTTGCGCGGTCTCCAAACGTGGTCCCTGAGTCGCGCCATAGGTACCGTTATCGGCGTAGGCACAACCACTGGCATCACAGGCACTGAGTAACCGCTCACGCAATTCCGCGCAATAGGGATCGGTGAAATCAATGTGTGTGACGTGGGCACCCTTGTGATCACAAAAGGTGTGCTCGCGTGACCACGTATAGTCGACGATTTGGTTTGGGATGGCGACCTGGCCGGGAATCATGTCTTTGCGGATCCCGCCCACCGCGGCCACCGCAATCACGCTGGTCACACCAATCGACTGCAGCGCCCACAGGTTCGCCCGATAGTTCACGCGATGCGGTGGAATAGTGTGTCCATAACCATGGCGCGCCATGAATGCGACCTCGCGGCCGCCGAGGAGACCATGAATAATCGCCGATGACGGCTCACCATAAGGTGTGTGCACAACCTCTTTACGCACCACCTCCAGCGACTTTAGCGATGTGAGTCCGGTACCCCCGATAATGGCTAAATCGACCATATGCGCTTGCAAACCTCCAATATTGATATGAAATTGTGACCCTGCTCACGAAAATCCCGGTAAAGACGGGCGTTCTCAGGCCGTTAACTTATCTAACGATAACACGGTCTGGCACCGTACCGACTCGCGAAGGAGACATCATGAACCATCTGCATAAATCCGGCCCTAAAGTAGGGACCTATCTCGGACGACCCATTTTTAAGTCGATCAATGACGACGAACACAACTACACCTTTGACCGTATTGCCCCCTATGCCGAAGGCTGGACCCCCCATCAGCTTGGCAAGCAGGAATTAATGCTTGAACCCGGTCTGATCTATACACGCTGCGCCTGACGCGCTGCTCGACCTGCATCCCGGTGACCCCCCCTGCGCCCATCTCTGGATAGATACGCGAACTACCCCGGACTGTGGCGGAACCGGTGAATCTATATATCTTCCTCTGCCAGCGCGTAGACGCCTTGGGCATTACGCAGATAGCCACAGTAATCCATACCTGAACCAAACACGTAACGGTCTTCGACCTCCAGTCCCACAAAGTCCGCATGCGGCCACACACAGCGATCGTGACGCTTGCGAATCAACACCGCAACCAGGACGTCCTCGGCTCCCAACTCCTGACAACGTTCGACCACGCCCTGTAGCGTGACACCTTCGTCCAGAATATCGTCAATCACCAGCACGCTGCGTCCCGTCACGATGGACGGTATCGGTACGCGCCATTCGAGATCACCGCCTTGAGTCTGGTCGCGATAGCGAGTCGGATGGGTATAAGCTACCTCAAGCGCAAATGAAAACCGAACCAGCAACGCCGCGGCGGGTATCAGACCACCATTCATCACCGCCAACACCACCGGATCAGCATCCTTCAGCCGGTCACTAATATCCTCCGCCAAACGATCATAGACCTTCTCTACCTGTCCCGCGGTATAGATCTTGTCCGCGCGCGCGAGTATTTCCATCGGTTTACTCATGGTGAATATCGTTGCTCATCCATTCAGGCCAACCCATCGGGGTCCAGTGCTAGCTCCGGTGTCTTGTTTAACTGTTGTGCCATTTGCACTGCGCGCTGCCATTGCTCCGAGACCACAAGTTCTTGTCGTGATGGCGCTGCCGGACTGTGCATATTCAACAGGCGCAACTGCGCGACCGCGTCGTGATAATCCGTGAGCGACTCAATCACCTGTTGCGCGCCCTTTGAGTGATTACAGACCAAGACCATATCACATCCTGCGCGCAACGCGACGGCGGCACGCTGAGCGTAACTGCCCAGTGACTCGGTCGCGCCCATACTTAAATCGTCACTGAACACGACGCCATTAAAGTTCAACTGCCGACGTAAGATATCGTTAATCCAAACCGATGAGAAACTGCCCATTTGATCATCAATCTGCGGATACAGCACATGCGCCATCATCACGGCGGGTAACCCAAGATCAATCAGGTGCGAAAACGGTATCAGATCATCGTGTTGCAGTTCAGCCAGACTGCGCTGATCCACCGGCAAGGTCACATGCGAATCGGGTGCGATGCCACCATGGCCCGGGAAATGTTTTGCCGTGGCCTTCATGCCCGCCTCATGCATGCCACCAATCCAGGCTTGCGCCAACTCAGAGACAACTTCCGGACGCCGGTGCAGCGCACGATCACCAATTACGCTGCTGACGCCAAAATCCAGGTCCACCACCGGCGCAAAACTGATGTCGATATCGGCGGCACGCAGCTCAGCTGCCAACAGCCAACCATGCAACTGCGCAGCCCGATGCGCTCGTTCTGGTGATTGATCGTACAATTGGCCGAGCATCCCGGCGGGAGGAAGTTCGGTGAAGGTCTGGCGAAAGCGCTGTACGCGCCCACCCTCGTGATCGACCGCAATCAAAATCGGCGGTTGACGCAATCGACGGATGTCCGCAGTCAACGAGCAAAGCTGCTCCCACGACTCAAAATTCCGTGAAAACAATATGATACCGCCGACTGCCGGGTGGCAAATCATGTCCCGCTCCGGCTCCGAAACGGTAACCCCTTGCAGATCCATCATGACTGGACCGTGACTCATTTATCTACCCCGAAAAGTCCTCAAACCCGGCACAAGATTTAATCTCAATGGCCGATATCCCAGCATGGGCAACGTCTGCCTCAGTTAAACAGATCAATGGGGTATTGACTACTAATACGCCCGGCGAATAAACACGGAGTCCTGTCAATGATCGAATCGGTATCCCACGTCAGCCTCAATCTGTTCCGCCATTGCCCCGTTCGGATCTGTGCCCTGCTGTGTGCGATCAGCATGGCGCAACCCGCCACCGCGGAAGCCGAGGCACCTCCAGCACAGGCGGTGTACGAATCGCTGGGGCCTGATTTTACGGTCAATCTGAAAGGCAGTTCACACTATGTTCGAGTCGGCGTGCAAGTGAGTACAAAAAACCCCGATACCGTGGAAGAAATAAAAACCCATCAGGCGGCGCTTCGTCATGCCATGGTTTTGCTGTTCAGTGAGCAGACCTACAAGGGTCTAAGCAAGAGCACTCAGCAACACAAACTGCGACTACAGGCACTGGACGCGGCGATATCAGCGCTGGATGAAGTCAAAGCCAACAGCGAGCTCACTGGCCTGTACTTTACTCGTTTCGTGATGGAGTAGCGCGCACATCCAACGCGTCGCGCAGACTGTCACCTAGCAGGTTGACACACAACACGACCAGCATCAGAGCAATGCCCGGCGCGATCACCAAATGCGGCGCCATCAATAAATAACGGGCGCCATCCCGAATCATGCTGCCCCACGACGCCTCCGGTGGCTGCACCCCCAGACCCAGAAATGACAAACCCGCCTCGGCAATCACCACCGAGGCAAAACCAAAGGTTGCTTCAACAATCAGCGGGGCCATCATCAGCGGCAATAGATGTCTGAGCATCAACGGTATGCGCCCCACGCCTAGCGCGACAGCAGCGGCCACGTGATCACGACTTTTCAATGACAGAACCTGCGCCCGTGCGAGACGTGCGTAACCCACCCAACCGACGACAGACAATGCAAACACCACATTGTCGATACCCGGCCCAAGTACGGCGGCCAGTGCAATCGCCAACAAAATACCGGGAAACGCAAGAAACACATCCACGATACGCATAATAAGAAGATCAACCACACCACCCACATAACCACTAACCAAGCCGATAAACGTACCTGTCAGCGCGGTGATCCCCACTACCAGCAGCGCAACGATCAATGACGTCTGCCCACCTTCAACCACCCGGTCGAGTACGGAACGCCCAAGGTCATCGTAGCCAAGCCAACCCGTCCACTGCGGTCCTTGTAAAATGCGCTGTAGATTAATGCTCTCCGGATCGAGCGGTAATACCGGCACAAGCAAGACGACACCGACCCAGACCAGCAATACCAACAACGGTATCGACACGCGTAAAGGCACGTTACGCAAACTCATTTCAGGGTGACTCTGGGGTCTACCTGCGCGTACAGGATATCGGTCAGGGTATTCACCGTGACATAAATCAGCGCAATCAATAACACACAGCCCTGCACCACCGGATAATCGCGACGCATAATCGAATCAACCAGCAGCGAACCAATGCCGGGCCAGGCGAAAATAGTTTCGGTAATGACCGCACCGCCAAGCAAGACACCCAACTGCAAACCGAGGATGGTCAATACCGGCAACATCGCGTTGCGCAGTGCATGGTGCAGCAATATCCTGCCGGTCGACAAACCCTTGGCGCGTGCGGTACGAATATGGTCTTCGCCCATCACCTCCAGCATTGAACTGCGCACCATGCGCGACAAAATCGCCGCCATGGAGGTGCCCAAGGTCACCGCCGGCAGTATCAACGCCGTCCAACTGTCACTGCCGCTAACCGGCACCCAACCCAGATGCAATGCAAACACCAAAATCAACATCGGTCCGAGCCAGAAATTCGGGATTGACACGCCCAGCAGGGAAAATCCCATCGCGCCATAATCGGCCCAGGTATCTTTTTTTACCGCCGCCAACATCCCCAAAGGCACGGCGATCAGAATCGCACACAACAGCGCGGCACCGGCCAGTATCGCCGTCGATCCGATGCGTTCACCAATCATGTCCGCGATCGGCCGCTGCGAATGCAGCGACTGACCCAAATCACCCCGCAACAGATTCTGATAGAACTGGACAAGTTGCACCTGAACCGGCTGATCTAGGCCCAGGCTGTGGCGTAACAACTCGCGATCGGCGGGTCGGGCGCTCTCTCCCAACATCACCTCGACCGGGTCACCGGGCACCAAATGGATCAGTAGAAAAACCAGCGTGGCGACCCCAAACATGACCACCAATGCCGACAACAGACGCGACAGCAGAAAACTCATGCTGATTCCTCGATCAACACGCGCGTACCGACCCTGACATGATCGTATAACTCCAGCAGTTCATCGTTGCGCATACGAATACAGCCATGCGATCCAGGCACACCCATCTCGACTTCATCTGGTGCCCCGTGAATATAAATGTAGCGCGAAAACGTGTCGACCTCGCCGCCGCGATTGCGCCCCGCTTCGAGGCCACCCAACCACAGGATTCGGGTCAGTATCCAGTCGCGCTGCAGATGTTCCGCAGCCAATGCCGATGAATACACCTCGCCGTTCGGACGACGTGCGACAAAGACCGTGTTGTTCTGGCAATGGCTGCCAATACGAGCGCAGACCCGATGCCAGCCACGTGGGGTACACTCGCTGCCCGTTTCCTCTCCGACGCCGTTGGCCGCGGTTGAGATCGATACCTCGAGCAACACGTCATCCCGATGCAATAACTGCAAGCGCTGTTGTGCAACCGACACATGGATGTAGGGCTCGTCAGGAACCATGTGTTGTCACCGGTTCTCGTTGCACGGAAATCAGGCCGTCGTAGTTACCATCCAGTGCCAACGAGTAACCCGAGAATCCATCGCGAATGACGGTGTAATTGTCTTCGTACCACAGGGGTACATACGGCATGACATCCAACAGACGCGACTGCAGCGTGCGATAATGAATCGCTTGCCGCACCAATAGCACCTGACTTTCCGCATCCTCAATCAATTTATCTACTCTGGCATCCCGCAAACGACCCCGATTGGCGCCTTTTGGCGGGATCGCATCGCTGTGAAATACGTAACGAAAAATATCCGGGGTCTTGATACCCACCCAGGCCAATGAATACATCTGAAACATACCCGACTTGATGTCGCTGTAAAATGTTCCCCAATCGTAACTGCGTAAACTGACGGCGATCCCCACCTCAGCAAGCTGGTTCTGAATAATCGTCGCGAGCCGCAATCGAAACGGGTCGCTCGAGGTCTTGTACACCATGCTCAATGGATTATCGGGGCCATAACCAGCCTCTCCGAGCAACTGTCGCGACCGCTGCGGATCATACCTCAGCGATTTGAGGTCCGGGTTGCCGGCCCAATGATCTGCCGGGAACATCGCGTTGGCCAAGCGCGCGCTGCCACCGAATACATGCGTCACGATGGCATCGCGATCAATCGCATGGGCGATGGCCTGACGTACCGCCAGTTGTCCGGTGACGTCGTCTTCGAGATTAAATCCGACATAGCTGAATTTGGATCCATGCGCGGTGCGGACGGAAACCGATTCCTGTGCACGCAGATAATTCAATAACTCCGGCGACAGATCATTCTGCAACAGATCCAACTCCTTATTTAACAACTTTAATACTCTAACCGTGGAATCTCGCACCGGCACAAAATCGATCAACTGATCATCCCCAATGCGTTGCAGTTGAACACTGCCCTCGGCGGCCCAACTGAGGAAGCGAAACGCGCCACTACCAACCGGCTCGCGCGCCAAATCATGGCCGCGCAGAATCGCCTCCTGTGGCACAATCCCAAGCACCATGTAACCCGGAAACAGCGGATCCGGTTTGGAAATACTCACGTCGACCGTATTTTTGTTCAGCGCAATTATTGTCTCGATGGTGGCAATGGAAGCGCGCTGAGCCGATGCATTGCGCTCATCCAACACATAGCGATAGGTCGCAACAACGTCCTCCGCATCCAGCCTCGTCCCATCGTGAAATTCCCGCCCCTCAGAACCGAGATAAAAACGGTAGGCCGTCGCAGACATCTGTTCCCAACTAGCTAACGACGCGACGGGCATTGAATTGTCATCAAAATCAACGAGTCGGCGATAGATCAGACGATTGATCCGTGACGACGTTGCATCGGTGGCGTGCAGCGGATGCAGGGTAATCGGCGCGCTCGCCAAACCAAACCGAATCGCACCCGAATCCGATGTCTTGCAACCCCCCAACACAACAACCACAACCAACAGCAGGACAAGGCTCGCCACCTGCATGGCGATGCTGGGTATGGACTGCTCAGGGGGCGGATACGTCTTGCCAGTATTCATTAACCCGGTATGCTTACTGAACTCCTAACTCATAGCAAGCCCGAAGCGACGGTTGCCACCATGCCACGCCCCACCACGCCTGAGATTACCGCCGATATCATCATTGAATTGCCATGGCAAGGCGATGTCGGGATTGTGTTAATTGAACGCCGCTTCGAACCGTTTGGCTGGGCGATTCCGGGTGGGTTTGTGGATGTCGGTGAGACGCTCGAACACGCCGCAATCCGCGAAGCACTCGAGGAAACCTGCCTGCACGTCACGTTAAAGACCTTGCTCGGCTGTTATTCCGACCCCCAGCGTGACCCCAGGGGTCATACCGTTAGCGCGGTTTATGTCGCCAGCGCGGAAGGCACCCCCCGCGCGGAGGACGATGCCAAAAATATTGCCCTGTTCCAGCTCGATGATCTGCCACAACCGCTGGCCTTCGATCACGCCCGCATACTCGACGACTACGCCCATTTCCGTCAAACCGGCGAGGTCACAGCGCTCTGAATCAGTTGTTGTTTCTGGTCGCGGCGTAGCTGCTTGATCTCATACTCACGCCGAGATGCGGTGCTACGACTGTGTCCCGACTCTTGATAGACCAGCCTCTCCGGTGTGCGCCCACGAAAGTATTTTGCGCCACGACACTCGGCGTGCGCGGAAAAGCGCCGCTCCACGTCGTTGGAAATCCCCGTGTAATAGGTATGGTCGGAACACTCAATAATATAGACAGACCAGGACGTATCTGCATCCGCGTCACTCATCCCTGCGTAATCTCGGTGTGACACTGGCGACACAGGTAGCGCGACTGCCCACGTCGAATGGCATTGTGCCGTCGTGCACTGATCTGCACCGACGCACAGGCGCAATGATACCGGTGGCGCGTTTGGCGGCGCTGGGGTATGCCATCCAAATCAAAATCTGCCGTGACTCTGGGCGCGACACCAAAGTCCAACATCACCGTGCGCCACTCGGCACCGTGCGGGCGAATTCGATGCAGACCGTACATCACATCAGTGACATAGTGGGCGACCTCATGCGGGACCGTTGTTTGCAGACAATCGTCGAAATACTTGGAAAAAATATGGGGGTTGTAGCGAATCTGACGATCGCCGGCGCTGACTTTGTACATACCTGAACTGCGCCCACGCAGATCGAACTGGATCGGTAGCTGAGCAAAGCGGCAACCATAAAGGACCGATGCCCGCCGCAGGTAATCATTGGCCACTGCCACCACTCGGCTTTCCTGCTCGGTGTCGATCGGCGTAATCATCGTGCAACGGTTGCCTTAGTCAGTATGCGATACTGCAAGTATGCTAAAAATCTCTACCCGTGTCAGCCTGCCGCTAGACGAAATTCAGTTCGAAGCCATTCGAGCGCAGGGTGCGGGCGGGCAGAACGTCAACAAAGTCTCCAGCGCGATTCATCTGCGCTTTGACATTCGCCGCTCCAGCCTGCCTGAGGTTTACAAGGAGCGTCTTCTCGCGCTGCACGATCGTCGCATCAATCGAGACGGCATCGTGGTCATCAAGGCCCAACAGTTCCGTAGCCAGGACAAAAATCGCGCGGCGGCTCTGGAGCGATTGGCGCAACTGATTCGGGCCGTGGGCATTACCGCCAAGCCGCGCAAGACCACGCGACCGACGCGTGCATCGAAGCGCAAGCGACTCGACAAGAAGACTCGGGATGGTCGCACCAAGACCCTGCGTGGCAAGGTTCAGCATGATGACTAAGGCAGCTGAGGCGGGGTATGGCCGGAGAATTAGCCGACGACCATAAAAAACGCCCCGGATCCGGAGATCCGAAGCGTACATCCCCTCTCGATGATTCATCGGGATGAACGACCGTATACGGTACGTTTCAATAAACTAAGCAATCATCGTGCCAGCGTCTAAAACCCATGGTAAAACCGATACTTATTGTCGGCAGGTCGCCGCCAACGGCGGTTTCCAGCTCCAATGTGTAAAGTTTTCTGACGGGCGCTGCATGGCGCCATTCGAGCTTGAATCGAGACATCTCTCGGCTATACCTATTGCTATCTGTAGCTTCCCAGAGGGTTCTCTTGGCGAATCCGATACCGCGATGAAACCCCACGCATGGCAGGTCGGGGCACAAACTACCCTGCTGAAAAACCAGCTAAGCAACCTGCGTGAGGGCGGCACCTTTGTGATTTGTCCACCGCCCAATCCATTTCGCTGCCCCCCCGGATCCTACGAGCGGGTCAGTATGATTGCACACTATTTCAAACAGCATAAACCGAAATTAAAAATTCTGATTCTCGATGCCAAGTCCAAATTTTCCAAGCAAAAGCTATTCCAGCATGGTTGGCAGAAACACTATGGTTTCGGCACCGAAAACAGCCTAATCGAATGGGTTGCCGAACGCGACGGCTATGTCAATTCGGTGGACGTGAAAAATTGTTCGATCAACGTCGGCGACCTTGAGAATTCGGTCAAGGCAGACGTCTCGCTTTGCGAGTGATTGGTATGATGCAATTATCGAGGATATGTTTGGCTAGGGAAGCGCTGATTAAGTCGGGGCCATCGTGCTATTTTTGCAACTGCTTCAGCTGCGCGTGTAAGCGAGCAATCTCTTCTTCTGCCTGAGTTCGTACCATATCCAGTTCGGCGCGCAGCGCATCCTGATCGTCTGTGTCCTTGGCCGCTTCCAGATACTGCTGCATAACGCCTCGCAACTCGGTCATCTGCTTTTCCATCTTGGTCATACCCGCCACAGCGCTATCGCGCTCATCGCTGACCGTGACCAACTGTGCGGCGGACGCTTCACTTGAACGCTCGGCATCGGTTAACCGGATTTCACCGTCCGTTACGCGCTGCTTGTACTCACCGAGATCAACCTCAAGCTGAGTCATGTTTGCTCGAGTACCGGCATATTGCTCAAGATCGGTCGTTAGTGAATCGCACCGGGCCTGCAGCTGATTGATCTGATCGCGAGAATCATTCTCTGCCCCCTGAACCTGCTGCCTGCTTGAATCCAGCTCCTCACGTACCCCGGCAAGAACCTGCTGCAACTCGGCCATTGACGTGTTGTAGGCATCCGCGTCGTCAGCGGCCTGGTCTGCCGTGGCCTCATTACGCTGCTCTGATGCATCAGCTCGGGCATTCGCCGCATCCGTTTGTTCAACCTGGGCCGCAAGATCACCACTCAGTGACTCGCACTGTGACTGAAGCTGATCGATCTGATCACTGGAATCCTGTTGTGCGGCCTGTCTATTCTGCAGACTCTGATCCAGTTCCTGCTGCACGCTGGCAACCGACTGTTGCAACTCGGTGATAGACGCTGCATACGCCTCCGCGTCGTTCGCTACCTGACGTTCGATTGCCTGATAGCGTTGCTCTGATTCGTCGGCACAAGTATTCGCCGCGTCCGTTTGCTCAACCTGGGCGGCCAGATCCGCATTGAGCGCATCGCGGATTTCACTCAGCTGCGACACGGATGCCGCAAGCGACTCCAGCTTTTCGAGTGCTTCGGCATCATTCGACTGAATGACCGACAGATCCCGCTCCGTTTCGCCCAGCGCTCGATCGCGTTCCGCCAGATCTTGGCCCAACTCCGCAATCCGCGCCTGAGACTCGGACAGCGCCTCATCCTTGTCAGCCAATGCGGCTTTATCAACCACCGCCTGCTCTTGTAACTCACGATTCGCTTGTACAGTCTCAACCTGGACCATTGATGATTCACGCAACTGGCCCTGCAACGCATCCATCTGTTCGGCCTGTGCGTTCAGTTGCGCGCTGAGCTCCATCTTGTCGCCTTCAGACTGCTGCAACCGCTGCGCCAGCTCGCTTTGCCCATGATCCATTTCCTGAAACTCGGCGCGCAACGAATCCAGCTCAGTATCACCATGGCGAAGCTCGGTTTCTAACGTATCGACCCTACCCTTCCAGGCGGCTACCGTCGTTGTCATCTTCGACAAATCCTGTTCGAACTGCTGACACTGCGTAACCGCCTCGTCTCGGGCGTGTGTTACCTCATCTCGGTCACTCTGCAGCGCGTCATACTCTCGCTGCGCGGCGTCTCGATCCTGCTCGACGGTTGTCAGTGCCGCATCAAGCTGTTGTTTGGCGCTGTCATTGGCTTCCCCTGCACTCGCTACCTGTGCGGATAAGGCCTCTATTTCGGCTGTCCGAAATGCACGTTGTTCCACCGCCGCCAACTCCACAGAAGCAAGCTCTTCGCGCAAATTTTTGAGTTCCGTATTGGTTGCATCCATGCCCGATGACAGGCTCACTCGATCATCATTTACCGCGGCAATCTGTTCGCGCAAGGTTGCGACCTCACCGGTCTGTTGCTCGAGCTCGCTACCCATCTGGGTCAATCGCTCGGCTTTATCGGAATCCGCTTTCTGCAACTCGGCCAGCTCCACCTTGCCCTGATCACCGGCAGCCAACGCCTGTTGTAGCTCCTGTTCCAACGCGCCGATCGATTCGGCCTGTTCGCCAAACTGATCTCGGTGATCAGACTGAGCCGCCGCGAGTCGCTCTTCGAGTTCACGCACCTGTTTCTCACGATCCTCAAATCGTTCCTGGGTGGCGGCATGGGCAGCTTGATACTGGTCTAGCTGTTCGTGCAAGTCATCGATCTGCCGGGCATAGGATTCGGCCTGTTCTTCAAGGGCATGCCGAGACTCAGTGAGCTCGGACATCTGGGCCGTCAGCTCGTGCGTCTGCTGTTCCTTTTGCGCCAACTCGACAGACCATACATCGCGCTCTTCCTTGATCTCCTTCAATTTCGCCCGGACTTGGGCACTATCTGACAC
>DTRM01000064.1 GCA_012965975.1 Chromatiaceae bacterium | reverse complement strand
CGAGCGCTGCAACAACCGTACTCGGGCATCCTCTTTAACCTGCCGCTGCGCGCCAGATGTCTTTGCTATCTCCGACAAAACCCCTGACAGGCTGAGTTCAGGCTGCGGCCCGCTGACCGATGCCCGCAGTGACACCAGCTCGACCGCGAGTTCGAGACGATGGCCATAGCGTTGTTCATGTTGCCGATGAAACTGCTCGGTTACCTGAGCAATGGATGACCACGGAACCGTTAGCGCGTGTGACTGACCGAGATATCGAAGATCGAGAAACAGTTCACTACTTAGTTCATCTTTACTCACGCCTTCACCCTGTAAGTCATGACTTCCCTGCGCAGAAAGAGCGGCGGCGCGCAGAGTGATTTGTTGGTCGGATAGTTCATCCAGACGCTGGCCGATGCTGCGAGTGATCTGCCTCGAGCGCGGCGCTGCCAACATACCGAGGGCCGACAGAACACCGCCGCCAACCGGAACCATCGCCTTGCTCATCAACAGCGACTCTGCCAACGCACACACATGCAGGCCGCCGGCACCACCGAATGACACCAGCGTAAAGTCCGCGGGGTCGATACCGCGCTCAACCGAAATAACCCGCAGCGCCTGTGACATATGCTCGTTGGCGATATCGATAATACCGGCGGCGACTTCTTGTAGGTTGCAGTCGAGTTGCCGGGCTAACTCCGATAAGCGCTGCTCTGCGCTGGCACGATCGAGTTGCATGGTGCCGCCGAGAAATTCGGTTTCACACAACCGACCCAGAATCAGGTTGGCATCGGTTACCGTGGCCGGGCCACCGCCGCCATAGCAGGCAGGCCCGGGGCTGGCTGCCGCGGACTCTGGTCCGACCTTGAGCAAACCGCCGGCATCGACTCGAGCAATCGAGCCGCCGCCTGCACCAATCGTATGCAGGTCGACCATCGGAACGCTCACGGGGTAACCGGCCACATACCCTTCGCCACTTAGTTCAATGGCTCCATCAATCAGCGCAACATCAGTCGATGTACCCCCCATGTCAAATGTAATGAGTTGTGAAATATCTGAGGCCGCGGCAACGTGTCGTGCGCCGTTCAGTCCACCGGCGGGCCCGGACAACAACATATTCACGGCACTGTGGCCCGCGCTAGCGACATCCATGGTTCCACCCGAACTCTGCATCACCGAGATAGAGGCCGTTGGAAGTTCCGCTTGCAGGCGTTGCAGATAGGTGTGTACCAAGGGTCCGACCCAGGCATTTAACCAGGTGGCGATACCTCGTTCGTATTCGCGATAGACCGGTAATACCTCAGATGACAGCGACACGAACATCCCTTGGGGCAGCGCATCACGAATGCGTTGCTCATACTGGTCGTCGAGAAACGAAAACAGCAAGCACACGGCCACTGCCTCGGGTCGCAATTTATCGATCGCGGTGGCCAGCGCGGTCAAATCGTCATCGGATAATGGGTCGACTAGTTCGCCGTCGGCGCCGATCCTGCCTCCGGTTTCCAGACACAACGGCGCCGGCACGGGTGGTGGCTTCACCTCTGGCTGCAGGTTATAAAGCTCTGATCGGGCCTGACGACCCAGTGTCAACACATCACCCAGACCTCGATTGGTGACAAACACGGTGCGCGCGCCTTTGCCTTCGAGCACGGCGTTGGTCGCAACAGTTGAGCCGTGCATCAGGCTTAGTTCAACATCATGTATACCGAGAGCGTGAATGCCTTGAATAATGGCGCGTTCGGGTGCGTCGGGGGTCGACAAGACTTTGTGTACGCGCAATGATTGCCCATCGAAAAGCACAAAGTCTGTGAATGTTCCGCCGGTGTCTACGCCTAACCACATCAGCGGATTTTATCACCGATCGAGTGGTGCGGATTAATTAGACCACGACAATCCCCCTCGCCCTTGGGGAGAGAGTTTGGGTGAGGGGGCCGCGCCAACGTGACCTAAACAATAAGCTCTAGTACCCTATCCCCATGCCCGAATTGCCAGAAGTTGAAACCACTCGCCGCGGGATTTCTCCCTTCGTCGAAGCGCAGGTGGTTACCCAGGTGATCGTCAGGGAGTCGAGGATGCGTTGGCCCATCCCGGGCGATCTGGCGGACAAGTTGATTGGGCAGTGCATCAATCGGGTATCACGGCGTGGCAAGTATTTGATTCTGGACACGGATATTGGCAGCGTCCTTATCCATTTGGGGATGTCGGGGAGTCTGCGCGTCGTTGATCCTGCCTCGTCGCCTCGCAAGCACGACCATGTCGATATGGTGTTGGCCAATGGTCATTGCCTGAGGCTGCATGACCCACGGCGCTTTGGCTGCGTGCTGTGGTGTGATGATGACCCATTGGGACATCCCTTGCTCTGTCAGCTGGGACCTGAGCCACTCGGCGAGGATTTCTCCGGGGGCTATCTTTACCAACGATCCCGACAACGCAAGATGGCGATTAAGTCTTTTTTGATGGACAGTCATGTCGTCGTTGGAGTGGGTAATATCTACGCCAGCGAAAGCTTGTTTATGGCCGGTATTGCTCCGAAACGTGCGGCGGGTCGCGTGTCGCTACAGCGTTACACCCAACTCGCGGAATGCGTGCGCGAGGTATTGCACAAGGCGATTGAGAAAGGCGGTACGACGCTGCGCGATTTTGTTGGCAGTCAGGGTGAACCGGGGTATTTTCAACAAGAACTATTGGTCTATGGGCGTGACAACCAACCCTGTCGACACTGTGGTGCTAACCTGATTCTGACCCAGATCGGACAGCGTGCGAGTGTCTACTGTCGCCGCTGCCAAACCTAGGTGCAACCACGTACATATTGCCTGTCTTGCGCCGTTAACTATTTCAAGGAACCGGTGGCTCTCCCTCCCTCGTTGTGGCGTTGCAAAACATCCCGTCACAAAGGGCTTAAATATTAATCACTTATTGTTTTTTGCCTTTCCCTGCCACTGGATCGGCGCTGTCGATCTGTTCTAGTCAGACGAATCAACGACCTTTTTAACCCTCGCAGCGCCCTCGCCACGAGGGTCTGTTCCAACAGATAGATGCCCCGTCTTTTTGTTCCAGTGTACCAACTGCATATTGCCCCATACTGATTGCTCCTCGCTCATCTGATGGCCGCGAGCCGAAAGCTTATCAACCAACGCCGCGTCCAACGTGCCGCGTTCGTACTGAACACGATCAGGCAGGTATTGATGGTGTAGTCTGGGAAGTCCAGCAATCTCGTCTGCCTCCACGCCGCTCTCATAACCCAGAATCGCCTGCAACACCATGGTGATAATCCGACTGCCTCCCGGTGTACCCAACAATAACAAGCCGTTATCTGTCTCGACAAACGTCGGCGTCATACTGGACAACATACGTTTACCCGGGACAATTGCATTAGCCTCAGCACCGATCAGGCCATAGACGTTGGGTGTGCCGGGCTTGATCGAGAAGTCGTCCATTTCGTCATTCAGCAACACCCCGGTGCCCGGCACCGTGAACCCTGAACCAAACGGGTAATTAATACTCAACGTCGCCGAGACGCGATTGCCTTGATGATCCAGAACCGAGAAATGAGTGGTGTCCGTACCCGTGCTGCGCCGCACTTCTTGTTCATTCGTAACGACTGGCAATGACGAACTCGGCGTCGCCTGCTGAGGATTGATCTGCGCATGCAATTCTCGGGCATAGCCCTTGCTGACGAGTTTATCGATCGGCATGCTGATAAAATCCGGATCTCCCAAATACTCTGCACGATCCCGATACGCGCGGCGCATGGCCTCGATCTGCCAGTGCACCTGATCGATCACGGACAACGATGTAAAATCTTCTTGCTCGAGGACATTCAACATCGATACCAGCACCACGCCGCCCGATGAAGGCGGTGCCGCCGCGGTAATCGTCATGTCGCGGTAACGTCCTTGCACAGGCACTCGCTTGATCACCTGATACTGCGCAAGATCCCGCAGACTCCAGATGCCTCTGGCCGCTCTGACACCCTCAACCAGCGCGATCGCAAGCTTGCCTTGGTAAAACCCGTTTTCGCCTGTCGCGATCACACCCAGCGTATTGGCCAGATCGGGTTGTCGAATGATATGCCCAAGCGCAGGTACCTCGCCGTGGTGCAAAAACACACCGCTGGCGGCGGATGCTCGCAACGCGCTCAAACGAAAACCCGCCATACGACGGTAGTGTTGGGTGACTGGAAAACCCTCGCGTGCCAGATCCATTGCGGGGCGCATCGAGCGCGACAACGGCAGGCCTCCGTATTGACTGGCGAGCGTTGCCAAGGCCTTGGGAATACCAGGAATACCCGCCGCCAACACCCCATCGACCGAGAGGCCTGACACGGGTTCACCCAACGGGTCTAGATACATATCTCGGGTCGCAGCCAATGGTGCCCGCTCGCGCGCATCGAGCATCACAGCCGAATCGGAATCTGCCTCCTGCAACAGGTAAAACCCCCCACCACCAATGCCTGAGCTATAGGGTTCAACCACAGCCAATACCGCCGTGATCGCGATGGCCGCATCAAAGGCATTGCCACCCGCCGCGAGAATGTCGTGACCGGCCTGAGTGGCCAGTGGCGATGCGGTGGCGATCGCATTGGCATTCGGTGTGGGCGCGGCAAAGAGCGGTGCTGCGCAGGCCAAGGTAAGCAGGTAAAGAATACCCGTCAACATCAACTGACGTTTACTGAAGCTCATCGTCTCTAACACCCATTATTCTGCTATTCGCCCGCCGCCGTCCAAAACAAATACCTTCTCCCTCAGATGAGGGTGAGGGGGGAATGAAAACTAGCGGCCTGATCTACGCCCGATCATCCAACAGACTCTGGTTGCAGCTTTTGATACTTCAACTGAAGTTCATCCTTGGACTCGACGTTGTCGGGATCCTTGGGGATACAATCGACCGGACAAACTTCGACGCATTGAGGGGTGTCGAAATGGCCAACGCACTCGGTACATAGATTCGGGTTAATCACGTAAATTTCGTCACCGGGCGCGATCGCGTCATTCGGACACTCGGGCTCACACACGTCACAGTTGATGCATTCGTCATTAATATAGAGTGACATCGTAAGGCTCCCGTTACCCAACGTCCTTGGCAAAGCTGGCCAAGGCCTGACGCACCGACTCATGTACAAACGGGCTAACATCACCGCCGTGGACGGCGACTTCGCGCACCAACGTGGATGAGATAAACGCGTACTGTTCAGCCGGGGTTAAAAACAGGGTTTCAATGTCTTCGGCAAGATGGCGATTCATGCTGGCCAACTGAAACTCGTATTCAAAATCGGATACCGCGCGCAGGCCCCGCAGTATGCAATCGGCGCCTTGATCTTTTGCAAAGCCGACCAGCAGACCCTCAAACGGAACCACCTCGACCCGTTCAATGTCGGCAACCACATCTTTAGCCATCTGCACGCGTGCTTGCTGCGAGAAAGCCGTCTGCTTTTCCGGCCGATCCGCGACCGCGACCACGACCTTGTCGAACAGGCGCACGGCGCGATGCACGAGATCGGTATGTCCGTGGGTAATGGGGTCAAATGTACCGGGATAAACGGCAATACTCATAGTCTGGCGACCGACAAAAACAGTGACCGCTAATATAGCCTAAAACTCGACAAACGTCATCGACGGGACTCTACTTAGCATCCATGACCTGAGCTAGGTGGTAGGCCACATCACCCGCGTCGGCGCTTTTTAACAGTTCCAATCCCACCGGCAACGGTGGCAGGCCTTGTTTCCGACCTGCTTCCAGATAAATTCTGGCCCCACGAGTCAGTAATGGGTTATTGATCAGGCGCTCGCACATATCGACCAACAGCGCCGACTGAAACGGTGGATCGAGAAACACAATATCGAAAGGGTCTGGGGACGTTTGCAGATAGGTCGCAGCGTCCGTTTGCAAAATAGTTACCTGCGCCGCCGATAACCTCTCGGCACTCGCCTGCAGGCAGCCAACCACTGTTGGGTCACGTTCGACCATGATCACCTCCGCCGCGCCACGCGAGGCCGCCTCGAAACCGAGTGATCCGCTACCGGCAAACAGATCAAGACAACGCGCACCGGGAATCTGGGTCTGTAACCAGTTAAACAGTGTCTCCTTGACGCGGTCTCCGGTCGGCCTCAGCCCCTCGACATCGACGATCGGCAACTTGCGCCCTCGCCACTGACCGGCTATCAGACGAACCGATCCGCTACTGCCCGTGGCCGCCATCGCCGTCAGCCTTGCCCACCCACGATGATGGTGGCCATACGCTTTGGGTTGAGACGACGCTTGAAGGTTTCTCTAATCTGTTCGCCCGTCACCGCCTCGATTCGAGACGGAAAGGTATCCAGATAATCCATCGGTAGATCGTAAAACGCGATCACCGCGAGGTATTGCAACAACTTGGAGTTGTTATCGATGCGCAGTGGAAAACCACCGGTAATTCCCCGTATCGCCGCACCGAGTTCCTTGTCCGTTGGTCCATCATCGATAAACCGCTGCAAGGTATCGCGCATCACTTGCAGCGCTTCGTCTACCTGGTCATTACGCGTCTGTAGCTTCATCTGGAAGGGCCCGGACTGTTCCATCGGAATAAAGTAGCTATAGACGCTGTACGACAAACCACGCTTCTCGCGTACTTCCTCACTCAGGCGAGACACCAGACCACTGCCACCAAGAATATAGTTGCCGGTGTAGAGTACGAAATAGTCCGGATCAAGACGCGACACACCCGGCTGGCCGATATAAATATGGGTTTGGGTGGACGGGAATTCGGTGCGCATCCGTGCGGCTGCTTCTAAAGCAGTGACCGAAGGTAGATCCGCGGCACGCTCGCCTTGGGGCAAACTCGCAACCAAATCCTCCGCCAAGACCTGTGCCGCTTTTCGGTCGAGATCACCAACAATAGAAATAATGGCGTTTCGCGCAACATAGTAACGTGCGTAGAACGCCTTGATTTGTGCCGCGGTCGCCGACTTCAAAAATTCGTCGTTACCACTCGGGGGCGAGGCATACGGATGACCGGAATACAGTGCCTGATAAAACCCCCGTTCACCCAAGGCCGATGGGGATTCCTCAATCGACTTCAGTGAAGTCAGCATGCTCTCCTTGATCCGACTGATGGCGTTATCACCAAATTGGGGTTGAGTCAGCACCGCCTTGAAGGTCGCCAACGCATGCGAAAATTCTTTCTGGTCACTCAATGTGCGTAACGACAACCAGGCCAT
This sequence comes from Chromatiaceae bacterium, assembly GCA_012965975.1. Classification (GTDB taxonomy): domain Bacteria; phylum Pseudomonadota; class Gammaproteobacteria; order DTRM01; family DTRM01; genus DTRM01. The sequence goes on along the minus strand of DTRM01000064.1, from coordinate 5,492 downwards.
ATCCCTGAGTGTGCCCGAGCTGAACTGGGCTCCGGTCGCATCAAAGCGCTCGGCAATTTCAATCGCACTCCAGTCGCCCGCACCTTCATCCAACAACTTGCTGGTCAGGCGTGAGATCCCCATATGTTCCCCGTCGCGGACACTGCCGGCGCGAAACGTTACGCGAACATCCACCATCGGCAGTGACGGCGCGGCAATAAACATGATCCGGGCACCATTGGGCGTGGTCCACTGCTGAATCTCGGGAACCGCCTGCGCGGGAACCCATAGGTTCACAACCAGCAGAGCTATTGCGAATACATAACCGCTAAATCTGTTCTTGTTGGTCACACCCATGTTAGTTCTCCGTACCCATTGCATCCGCCTTTTTCATGGACAAAGGTTGTAAGGTCGCTACCGTGAGCTGATCCTCTAACAGATATTTTTTCGCCACCGCGCGAACTTGCTCGGCGGTCACTGCCCGTATCCTGTGTGGATATTCATCCAGTAGCTTCCAGCTCAAGCCAACCGTCTCCAACCGACCAATCTGCATCGCCTGATAAAAACCGGAGTCCTGCTCAAATACCTTGGCGGCGACCACCTGTGCCTTGACTCTATCCAACTCATCACCGGTGACCAACTCTTTGGACATGGTCTCGACCTGAGCCCTCAAAGCGCTCTCGACCTCTGCCGTCGAATGCTCTGGCGTGGGCGTTGCGTCCAGCAGAAACAATCCATTCAATCGAGAGAACGCGCTGTAGTCCGACCCAGCCGATACCGCGAGGCTAGACGAGCGCACCAGATCGCGCGTCAAACGAGCGCTGTTGGCTCCACCCAAAATGGCCGACAACACATCCAGCGCATAGGGTTCCCAGTCCACCTCGGCATGCGCGACCACCGGCACCTTGTACCCCATCATCACATACGGCAACTGGGCCGGCACCTTCATGGTGATGCGGCGCTCCCCTAACTGTTTCACTTCGGTGCGCGTCTTCAGTAACGGGATCGTACCCGGCTTGAGTGGACCAAAGTAGCGTTTAGCCAAGGCCAAAACAGCCTCAGGCTCAACATCACCCACTACCACAATCGTCGCGTTGTTGGGGCGATACCAGCTCCGGTACCACTGCTCCAAATCCTCCAGTTTCATTTGCTCGAGATCCACCATCCAACCGATCACCGGGTTACGGTAAGGACTATTGGTGAACGCGGTGGCCTGAAACTGCTCGTAGGTAAGCGATTTTGGTTTGTCGTCGGTACGCAACCGACGCTCCTCCATCACCACTTTGACTTCCTTCTGGAACTCCTCTTCACTCAGCACCAGATTGCTCATGCGATCCGCTTCATGCTTAAAACTCACCTCCAGCCGGGAGGACTCAAGACGCTGAAAATAGGCGGTATAGTCGCGGCTGGTAAAGGCATTCTCGCGCCCCCCATTCTCGGCGATAATGCGCGAAAACTCATTCGGACCCAGATTTTTTGTGCCCTTGAACATCATGTGCTCCAGCACGTGCGCAAGCCCGGTATTCCCATCCACCTCGTAACTCGAGCCCACCTTGTACCAGATCTGAGAAACCACCACCGGGGAGCGATGGTCCTCTTTGACAATCAATTTGAGCCCGTTTTGCAGATGATACTCATGCACGGGACCGGCGGCGGTGGAGCTGGCGAACAGAATCAGACAGGCGGACAGCAGCTTTCTTGATAACATAGAGGTCTCACTACGTTGAATACACCCTCGCAAAGGGCCTGAACAGGATCAAATGGTACACCATGTTTGGATTTGGTAAGCAAAAGACCGACAAAACCCCAACCGACGAGGCATCTGACCACGAAAAACCGGGGTTGTTCGGACGCCTGCGTCAAGGACTGACCCGCACCCGTGGCCGTCTGACCGATGGACTGTCCGATCTGGTTCTTGGCAAAAAGACCATCGACGACGATGTGCTGGAAGAACTTGAAACGCTGTTATTGGTTGCCGACATCGGCGTAGAGGCCACGGATCGAATCATCGCCAACTTGAGCGACAGTGTGAAGCGCAAGCAACTGGCCGACAGTAGCGCGCTGGTTGCGGCACTGCAGGCCAATATGTGTGACATCCTGCGCCCGTGTGAACAACCTCTGCAACTGCCCGACGGCGACGGGCCGTTTGTGATTCTTATGGTCGGCATCAACGGCGCTGGCAAGACCACCACCATTGGCAAACTCGCACACCGCTTTCAGGCCGATGGCCGCTCAGTGATGCTGGCGGCCGGTGATACCTTTCGCGCCGCCGCGGTTGAACAACTCGAAGAATGGGGTCGACGCAATGATACACCGGTGATCGCCCAACACGGCGGTGCCGATTCGGCCTCTGTCATCTACGATGCGCTGCAGGCCGCGCGTGCGCGCAAGGTGGATGTACTGATTGCCGATACCGCCGGTCGTTTACATACGCAGGACAACCTGATGGAGGAGCTACGCAAGATCAAGCGCGTGATGGCGAAACTGGATGAGTCCGCGCCACACGAGGTGATGCTGGTAGTCGACGCGGGCACCGGCCAGAACGCGCTCAATCAGGCACGTGAGTTCGGTCAGGCGGTGGGTGTCTCGGGTATCACCCTGACCAAACTGGATGGCACTGCCAAGGGCGGTATGGTGTTCGCCATCGCCGCTGAATTGGGAATCCCGATCCGCTTCATCGGTGTAGGAGAATCGGCTGATGACCTGCGTGCCTTTGCCGCCGACGAGTTCGTCGACGCGCTGTTGGGTCGGGAAAACTGAGCGGCCATAACTGAACCCAATGATTCGCTTCGATCAAGTCAGTAAACGTTACGACGGTGGCCATCAGGCGCTACAAACGGTCAATCTAGCGTTGGCCGCGGGTGAAATGGCCTTTTTGACCGGTCATTCTGGCGCGGGCAAGACCACCCTGCTGCGTCTGATCGCGTTGCTTGAACGCACCAGTCAGGGGCAGGTACTCATTGATGGACACAATCTGGCCCGGGTGAAAAAACGCCACATCCCCTACCTGCGACGCCAAATCGGCATCATCTTTCAGGATCACCGCCTACTCGCGGACCGCAGTGTGTTTGACAACGTGGCATTCCCACTGCTGATCTCAGGTTTTAGTCCGCGCGACAGTGCCGGTCGCGTGCGCGCAGCTCTAGACAAGGTTGGCCTGCTGCACAAGGAGAACGCCTTACCGATCACCTTATCGGGAGGCGAACAACAGCGCGTTGGCATCGCCCGTGCGGTGGTCGCCAAGCCGGCCATCCTGCTCGCCGATGAACCGACCGGCAATCTTGACCCGGCGCTGTCCCAAGAGATCATGGATCTGTTTGTGCAATTCAATCAGGTCGGCGTCACGGTGCTGATTGCCAGCCACGATCTTGATTTGATCAGCCGCATGGGCAAACGCATGTTGACGCTCGACAAGGGCCAGCTCGTCGCCGACAGCGCTCGGGTGACGCAATGAGACGCGCGTCGAAAACGGCCGGCGCTGTGTTCAAACCCAAGCGTACGAGCCTGCTGAGTTGGTGGAAGCACCATGGTCTCAGCGCTCACGGCAGCGCGTTACGTATTATCCAGGCGCCTTTGGGTAACCTGATGACCATCATGGTCATCGCCATCGCACTGGCCCTGCCCAGTGGACTTCAGGTGCTGATCTCCAACATTGAGGGACTGACCGGCGGCTGGCAGGTTAGCTCACAGATCTCGGTGTTCATGCGACATGACATCGATGCCGAACAAACCGATGCAATTGCGGAGGACCTGCGCCGTCGCGACGACGTCAATCGGGTCGATATCATTACGCCCGAACAGGCCCTCGCCGAGTTTCAGGCGCACAGCGGCTTTGCCGAGGCCCTGCAAACACTGGAGTCGAACCCGTTACCCAGCGTGATTACCGTGACCCCCAGCGCTCAGGCGACCCGTGACGGCCGTGTCGGCGAGTTGCAGACCCACCTCGCCTCACTCAACGGTGTCGACAATGCCCAACTCGACCGCAACTGGCTGGATCGTCTCGCCGTCATAATCCAGCTGGCGCATCGCTCCATTTTGGTGATTGGTACCCTGCTACTGATCGCGGTGCTGTTGATCGTGGTCAACACCATCCGCCTGGACATCGAAAATCGACGTCAGGAGATCGAGATCGCGAAGCTGATCGGCGCGACCAATGCCTTCGTGCGCCGCCCGTTTCTCTACACCGGTCTGTGGTACGGGCTGTGTGGCGCCATAATCGCGGTTATTCTGGTCAATATCGCCGTAGCCCTGCTGTACGGACCTGCCTCAACGCTGGCACGGCTATACGGCAGCAGTGCCAGCCCTGATTTTCTCGGCCCCGTAGCGTCGTTGGGGCTGCTGCTGCTGGGCTCAATTCTGGGCCTGATTGGCTCATTTATCTCGGTATCCCGCCATTTACGAGCCGTCGAACCCTCTTGAAATCCCCGCATTGGGCCCCATCACAGGGTCATGAAGGCGCCCAAAAGCGATTGCGCACGGGCAAAATGGAACTTTTTTAGCACTCTCCCTGTCTGAGTGCTAAAATAGATCCTAATTGTGGGAGATTTAATCGAATGAACAACAGCTTAGCCTTATCGACCAACATCGGCGGCAATCTCGACCTTTACTATAAAGGGATCCGTGACATCCCGGTTCTGAGTAGTGAAGAAGAGCATGATCTGGCGGTTCGACTGCGCGATCACGGTGATCTGGACGCGGCGAAACAGCTGGTGCTGTCAAACCTGCGCTTTGTAGCCCACATCGCCCGCAGCTACAGCGGCTATGGTCTGGCGATGAATGATCTGGTGCAAGAAGGCAATATCGGGCTGATGAAGGCCGTGAAACGCTTCAACCCCGAGATCGGTGTGCGTCTGGTATCGTTTGCGGTGCACTGGATTCGGGCGGAGATTCATGAATTTGTGCTGAAAAACTGGCGTATCGTGAAGGTTGCGACCACCAAGGCGCAACGCAAACTGTTTTTTAACCTGCGCGGTTCAAAAAAGCATCTAGGCTGGTTCAGTCACGACGAGGTCCAGGCCGTCGCCGAGGATCTCGGCGTCAAACCAGAAACCGTGCTGGAAATGGAATCTCGTCTGTCTGGCAAAGACATCGGTTTCGATGCCCCGGCTGGCAAAAGCAACGACAATGAATTGCACGTCGCACCGGCAGGCTACCTGCCCGATCAGCGCTTCGACCCGGCGCGCCAGATTGAGGCGGCCGATACGGACCGTTATGAACACCAGCAACTCGCTGCAGGGCTTGCCACGCTCGACGACCGCAGTCGCGATATCCTACAGGCGCGCTGGATGAGCGAAGACAAGGCTACCCTGCATGAGCTCGCACAACGGTACTCGGTGTCTGCCGAGCGCATTCGCCAAATCGAGGCTCAGGCGATCAAAAAGCTGCGTAGTCAGCTGGCCGCATAAAGACCCGAGCAGACCAGGTAAACCTACCGCTATCTCACTGATTTGTGGCACCATAGTTGCCAAACTAACGTGGTTTGTCTGAGTCAAGTATTGGCTCGTGATGGCCGA
>DTRM01000063.1 GCA_012965975.1 Chromatiaceae bacterium | reverse complement strand
CGGCTTTGAAAGCGCCCATCTCACCCGCCCCGGCTACGCCATTGAGTACGACTTTTTCGACCCGCGCGGATTGCGCTCGTCATTGGAGACGCGGCACCTGCCCGGCCTGTTTTTTGCCGGCCAGATCAACGGCACAACGGGCTACGAAGAGGCCGCCGCTCAGGGTCTGATTGCGGGCCTGAACGCGGCGCGTCAAACACAGGACTTGGACCCTTGGACACCGCGCCGCGACGAGGCCTACATCGGCGTGATGATCGATGATTTGACCACGCTGGGAACTCAGGAGCCGTACCGAATGTTCACCTCCCGGGCCGAGTATCGGTTGCTGCTGCGCGAGGACAATGCCGACCTGCGGCTGACGCCGGGCGGCCGCGAATTGGGTTTGGTCGGCGACGATCGGTGGGCACGTTTTGGTGTTAAGCGCGAGGCCATTGAGGCAGAGCAAACGCGTCTTGGTTCGATCCGCGTGGGCGCGGCTGATGTCCTTGATGCGGACGGCGAATTCTGGCTAAGCGGACCGTTGAGAGATACCACAAACCTGCTGGATTTGCTCTGCCGACCGGAGGTAAGTTATCACTCACTATCACGAATTGATAAGTTTAATAACGGTGTATCCGATCCGCTGGTCGCGGAGCAGGTTGAGGTGCAGGCCAAGTACGCGGGCTACATCGAGCGCCAGAAACTGGAAATCGCACGTTCGCTCAAACACGAATCGACCACACTTCCCGACGATATCGATTACCAAAATGTGATTGGCCTGTCCGCCGAGGCGAGGGAAAAATTTTCCCGCCAGCGGCCGCAAACGGTGGGTCAAGCAGCCCGTATTCCAGGGGTCACCCCAGCGGCGGTCTCCCTGCTGCTGGTGCATCTGAAGCGCGGTCGTGGCTGACGCCGCCGAGCAGATCTTGGCGGCCGGGGCAGGGACGTTGGGGCTCGATATCGGGCCGCAGACGCAGCAACGATTATTGCAATTTATCGCCGCTATTCGTCGCTGGAACAAGGTCATGAATCTGACCTCGATTCTGAATCCAGAGGAGATGGTGACGCGGCATCTGCTCGACAGCTTGGCGATCTCCAGACACCTTCATGGCCGACGTGTTATTGATGTCGGAACTGGCGCCGGTCTGCCGGGAATTCCATTGGCGTTGGTGCACCCGCAGATCGAATTTGTGCTGCTCGACGCACGCGCCAAGCGTACCCGGTTTGTGCGGCAGATGGTCATTGAGTTGGAGTTGGCGAACGTCGAATGTGTCCATTCCCGGGTCGAGGACTACCATCCGTCGCAGCGGTTTGATACCGTGGTCTCACGGGCATTTAGTGGGCTGTCCGACATGCTTAATTGTTGCGCTCATTTGCCGGACCCCGACGGTCGTTTTATCGCCATGAAGGGTGTGGATCTGGAGCCGGAACTGGCGGCGGTACCGACGGGGTTTGCCATTGCCGGCATTTACCCGGTTGAGGTTCCCGGGCTTGAGGGCGGGCGTAGTGTGGTGGATGTGCGACCCGAGAAAACAACGGGATTGGCGAGTTGATGGCAAGAATAATCGCAGTAACGAATCAGAAGGGTGGGGTTGGTAAAACCACTACCTGTGTCAATATTGGCGCGTCGCTGGCGTCGGCGGGGCGCAAAGTGCTTGTCGTTGATCTGGATCCTCAGGGCAATGCGACGACTGGATGTGGCATCGACAAACATAAACTGGCGGCGTCAAGCTGCGAGGTGTTGCTGGGCGACGTGGCAGCGGCCGAGGCGATCGAGCGAGTTGATGGCGCGATGCTCGATGTGATCGGCGCCAACGGTGACCTGACCGCCGCCGAGGTTGGTTTGATGAACGCACCCTTGCGCGAGCGGCGTCTGCGTCTGGCGCTGGAGCCACTCGCGGATGATTACGACTATATACTGATAGATTGTCCGCCGTCGTTGAACATGCTGACGGTGAATGCACTGGTTGCGGCCAACGGGGTGCTGATCCCGATGCAATGCGAGTATTACGCCCTGGAAGGGCTGTCGGCCTTGCTCGGCACGGTGGAGCAGATTCGGGGGTCTCTGAATACTGGGCTGCAAATTGATGGCCTGCTGCGAACCATGTTTGATCGCCGCAACAAGCTGTCGACCGAGGTGTCGGCGCAATTGTCCGACCATTTTGGTGATCGCCTGTTCGAGACGGTGATTCCGCGTAACGTGCGTCTGGCCGAGGCTCCGAGTTACGGCTTGCCGGTGATGATGTACGACAGTAGCTCCAAGGGCGCGCATGCGTATTTGCAGGCGGCAAAAGAAATGATGGGTCGAATTGAAGTGGGTGATCGTCCGACCACTGGGTCGAGTGGGGTGTCTGACAGCCCTTCGATGCCGAGTGAGTCGCCGAACGCGCCACCGCAGTAGAGGAAAGATTATGGCAGTGCGAAAGGGTGGATTGGGTCGAGGGTTGGATGCGTTGCTCGGCGGGGCAGCGAAGCCCACGCCGGCGGAGGTGGAGTTGGTGGCGGAGGGTGACGCCTCTGTTGGTACTGAACAATCTGGGGCGTTGGCGCTGCAGAGTCTGCCGGTGGATTTGATCGGCCGCAGTCCCTATCAGCCACGCACCGAGTTTGACCCAGAACGACTGCAGGAGCTGGCTGACTCGATTCAGGCTCAGGGCGTGATTCAGCCGGTGGTGGTGAGGCCGCTGCGGGATGGGCGTTATGAGCTGATTGCGGGCGAGCGCCGTTGGCGCGCGGCGCAACTTGCGGGTCTGCACGATATTCCCGTGGTGGTACGCGATGTGCCCGATCAGGCCGCGATGGCCATGGCATTGATTGAGAACATCCAGCGCGAAGACCTCGGCGCGGTTGATGAGGCGCAGGCCTTGCAGCGATTACATAAGGATTTTGAGCTTACGCATCAAGAAGTGGCCGACGCAGTAGGGCGCTCGCGTGCGGCAGTCAGCAATATGATCCGTTTACTGGATCTGCAGCCGGAGGTGTTGGCGTTGTTGTCGGCAGGCGATCTCGATATGGGTCACGGCAGGGCGCTGTTGGCGCTTGAGGGTACTCTACAGGTTGAGGCCGCAACCACAGTGGCAGGGCGGGGCCTGTCGGTGCGCGAAACCGAGAAGTTGGTGCAACGGTTACGCAGGCAGCCAGAGACGGTGAGCATCAATCTGCCCGAGATAGACCCGGATGTGCGGCGATTGCAGCAGGATTTGACCGATAAACTGGGTTGCCCGGTGACGATTCAGGTCGGCCGGGGCGGTTCGGGCAAGCTGGTGGTCGAGTACACCACTCTGGAAGAGCTGGACGGGCTGCTGGAACACATCCACTGAAATACGCCCTTGCCGCAGACGCCATTCGACGGTTCCGGCCCGAGCTGCAATGACCAAGCAAGCGGGCAAGGCCAATTTTTCTGCCAAGGACATAGATTTTATTTGACCTGCCATTGATCAAATCTTATACTTGCGCGGCTTACATACAGCGCTTTTGGGCGCGCGCGACATTTTTCAGGTGACCTGTAGTGCAGCGAGAGGCCAAGCGATTGCTTCTGGCACAACTGGCGACGTCAGTCGTACTCTACGGTACGTTGCTGGCCGTCGCGGTGGAATCGCCGCAATCCGGCCTAGTTGGTGGTTTGATCGCCACATTGACCAATGCCTTTGTCGCCTATCGGGTGTTTGGCGCCTATTCGGCGCAGGATACCAGCGAACTGGTTTCGCGGTTTTATCTTGCGGCCATTGGAAGGCTGTTGCTGGTCGCCGCGCTATTTGCGGTAACGATCATTTATATGCAGCCATTGAACGGTCTGGCGCTGTTTGGTGGCTTTTTTATGGTACAGATGGTACCGGTTTTTGTGCCGATGGCACGTGGTAATGACTAAGAATTTTTACATAGCATGACAACCGAAACGCTTACATCAAGCGACTATATTAGGCACCATCTGACCAACCTTACCTACGGCAAGCTGCCCGACGGTAGTTGGGGTTTTGCGCACGGCGCGGAAGAAGCCAAGGCCATGGGCTTTACTTCTATTAATGTTGACACCATGTTCTGGTCGCTGCTGCTGGGCGCAGGATTTCTGTATTTCTTCTACCGCATTGGCAAGACGGCGACCGCTGGCGTTCCCAGCGGCGCGCAGAATTTCGTCGAGATGATCATCGATTTTATCAATACCAGTGTGCGTGGCTCGTTCAGCGGCAAGAATGACATGATCGCGCCGTTGGCGTTAACCATCTTCATCTGGATTTTTCTGATGAATCTGATGGATCTGTTTCCAGTGGATCTGATTCCGTGGCTGGTGGGGCTCGGCGCGAATGCGCTATGGGGTGTGGATCCGCATCAAGTGTATTGGAAGGTGGTTCCCAGCACCGATCCCAACACCACCTTTGGTATGGCCATCGGCGTATTTGCGTTGGTGATCTATTACAGCATCAAGATGAAAGGTATAGGCGGTTTTGTCGGCGAACTGACACTGCAACCGTTTGGCAAATGGGGCCTGCCGTTCAATCTGTTTCTGGAGGGCGTCAACCTGATTTCGAAGCCGGTATCACTGTCGTTACGACTGTTCGGCAATATGTATGCTGGCGAAATGATTTTTATCCTGATTGCAATCATGTACAGTGCCGGGCCGGTCGCCGGTGTGTCGGCCGGATTCCTGCAGTTGGCATGGGCAATTTTTCACATTTTGGTGATCACGCTGCAGGCGTTCATCTTTATGACCCTGACCATCGTCTATCTCGATATGGCGCATCAGGAACACCACTAAACCAGATTTTATTTTTTTAACTTTTAACACGTTTGATCTAATTGGGAGACCAAAACTCATGGAAATGGCATCCGCACTGCTCTACATCGCCGCCGCTCTTATGCTGGGCCTCGGCGCACTTGGCGCCGCCGTCGGTATCGGCGTACTCGGGGGCCGCTTTCTCGAAGGCGCTGCTCGTCAGCCCGAGCTGATTCCAATGCTGCGTACGCAGTTCTTTATCGTCATGGGTCTGACCGATGCCGTGCCAATGATCGCCGTTGGTCTGGGCATGTACGTCTTATTCGCTGTTGCCGGCTAAATCAAGTAATCCGGCTGGATTACTTTTGAAGAGGTGATGGGATGAACTTTAACCTGACCTTGATAGGACAGCTTGTATCGTTCGCGGTATTTGTTTGGTTCTGCATGAAGTTTGTGTGGCCGCCACTGGTTGCCGCACTGGATGAGCGCACTGCTAAAATCGCTGATGGTTTGGCGTCTGCCGAACGTGGCGTGCATGAACAGGAACTCGCTGAAAAGCGTGCGACGGAAGTTCTGCACGAAGCCAAGCAGCAGGCCTCAGATATTATCGCACTGTCGCAAAAGCGCGCCGCTGAGATTGTTGATGAAGCCAAAGGCGACGCGCGGACTGAAGGCGAGCGCATCGTGCACGCGGCGGAAGCCGAGGTGGAGCAGGAAGTGAACCGGGCGCGCGAACATTTGCGCACACAGGTGGCAACGCTGGCGATGGCCGGAGCTGAAAAAATCCTGAAGAAGGAAATCGACGTGAATGCGCATCAGGAAATCCTTGATCGTCTCGCGTCTGAGATCTAGGTATGTCAGAAAATACCACGATTGCACGGCCCTACGCGGAAGCGGTGTTTAATGCGGCCATCGAGGCAAGCGAGCTGGACGTTTGGTCGGATATGCTGGCGTTTATCGCCGCTGTGATGGCGGATGTGCGTATGTCTGGCTTGGCGGCAAACCCACGCGTCGAGTCTGCGAAGGTAGCGGATCTTGTGCTGGATATAGCCGGCGACCGGCTGACACACAAGGGCGCCAATATGGTTCGCTTGCTGGCGCAAAACGGACGTCTGGGCGTTGTCGCAGAGATCGCCGAGTTATTTGAGGCGCAACGCAGCGCACACGCTGGAGCGATAGACGTGGAAGTGACCGCAGCGTTTCCAGTGGATGCAGCGCAAGAACAAAAGTTGGCTGAGGTATTGAAAAGCAAACTTGGCCGTGAGGTTCGGATTAGCAGCGTGCAGGATCAATCGTTGATTGGCGGCGTCATCATTCGAGCCGGTGACTCAGTAATTGACGGTTCGGTACGCGGACAGTTGCAGGATTTGGCGAACAGCATTGGTGCCTAGTCGCCTCTATCTCGCCAACCCAGCGCAAAAACAGAATTTTAATTTTATTTAGAACTTAAGTGAGAACTGACAATGGAACTTAACCCATCGGAAATCAGTGACCTGATCAAGGCCAAGATCGAAAACTTTGATCTGGCAACCGAGGCCCATAATGAAGGCACGGTAGTTGGTCTGACTGACGGTATTGTGCGAATCCATGGACTCGCCGACGTGATGCAGGGTGAGATGCTGGAGTTTCCCGGCAACATCTTTGGCCTGGCGCTGAATCTGGAGCGCGATTCGGTCGGCGCGGTGGTCCTCGGTAACTATAAGAGCATCTCTGAGGGCGACACGGTCAAATGTACAGGCCGAATCCTCGAAGTGCCGGTCGGCGAAGCGCTGCTGGGCCGCGTGGTTGACTCGCTGGGTAATCCGGTTGATGGCAAAGGCGCGATTAACGCAACCGAAACGTCACCCATTGAAAAGGTGGCGCCGGGTGTGATTAGTCGTAAGTCGGTTGACCAGCCAGTGCAGACCGGTCTGAAGTCGATTGATGCAATGGTTCCGATTGGCCGAGGCCAGCGTGAGCTGATCATTGGCGATCGCCAGACGGGTAAAACCGCAGTTGCGATTGATGCGATCATCAACCAGAAGGGCACCGGCATCAAGTGTATCTACGTCGCCATCGGCCAGAAGAACTCCTCCATTGCGAACGTGGTACACAAGCTCGAAGAGCACGGCGCGATGGAGCACACCATCGTGGTTGCGGCCTCTGCTGCGGACTCTGCGGCGATGCAGTACATAGCGCCATATGCGGGTTGTTCCATGGGCGAATACTTCATGGACAAGGGCGAAGATGCACTGATCATTTATGATGATCTGACCAAGCAGGCCTGGGCCTATCGTCAGGTATCCCTGTTGCTGCGTCGTCCACCGGGTCGCGAGGCTTATCCGGGTGACGTGTTCTATTTGCATTCACGCTTGCTTGAGCGCGCATCGCGTATCAACGCCGCGGAAGTGGAAAAGATCACCAACGGTGCAGTGAAGGGTAAGACCGGTTCATTGACCGCGTTGCCGATCATTGAGACTCAGGCGGGTGACGTATCTGCCTTCGTGCCAACCAATGTGATTTCGATTACCGACGGCCAGATCTTTCTCGAAACCGATTTGTTTAACGCCGGTATTCGACCAGCGATCAACGCCGGTTTGTCGGTGTCTCGAGTCGGCGGTGCGGCACAGACCAAGATCATTAAAAAGCTCGGTGGTGGTACTCGACTCGCGCTGGCTCAATACCGCGAACTGGCGGCATTCGCACAGTTTGCCTCTGACCTCGATGACGCAACGCGCAAACAGCTCGAACGTGGCCAGCGCGTCACCGAGATGATGAAGCAGGGCCAGTACTCACCGCAGTCGGTAGCAGAGATGGCGGTAGTATTGTTCTCCGGTAACGAGGGTTACGCGGATGATGTTGAAGTCACCAAGATCGTTGACTTTGAAGCCGCATTATTGAGCTATTTTGTGTCCGAGCACAAAGAGTTTATGGATAAGATCAACGAGACGGGCGACTACAACGACGAGATCGAGCACGCGCTGCACAACATCTGTAAATCGTTCAAGGAGAGCCACACCTGGTAGGTCGATCGGCAACGATAACGGCATAGCAGACGGGAAAATAGCATGGCAGTCGGTAAAGAAATCCGTACCCAGATCAAGAGTATTCAGAATACTCAAAAGATCACCAGCGCGATGGAGATGGTCGCCGCGAGTAAAATGCGCAAGGCGCAGGAACGCATGCGGGCATCACGCCCCTACGCCGCCAAGATGCGCAACGTGATAGCGCATCTGGGCAATGCCCACCCCGAGTACAAGCATCCTTATCTGGTGCCGCGCGAGGTTAAGCGGGTCGGCTTTATTGTTATTTCGACTGACCGCGGTCTTTGCGGTGGCTTGAACACCAATTTGTTTCGCAAGTTGGCGCGACAGATGGGCGAGCTCAGCGGCAAAGGCGTTGAGGTTGATTTGTGTTTGATCGGCTCCAAGGCGCAAACGTTCTTCAAGCGATTCGGCGGTAAGGTGTTAGGCACGATTTCTCATCTGGGTGATGTGCCTCGGGTCATGGACCTGATTGGTACCGTCAAGGTCATGCTGGATGCCTATGACGAAGGTTCGATCGACGAGGTTTATATCGCGTACAACAACTTCGTGAACACCATGACACAGACGCCAACGCTCGAGCAGTTGGTGCCAGCCAAGCCTGCGGATGACGCAGAGCTGAAGCACCACTGGGATTACATCTATGAGCCAGAGGCCAAGGATGTGCTTGACGGGTTGCTGGTGCGTTATATCGAGTCATTGGTGTATCAGGGCGTGGTCGAAAACGGCGCCAGTGAGCAGGCGGCACGAATGGTCGCGATGAAGTCGGCAACGGACAACGCCGGTGATTTGATTGATGAGCTGCAGCTGATCTACAACAAGGCACGGCAGGCGGCGATCACACAGGAAATTTCAGAAATCGTTGCGGGTGCCGCGGCGGTTTAACCACAGAATTTTAGCAATTAAGGGGCTGGCGACCAGATGGTCAAGGGCAACGGGAACTGAGGAATCAGTATGAGTACAGGAAATATCGTTGAAGTCATTGGCGCGGTTGTCGACGTGCAGTTTGCAAAGTCGGATATCCCCAAGATTTACGACGCGTTGAAAATCGAAGCGGCCGACCTGACACTTGAGGTGCAGAGTCAGTTGGGTGACGGCGTGGTGCGAACCATCGCCATGGGTGTGACGGACGGACTTAAGCGCGGTCTCGACGTGACCAATACCGGCGCACCGATTTCTGTGCCAGTGGGCAAGGGCACTCTCGGACGCATCATGAACGTGCTGGGCGATCCCATTGATGAGAAAGGCCCGATAGAACACGATGCCTTGATGCCGATTCATCGTGCCCCACCACTCTATGAAGAGTTGTCTCCGACGACTGAAATTCTCGAGACGGGTATTAAGGTCATCGATCTGATTATGCCGATCGCGAAGGGCGGCAAGGTTGGTCTGTTCGGCGGTGCGGGTGTGGGCAAGACTGTTACCCTGATGGAGTTAATTCGCAACATCGCGCTGGAGCACAGTGGTTCATCCGTGTTTGCAGGTGTTGGCGAGCGTACTCGAGAGGGTAACGACTTCTACCACGAGATGACCGAAGCGGGCGTGCTCGACAAGGTGGCGCTGGTTTATGGACAGATGAATGAGCCTCCGGGTAACCGCGCGCGCGTCGCGTTGACCGGTCTGACCATGGCGGAAAAGTTTCGTGATGACGGCACCGACGTATTGATGTTTGTTGACAACATCTATCGTTATACCCTGGCTGGTACCGAGGTATCTGCATTGCTCGGTCGTATGCCATCCGCGGTGGGCTATCAGCCGACGCTGGCAGAAGAAATGGGCGCGCTGCAGGAGCGTATCACCTCAACCAAAGATGGTTCCATCACCTCGTTCCAGGCCGTGTACGTGCCTGCGGATGACTTGACCGATCCGTCACCCGCAACCACGTTTGCGCATTTGGATGCGACCTTGGTGTTGTCGCGCCAAGTTGCCGAGCTGGGCATTTATCCAGCGGTGGATCCACTCGATTCAACGTCGCGACTGCTTGACCCTTTGGTGATCGGTAACGAGCATTATGATTGTGCTCGAGCGGTGCAGGGAACCTTGCAGCGTTACAAGGAACTGAAGGATATTATTGCGATTCTCGGTATGGATGAGCTGTCTGATGAGGATCGTCAGGTTGTGGCGCGAGCCCGTAAGGTTCAACGCTTCCTGTCGCAACCGTTCTTTGTGGCTGAGGTGTTTACCGGTTCGCCAGGCAAGTACGTTAGCCTGAAGGAAACCATCACCGCATTCCAGGGCATTGTTGATGGCGACTACGATGATCTGCCTGAGCAGGCCTTCTATATGGTGGGCACCATTGACGAAGCCATCGAAAAAGCGAAAACGATTTAACGTGACCGCGATATCAAGTAACCGGCGGCACAGGTAAGTTTATGGCCATGACGATCCATGTTGACATTGTAAGCGCGGAGACCGAGATTTATTCCGGTCTTGCTGAAATGGTGTATGCGCCAGCTGAAATGGGTGAGGTCGGTATTGCGCCACGTCACACGCCATTGATCACGCGTCTAAAACCAGGCGAAGTTCGGGTTGAAACCAAGCCCGGCATACAAGAACATTTTTATGTGTCGGGTGGCATCCTTGAGGTGCAGCCCCATGTGGTGACGGTACTGGCCGACACCGCGATTCGCGCCAAGGATCTGGACGAGGCCGCGGCGCTTGAAGCCAAGGAGAAGGCGGAGCAGGCGCTACTGAATCAGGGCGAAGAGTTTAATGCGGCCAAGGCACAAGGCGAACTGGCTGAAGCTATGGCCCAGCTTCGGGCGATTGGTCGCCTGAAGCAGATGCGCTAGGTGATTATTGGTGTCCTCTGAGCCGATTGAAACCGGTAAATTCGTCGAGTTTACTTATACGGTGACCGATACCAACGGCACCGTTACCGAACAGAGCGACGTCCCCATCAGTTTTGTCTGCGGTCCGGGGTCTGGGGTGGTTGAAAAACTCGAGACCTCGTTGATCGGCAAGGCTGTGGGCGACGTGATTGAAGTCGAACTGTCACCCGAGGAAGGCTTTGGTGATCACGACCTCAATCTGACCTACACTGATGATATCGGTAACGTGCCGGAAGAACTTCGTCATGTGGGCGCCAAGGTCCCGATGCAGAATGATGATGGCGACACCCGAAACTTTGTTGTCACCTCGATTGAAGATGGCAAGTTAACCGTTGACGGCAATCATCCGTACGCGGGTAAAACGGTGCATTTCGAACTTCAAATCGTCACGGTGCGTGATGCCACGGCGGACGACGGACCCAATTCCGGCTCTCCGAAGCTTCACTGAGCCGACCCGCTGGCCGCCTAGGCGCCGGATTACGTCCTCAAGCCACCTTTTACGAGGCCGATAAGTCTTTCCGTGAGTTAATTCTTTCCTATACTTAATAACCAACAAAGACAGGGACATGGGTGCCATCCCAAGGCTAAATATTCTATGACTATCCGGGTTGTAATTCTTGCTGCCGGTCAGGGCACGCGCATGCGATCGGCAATGCCGAAGGTTTTGCATACCTTGGCAGGAAAGCCGATGCTTGAGCATGTCATCGATGTGGCGGCCGCGTTGGCCCCGTCCGCTGTTGATGTCGTTTATGGCCATGGCGGCGATCAAGTGCGCGAGCAGTTGGCCCACTGCGATGTCGGCTGGGTAGCACAGACCGAACAGAAGGGGACTGGCCATGCGGTCGCCCAAGCTAGTGGCACATTTTCTACCGGTGAGTTGGTGTTAGTCTTATATGGCGACGTACCGCTTATTCAGTTGGCGACGTTGGAACACCTGCTCGTCTCCGCAAACGACGGCCGACTTGGATTACTCACGGTAGAACTGACTGACCCACGTGGTTATGGGCGCATTGTTCGTTCCGATGCGGGTGCAGTACAACGCATTGTTGAACACAAGGATGCCAGTGAAGACGAGCTAAACATCACGGAAGTGAATACCGGAATTCTTGCGGTCGATGGCGAGCGTCTAAACACGTGGTTGGCGGCGCTGAAAAACGATAATGCACAAGGCGAGTACTATTTGACCGATGTGATCGAAATGGCGGTTAGCGACGGTGTTGACGTTGTCGCAGTCCACCCGGCATCAGAGGCCGAAGTTGCAGGCGTCAATGACCGCGTTCAGCTCGCCACGCTGGAGCGAATATATCAGCGTCAGCGTGCCGATGAGTTGATGCGAGCGGGGGTGACGCTGGCGGACCCTTCGCGGCTTGATATCCGTGGATCTTTGCGCGCCGGGCAAGACTGCTTTATCGATGCCAATGTCATTGTTGAGGGCGAAGTTATTTTGGGCGATGGCGTTAGCGTTGGCGCTAACACGGTGATCAAGAACAGCGTGATTGATGATAATGTCGCGATCGACTGCAACTGTGTGATTGACCATGCCCATGTTGGTGCGCGCAGCGTCGTTGGGCCGTTTGCGCGGTTGCGCCCCGAGGCGTTTCTTGCCGAACAAACCCACATAGGCAATTTTGTGGAGATAAAAAAATCCAGCGTCGGTAACGGTTCAAAGATAAACCACCTGAGTTATATCGGTGATTCCATCATTGGGGCTAACGTAAACATTGGTGCAGGTACGATTACCTGCAACTACGACGGCGCCAATAAACATCAAACGATCATCGGTGATAATGCCTTTATCGGATCCGATACACAGTTGGTTGCCCCGGTAACCATTGGCGCCGGCGCGACGATCGGCGCCGGCGCGACCATAACGCGCGATGCGCCGCCCGAGCAACTGACGCTAAGCCGAGTGCGCCAGGAAACCCGCGCAGGGTGGAAGCGGCCGGTAAAAAAACCCAAGACCTGACAACACAACGGACGAGTTTGTAATTATGTGTGGAATCGTAGGAGCAGTCGCTGAGCGTGATGTGACCCCGATACTGGTCGAGGGCTTAAAGCGCCTCGAGTATCGTGGTTACGACTCTGCCGGTATTGCCGTTATGGCCGACGACGCCACGATTGCACGGTGCCGTACTCAGGGAAAGGTACGAGAGCTCGAAAATGCGTTGTCCCAAGAGCCATTGTCTGGAACAACGGGCATCGCTCATACACGTTGGGCGACCCACGGCGTCCCTTCTCGCGAAAACGCACATCCTCACGTGTGTAAAAATACCGTAGCGCTGGTGCATAACGGCATTATTGAAAATTTTGAGGCGTTGCGAGAGCAACAGAAAAAAAGTGGCCACCGCTTTTCCTCGCAGACCGATACCGAAGTTGTGGTGCATCAGGTTTACGATCATTTATCGGATGTTTCGGGTGATCTTCTC
>DTRM01000062.1 GCA_012965975.1 Chromatiaceae bacterium | reverse complement strand
TATAAATAAAAAAGGTTGGTATTGGTTGGGACCAATTGGGGACACCCAAGTTTATTTTGATAAGGATAATAGTGAAATGGCGGAGATTGTAGGTATCACTGTCAATAAGAAGTTTAATGTCAATGTAAAAGAAACGCTAGCAGATGAAGTAGAAGAGCTGTTGGGAAATGAAGAAGGGATCGAAGTAAAAGGCTATTCACAAGCAGCCATAGACTCAAATATTCATATCGTTAAGAAGCTTGTTGAGCTTGGTGGTCAGATGGCATCTGTTAAGGCTGCATCGTGGGTTGCAGCAGTCGGAATAGTATTTTTAGTGCTTAGTTCATAGCAGTTTTTGCCACTACGCATGCAAAAGACCGTTGTCACAGAAGTGTTACAGGGTAGAGGTTAGATTGACGCGTGGCAGCATGTAACCAGGGTCAATTGCATCAGCTAACCACATAAGATCTGACTCGTCATCGTAATAAGCTTGGTAGTCCGTACCCCCAAGCGTACCTATGAGTGCTGCATTAGCTGCTGAGATTAATCCAAAGGTAATCATTAAGGCACAGAACACGCCCCGTGGTGATGTAGCCATTTCCTCTCCCCCTCCAATCCATAAATAACACTGGCTATATCTGATACTTCCCCTATTCGGTGGGATTTCCAGTGAGTACGGGACGGTAGATCAAGACCGAGATTCTGACGCTCGATAAACCATTAATAAATAATATAAAAAGGATTTTGTTTATTCTGTCATGCCGTGAGTAGATCGAAGGTCTAAGAACGGGTATCGAACCCTTCCTGCGCTCCGCTTCGCTGCACGCACGCGGCCTCGATACCCTACTGACCTCAAGCCATCAATCATGAAGAGGGAGGAGCGGCGCAGGCTCACCTGAGGCGCAGCCGTAAGGTGGGCCGGTTAATTGATCTTTCAGAATGGAGAAAAAAGTAGATGTGACGCCCACATCAATAAAACACTGTAGATAATGCCGTAGATAGGAAAAATTAAATAACAATATAACCGCTATATAACAATGGCTTAGCGGAGCAATATGGCGGAGAGGGAGGGATTCGAACCCTCGGAGGGGATAAACCCTCGCTGGTTTTCAAGACCAGTTCATTCAACCGCTCTGACACCTCTCCGGAGGGGGGGCTTGCAATGTTGATGAAGCGCCCCAAAGAATACGGAAAGAGTGACCGGATTTCCAGTCCAATTTAACTAGAATGAGCGCTCTGCCGATAGCCACAAGTATCGGTAAAACCACGCAAAATCTTGAATTGAATGTTGATCTTTGCGCTCAATATCGTATGCTTGAACTAATATTCGGGTGGGTAGTCTCACTCTGTAGTCATTTTGTGTCAAAATCGGTTCGACAACCGTAAGGAGAGTTAACCTCGATGAACGCTTTTAATAGTGCTGTAGCACGATCATCTGAATCCATTCTGGCGACCAACAAGGTCCTCAAGAACACCTATATATTGCTGTCGATGACGCTGTTGTTCAGTGGCTTCACCGCCGGTATGTCGATCATGTTTAACCTGCCCCATCCTGGCATGATCATCACGCTCGTGGGTTATTTTGGCTTATTGTTCCTTACCTCCAAGTTTTCCAATAGCTCGCTCGGCATTCTGTTCGTGTTTGCGTTGACTGGCTTCATGGGGCTTACACTGGGGCCGATCGTCAATATGTATATAACCAGCCTGTCTAACGGCGGCGAGATCGTGATGACGGCGCTAGGCGGTACCGGCATTATCTTTCTGGGTCTATCCGGTTATGTACTGACCTCACGCAAGGATTTTCTTTCAGATTCCGGCGCTGTCGCTGGCGGTTTCCGCGATGTTTGTGTTGTTGATGTCGGGTCTGATTCTGTTTCAGACCAGCCAGATCATCCACGGTGGCGAGACCAACTACATCATGGCTACAGTAACGTTGTATATCTCGATCTATAACCTGTTTCTTAGCTTGCTGCATCTGCTGGGCGCGCTGGGTGGTGGTGACGATTAACGATTCTGTTTTACCAGGTATTGCTGAGAACCCCGCTTTGCGGGGTTTTTTGTTGGCGGGGCGGATTTCCCTCACCCTCTCCCTCAGCGAGAGGGGGTCAGGTTTAGGAAGCCATTGGAAAGACTCGATTTGACGGGAATCTGAACGAATATATAGTTGCCGTGTCTATGTTTGCAGTACCGTAAGTTTCTTAATCTCCTTGCTAGTTCTAAACCCCGTATTTACGGGGTTTTTTTTGGTTTCTAAAGATCAGGCCAATAAGTTGACGCTATCCACCCAAAAATATTATTAATAATTACCTTGCCTTTTGGTACATTGCTGTCTACCTTAAGTACAAGAAGGAACAATAACTTAGAGCATACTGTTCATCTGACACATCGCACTAAGCTGCTACGACGTTAAAAATAATAATAATCTGGAGGCAGAAATGGTGCAGCAACCCGGTTCAGAGAAGATAATTGTCGGCAGTCGAGCCCTAGCTAACGTCATGACCCTCGCCAAGCGGGTCGCGCCCACGGATTGCACCATTCTGATTACCGGCGAAAGCGGTACCGGTAAGGAACTGGTCGCACGCACCGTGCACGAGTCCAGCGCACATGCGAATGGGGTATTTGCCCCGCTCAATGTCGCTGCAATCCCTGAAAATCTGCTCGAAAGCTACCTGTTCGGACACGAACGTGGTGCCTTTACCGGCGCAGAGAAATCCCGTGACGGTGTATTTCGCTCGGCCGAAGGTGGCACATTGTTCCTTGACGAAATCGGTGAATTGCCGCTGACCGTGCAGCCTAAACTGCTGCGCGTGCCGGTCGGCAGTGACACACCTTTGCGGGTCGATACGCGCTTGGTGGTTGCCACCGATCGTGATCTCAAACAGATGGTTGCCGACAGCAGTTTCCGCGAAGACCTGTTTTATCGCATGAACGTGATTAACATCCATATACCCCCACTGCGGGAACGCACCGAAGAAATACCGGCGTTGATCGATTACTACATCGAGCGCTGGAGTAAAGAGTTCTCGCGTCCGCGGATGTCATTGCATAGCGATACCCGTCAGTACCTCCTCAATCATGAGTGGCTGGGTAACGTACGGGAACTGGCGCATGTGATGGAACGTGCGGTGCTTCTGTCTGAAGGCGATACCCTGATGCCGTCGGATCTACCTGACGATCTTGTCGACAGCACGCCTTCCCCAACGGAAGACTTAGGTAACGCCGTAGACGCGTTCAAGCGACGCCACATCGTCAACGTGCTCGATAGTGTTGAATATCACCGTGAAACGGCGGCGAAGGTATTGGGAATATCGGCGGCAACCCTGTATCGCTACATCGATTCGTACGATCTTCAAGGATACGGACATCAGCCGGATGTCACATAAACCCTCAAAAATGCGAGGCGAACTTCCCCTCTGATCTATCAGCCTTGAGTGTCAGGCCTAACGATCACTCTCTCGCGCAAACCAAAAAAACTATAACTATCCACATGATTTCAACAACTTAACTTAAGTTATGCAAAAAGTTTAGAAGTTGGCATAAAACCTGCAACTACTACCATCGCCAACCACGAAAATGTGGATGGGTCGAAAGACCCGACAATAATAATTAATCATATTGCGGAGACTTACCATGGGTACAAATAATGACATTGAAATTATCGTACATGTTGATGATGAACTGGGTGCGGGGCACCGTTACCGCGTCGTCGATAGTTTGCAGGCACAGTCAGGCATCACTGAGGCTCACTTCACACCCAACCGACCACATCTGATGGTGGTGGACTACGACCCGGCGGAAATCAACGCAGTGGATGTACTCAACCATGTGAAAGCCCAACGGCTCAGCGCCGTACTGATTGGTGGCGTCTAACTAACTGAACTAATTAAGAAATAACTAATCAGGCGGCCTATCCGGCCGCCTTTTTTATGGCGGTTGCTGGATTCCTGGTAAATTGCGAGCTAGACTTTTGAACATAGGGAAAACCCTATGAGATCTGGATCAGCCTGAGGGAGTCGCGCAATGCGATTGATACTTCATGATTGTTGGTAGCCGAACCTTGGCGCGAATTATGGTGTTGGCAGCCAAGGTCGCCCCCACCGGGTGTACCGTTTTGATCACCGGTGAAACGGGCACGGGTAAAGAAGTGGTTGCGCGCACGATTCATGATCACGGTAATCGATCGAACGGTCCGTTTCTGGCGGTTAATATCTCTAACATCCCCGAGAATCTTATTGAAAGCCAACTGTTTGGCCATACACACGGTGCCTTCACTGGCGCAGACAGCACCCGCGAGGGTGTATTTGTTTCCGCCGAAACGGGTACCCTTCTACTCGATGAAGTCGATGATCTTCCGCTGCATTTGCAGCCGAAATTGTTACGCGCACTGGAGACGAAAGCAGTCCACCCGGTCGGTAGTGATTGCCCTAGACCGGTCGATGTCAGAATCATCGCGGCAACCAGTCAGAACCTCGACTCCTTAACCGAGCAGGGAAAGTTTCGACTGGATCTGTTTTACCGCCTCAATGTGATTCATCTGGAAATCCCCCCATTGCGTGAACGTCCTGAAGACATTCCGCTATTGGCAAATTATTTCATTGACCGCTTCAGTCGAGTTTTTCGTAAGTCGAGCAAGGCGCTGGGGCCCGATGCGCAGGCCTTCATGCTGCGATACAGTTGGCCAGGCAACGTTCGGGAGCTCGAACATGTTATCGAACACGCCGTAATTCTATCCGAGGGCGATCAAATTGGACTAAAGGATTTTCCCGACGAGCTTGTCGCCGCTCACAGCGATTACCCGGACAATCTCAAACAAGCCGTTTCTGAATTTAAACGCGCCTTTGTCAAATCAACACTCGATCGCTGTCATGGCGATAGCGATGAGGCGGCGCGTGAGCTTGGTATCTCGGTATCCACGTTATACCGAACCATCGAGACCACTTCGTTAGCGAGTTAACAGACATAGGTCGGCGACCAACAAAAGCACGGTATCGTTGACGATCTACAGCAATGTGATGGCGTTAGTCACGCCCACTTCACCGCATCGCCCTCACTTGTAGCAGCGGGCCTGCCCCCTCCTACGGCTACAGTGTGGTGATCCCACCCATGTAGGAATCTAGTGCGGTGGGAATCGAGATAGTACCATCGGCGTTTTGGTAGTTCTCCAGCACTGCGACCAAGGTACGGCCAATCGCCAACCCGGAACCGTTAACCGTATGCACAAGCTCTGGACGTTTGCTATCGGGATTACGCCAGCGGGCCTTGAGCCGTCTGGCCTGAAAATCACCAAACACACTGCACGAAGAAATCTCTCGATACTTGCCCTGCCCCGGCAGCCATACTTCCAGATCCAGAGTTTTCTGTGCGGCAAAGCCGATGTCACCGGCACACAGATTGACCACACGATAAGGCAACTCCAATAGTTGCAGCACCCGCTCGGCGTGACCAGTCAACTCATCGAGTGCCGTCATCGACTCGTCGGGCTTGACCACTTGTACCAACTCGACTTTCTCGAACTGATGCTGACGAATCATGCCGCGGGTATCCTTGCCATAAGAGCCAGCTTCACTCCGGAAACATGGGGTGTGACAGACTCGCTTGAGTGGCAGGTCGTCGGCTTCCAGAATGCTGTCACGCACCAGATTGGTCACTGGTACTTCGGCGGTCGGAATCAAATAGTAAGAGTGTTCCTCGTTGGCCAGCGCAAACAGGTCTTCCTCGAACTTCGGCAACTGTCCGGTACCGCGCAAACTGTCCGCATTGACAATGTAAGGGACATAGACCTCGGTATAACCATGCTCCGATGAATGCAGATCCAGCATAAACTGGATCAAGGCGCGGTGCAGTCGAGCGATCGAGCCGTTCATGGTGACAAAGCGCGAGCCGGTAATTTTCACCGCGGCGTCAAAATCCATGCCGCCATTGTCAACGCCGAGATCAACGTGATCACGTGGCTCAAAATCAAACTCGCGCGGTTCGCCCCACCGACGAATCTCAACATTGTCGTCTTCGTTGGCACCGTCGGGCACGCTGCCGTGCGGAATATTCGGAATACTCATCAACAGCGCACTGAGTTCGCCCTGAACCTCGTTCAACCTCTGCTCAGCGGCCTTGAGTTTGTCGCCCAGATCGGACACCTCGTCAAGAATAGGCTGAATGTCCTCACCCGATGTCTTGGCCTTGCCGATGGCCTTGGAACGGGCGTTACGTTCACTCTGCAACTCTTGCGTGGTCATCTGCGCCGCCTTTCGACGAGACTCAAGGTTGTTCATCAGGGTCGTGTCGAGGGAAACCCCGCGCCGTGCTAACTGGCGGGCGGTGTCTTCAAGATCATCGCGAAATCGCTTTGGGTCAAGCATGTGATGTTGTTTATCCTATAGCTGTCGTGCCAATAACAATCCGACCCACGCCGCGCCGATGCACGCCACGACGCTGATAACCACGTTCAACATTGCACGCATCTGTTCGCCCTGTTGCAACAAATTAAGGGTCTCGATAGAAAAGGTTGAGAATGTGGTAAAGGCCCCTAACAATCCAATCTGGAGGCCAGCACGCCACTCGGGCGATAGCGCCACGCGTTCCTGCAACACCACAAACAGCACGCCCATCAGCAGCGAGCCCAGCACGTTCACCACCAGCGTGCCATCGGGAAAGCCACGTCCAAACAGGGTGTAGATACCACCTGAGACCCAGAATCGCATCAGTGCGCCGGAGGCTCCGCCTAAGGCTATCGCCAGTGTCTGTGTCATAGATTCACGGGTAGATTGTTTAAAGGCGTTATTGTACCTGAAATTGCCCTCACCCTAACGCTCTCGCGGACGGAGAGGGGATGGGTCTGTGGGCAACTCTAACGAGTTTTGCACAGCCGGTCCTGTTCACGTAATCGTTGCAGACGTTCGGCTATTCTAATCTCGAGCCCGTCGTTGACCGGCTCGTAGTAGTGTCGATCCCCCATCTCAAGTGGGAAATATTTTTCTCCCGCCGCATAAGCGCCAGGCTCATCATGGGCATAGCGATAATTTTTGCCATTGCCAATATCTTTCATGAGCTGCGTCGGGGCATTGCATAAATGCGCCGGAACCGGCAGTGAACCGGACCCCCGCGCGTCCTTCATCGCCTGCCCAAAGGCCTTGTAGACCGCATTACTCTTCGGTGCACAGGCGAGATAGGAGACGGCCTGAGCCAGTGCCAACTCCCCTTCGGGACTACCGAGACGGGTCATTACATCCCAAGCATCAATCGAGATTTGTAAGCCGCGCGGATCGGCATTACCGATGTCCTCCGAGGCCATGCGCGTGACGCGCCGCGCGATATACAATGGATCACAGCCACCATCCAGCATTCGCGCCAGCCAGTACAGGGCGCCATCGGGACTACTGCCACGCACCGCTTTGTGTAGCGCCGAAATCTGGTCGTAGAAAATATCACCCTTGTTGTCAAAGCGGCGCACACCACCCTTGATGAGCTCGTCGACAATCGCTTTGGCGACTTCAGTGTGTCCCTCACCACGAGCGAGATCCACCGCAATCTCTAGCAATGTCAGCGCGCAACGGGCATCGCCGTCGGCCGCCTGTGCGATACGCTCTCGCTGCAGCGCCGGAACACCCACCGCAAACGTCGCGAGACCGCGTTCGCGATCATCCAACGCGAGGTCCTGAATCCGTACCAGATCATCGGTCTTCAACCGCTTCAAAACGTAGACACGGCAACGCGACAACAAGGCGTTATTCAATTCAAATGAGGGGTTTTCAGTGGTCGCTCCAATCAATATGATGGTGCCGTTTTCGACGTGCGGTAAAAACGCGTCTTGCTGCGACTTGTTAAAGCGGTGTACCTCATCCACAAACAGCAGCGTCCGTTGTGGCTGACGGAGTTCGGCTTCCTTGATCGCCTTGCGAATGTCTGCGACACCGGATAGAACCGCAGAAAGGCTGGCGAAATGCGCGCCGGAATGCTGCGCCAACATCCTCGCCAATGTAGTCTTGCCGGTTCCGGGTGGTCCCCAAAACAACATGGAATGCAGTTGATCGGACTCGATGGCCTGGCGTAGCGGCTTGCCGGGACCCAGAATCTGCGCCTGACCCACAAATTGATCCAGCTGCTGTGGCCGCATACGATCGGCCAGAGGCGCGCCCATGTTAACCCTACTCATTCACCCAGCCCCCTCTCCCTCAGGGAGAGAAGCGGGGCGAGGGAACACAGCCGCAAGATCCCCATACCGTCCATTCTTAATTCGTCGATTCCATCCCGACGACGTCGACGCCATCCGGTGGAACAAAGGTAAAATGATCGGCACCAATGGTCGGGTTACGTTTGACCGATGAAAATTTCAGCTCAGTATGGCGCCCGAACTCATCGACCATGCGCAGCGACACCAGCACTTTTCCGCGGATACCAATCTCAAGGCTGACGTAACCACCCTCCGCTACCTTGGGCTGCAGGCTAAACCAGTCAACCTCTGCCACCGTATCAGCCTGTGTGACATGAAAGCGCTGAGCCAGCGGTTCGTTGCCGACCAGTATCGCCGCGGGCGAGTCTTTCATCGAGTCGGCCAATGAACGTACGCTGACCTGTTCCAGATCGATGTCATAGAACCAGACGCGTTCACCATCGGCGACAATAATCTGCTCATACGGAATCTGGTAGGTCCAACGAAAGCGATTCGGGCGCTGCAGCGCCATCTGGCCCTTGGCATCGACCACTGCACCACCGGTTTTCAAGTCCAGTCGAGTCTGCACGAACTCTGCGCTGAGCGAACCCAGACCGTTGAGTACGCCCTGCAACCGTTCAACCGCGGTATCGGCTACCCCGTTAATTGACTGGGCCCACAGGAGAACCGCCACACCGATACGCACCATTTGCACCGTCTACATCTCCGGTGGCGGCGGCGCGAGCACCTCGCGATTACCATTGGAACCCGGAGGACTGACTACACCGGCGGCCTCCATCGCCTCAATCATTCGTGCAGCGCGGTTATAGCCGATTTTCAAGCGCCGCTGCACACCGGAGATCGATGCACGACGAGATTCGGTAACGATGCGAATCGCCTCGTCATAAAGCGGATCACTCTCATCCGGCCCGTCGCCGCCCGCGGCAGGCCCACTGGCCTCGACCGGATCCATCAGCACCTCATCGAGGTACTCGGCCTTGCCCTGTTTCTTCAACTCGGCGACCACGGCATGCACCTCGTGGTCATCGACAAACGCGCCGTGCACGCGAGTCGGTATATTGCTACCCGATGGCTGATACAACATGTCACCTTGCCCAAGCAGGGCCTCTGCCCCCATCTGATCAAGAATGGTTCGCGAATCAATCTTCGACGATACCTGAAACGCTATTCGTGCTGGAATGTTGGCCTTGATCAAACCGGTAATCACGTCAACCGATGGGCGCTGAGTCGCCAAGATCAAGTGAATACCCGATGCCCGCGCCTTCTGCGCCAAACGGGCGATCAACTCGTCTACTTTTTTGCCCACAATCATCATCATGTCGGCGAGTTCATCGATCACCACCACGATCGTCGGCAATGTCTGCAGTGGTTCAGGCTCGGATTCAGGGCCCGCGGTCGCCGGGTTAAACAGTGGATCGAGTATCGGTTTGCCCTTGTCGATCGCGTCTTGAACCTTGCGATTAAAACCGGCGATGTTGCGCACACCGAGTGTCGCCATCAAACGATAACGATAATCCATTTGCACCACACACCAGCGCAGTGCGTTAGCGGCCTCTTTCATATCAGTGACCACCTCGGTGAGCAGATGAGGAATCCCCTCGTACACCGACAGCTCAAGCATCTTCGGATCAATCATAATCAGCCGCACCTCGGCCGGTGTCGCCTTGTACAACATACTCAATATCATCGCGTTCACCGCGACCGACTTACCCGAACCGGTGGTACCTGCCACCAGCAGATGTGGCATCTTGGCCAGATCAGCGACGACTGGCTCACCCGCAACATCCTTGCCCAGCGCCAGCGTCAACATGGATTTGGATTCGTCATAGACGCGTGATTTAAGGATGTCACCCAAGGTCACTATCTCACGCGATTCGTTGGGAATTTCCAAACCGATTACGGATTTCCCGGGAATGATCTCCACCACGCGCACACTGACAAGCGACAGCGCTCGCGCCAGATCTTTGGACAGGGCCACAATCTTGCTGACTTTGATTCCCGGTGCCGGTTGTAATTCAAAGCGGGTGATGACCGGACCGGGATAGACCGCCACAACCTCGGCCTCAACGCCAAAATCAGCGAGTTTGATCTCGACCAGCTTCGACATCGCTTGTAGTGCGTCATCCGAAAACGCATTATCAACCGGCTTACCGTCCTCCAACAAAGACAGCGCCGGTAACTGACCATCGCCCGAGGTTTCGAACATCGGCACCTGCCGTTCGCGCTCGGCACGCGGACTGGGTTCCACCTTACGCGCGGCGGGTTTGATTCTGGGTGGCTGACGCCGCTTGGCTTCGCGCTTTCTTTGCACCATGACCGCGTTGTCGCGTGCGCGTTTGGCTTTGATGCCGGCCACATAGTCACGCAAGCCATCCAGTTGTCGGTGCAGCCACGTCACCAGCAATAAACAACGACGCCCCGTCGCATCCATCGCCTCAAACCAGCTCAACCCCGTGGCCAGCGTCACGCCGGTCAGAAACAACGCCAACAGCAATAAGGTCGCACCGACAAAACTAAACGCCTCAACGCCGATCGCCGAAACCGTGACACCAATCACCCCACCCGCCCCGGTCGGCATCGGTAATACCGGGAACGGAACGTGCAAAGCGGCCAACGCGGGCCCACTGCTCAATGCGACAAAATAACCCGCTATCCGTGCCGCTAGGTGGCCGGGATCCAGTGGCTCACCCTGGGCGCGACCGCGCATCACCAGCCACGCACTATAGCCAACGATCAGTGGAAACAAATAGGCGAAATAACCGAATAAATACAACGATACATCGGCAAACCAGGCGCCCACCACGCCGCCGACGTTGGACACATCGCCATAGGATTCGCTGTAAGACCAGCCTGGGTCGGTGTCACTATAGGTGAGCAGAGAAAGGGCTAAATAGACAGCAACGGCAGAAAGTACATAGAGCGCACCTTCCCGTATGCCTCGGGTCAACTGACTCCGTAAGACGGATGGGCCTTCGTTGGTCTTTTTACGTCGTGCCTGCGGCAATTGTGATACGCCCAAAAATCATCAGCGCTGAACCAAGTTGATGCCATGAGTGTAACACCGGGAAGCCCAAAAGCAATGCGTTTTCACGCCAGCAATGCGGGGTGGATTACCTCACCTTGATCGACATTAATGGCCGCCACCAATTCCTCGTCCTCGCGCCAGCTATCGCCCACCGCGATCCGCAGTACCCAGGGCGTCAAAACGGAGGATAACGCCTGCGAACCGGTGCGTGGCACCGCACCCGGCATGTTGGTCACGGTGAAATGCGTGACGCCATCAACGACATAGGTGGGGTCGTCGTAAGTCGTCGGCCGGGTGGTCGCAACACAGCCACCTTGGTCGACGGAAATGTCGACCACGACACTGCCTGCGGACATCGCCCGAATCATCGCCTCGGTGATCACCTGTGGTGCTCGCTGGCCGGGAATCAGAACCGCACCAATAACCAGATCGGCATACGCCAGAGTGGCCGCGATTTGATCGGGGTCTGCGGCACGCGCATCGACGTTGGCGCCAAGGCCACGCAAGCCGTCCAGCACCTGTGGATTCCGATCAAACACGGTCACCTGTGCCCCACCTGCGGCGGCTAATCGGGTCGCATTGCCACCCGCCACCCCGCCACCCAACACCACCACACGCCCCGGCTCGCTGCCGTCTATGCCACCGAGCAAAACTCCGCGCCCGCCCTGTGGGGCATGCAACAGATGCGTACCCACCTGCACGGCGATACGACCGGCTATGTTGCTCATCGGTGCAAGCAGCGGTAATCGGCCCTCAACCGCGACCGTTTCGAAGGCAATCGCGCACAGGCCGATGGACCGCAATTCATCGGTTAGCGCCTCATTCACGGCCAAATGCAGGAAACAAAATAGAATATGGTCGGCGGTCAGCAGCGCCAGTTCATCCGCCGTCGGCTCCTTGACCTTGAGCAACAGTTCGGCGGCCTGAAACAACACGGTCGCGTCCTGGGCGATGGTGACACCGAAATGGCGATAATCCTCGTCAGGATAACCACTGGCGCGCCCTGCCCCGGTTTCGACCCACACTCGATGGCCGGCCTTGATCAGCTCGGCGCAGGCCGCCGGGATGAGCGCTATCCGCCCTTCCAGTGGTTTGGTTTCCTTGGGTATACCTATGTTCATGCCGATTCCATTTATACCTCATCGCAAGCTTCTCCCGAAGGGCGAAGGGACAGATTGTGCGGACCACGATGGTACTATGCGAAGTACCGACCGTGTTCTCAAAGCCCACTTTGCCGCGTGCGGGTCATTGCCGTAAAATGCGGTTCATTAAACCTAATCCTACCTGTCAGGTCAGTATAGATGAGTGAAAATTCCCCGCGACACTGTCGCTTGTTAATTCTTGGATCCGGCCCAGCTGGCTACACCGCTGCCGTATATGCAGCTCGCGCCAATCTGAGTCCGGTGCTAATCACCGGCATGGCTCAGGGCGGCCAGCTGATGACCACCACCGACGTCGATAACTGGCCGGGTGACATTGAGGGCTTGCAGGGACCTGATTTGATGGCCCGTATGCTGGCCCACGCCGAGCGCTATGAGACCGAGATGATTTTTGATCATATCAATAAGGTCGAACTCGGCGCACGACCCTTCACCCTGACCGGCGATAGCGGGGTCTACACCTGTGACGCGCTGATCATTGCGACCGGTGCCGACGCCATGTATCTCGGTCTGGATTCCGAAGAGGCCTTCAAGGGTAAAGGCGTATCAGCTTGCGCGACGTGTGATGGGTTCTTTTATCGCGACCAACGCGTTGCGGTCATCGGTGGCGGTAATACCGCAGTAGAAGAAGCCCTGTATCTTTCCAATATCGCTTCACACGTCGATGTCATCCATCGTCGCGACCAGTTTCGCTCAGAAAAGATTTTGTCGAATCAGTTGATAGAGAAAGCCAAAAGCGGCAACGTCACTATTCACTGGGACCACGTGTTGGAAGAAGTCACCGGTGACGACAGCGGTGTCAGCG
>DTRM01000061.1:23546-34468 GCA_012965975.1 Chromatiaceae bacterium | reverse complement strand
TCATAGTGCGATCCGTCCCGGTTACTCGGCCCCAGGCGAGCGAGCGGACCAAGCGTCGTAAAAAACAACAGGATGAGAGCAATCGCGATTCGAGACAGGGGTCGCAGCATAAGGACAAAGATTCCGGAACCCATATTCCGGATCATGTTGACGAGTATTGTTGAGGTAACTCCCGCGTGGATCCAGTATTAATTACAGCAGTCAGTGTGGCCGGCATCAGCTTGATGGTGGTGGCTGTTACGGCGCGCAAGCTGGGCGCGTTGCGCAAACAAGTCGACACCTTCCAGGTAATGTTAGAACCGCAGGTTCGACAGACCAGTGATGATCTGGCCGCGTTGTGCTCGGCTGCGTTGGGCACCGATTTGCGCTTTGTCCGACTGGAATCGCGGACTCGTTTGCTGAGTGAACGTCAGGATCGAATAGAACATCGGCAGGAACGTGATCGACCTTATGGTGAGGCGATCAGACTGGTTCATGACGGGGCGAACGCTGATGATCTGATGCAGACGCTCAATCTGACCAACAGCGAAGCTCAGCTTATCGTTACGATGCATCACGCCGAGAGCGTGGCGTAGATCTGATTTCATTCCCTCACCCCAACGCTCTCTCTGGGAGAGGGTTGGGGTGAGGGCCTTACTTCGGCGCTAGCTCGGTACTGGGTCGACCAATATAATATCCCTGAGCGTAATCCACCCCGAGCGATCGCAGCAACTCCAGCGTTTCCTTATTCTCAACAAATTCCGCCACGGTGCGTTTGCCGAGTGTCTGCGCGATTTCGACCATTGAGCGGATCAGTACCTGATCAACCGGGTCACTCACCGCGTTCTGCACAAAAGATCCATCCAGTTTCAGGCAATCAACCGGTAGATTCTTCAGGTAGGTGTAAGAATTGAATCCTGAGCCGAAATCATCCAATGCAAAACGACAGCCGAGCTTACGGATCTGAAGAATCATATTGCGCGTGTGTTCGAAGTTTGCGATCGCCGCAGTTTCGGTGATTTCAAAGGTAATGCGACGGGCGTCGACGTGCGTGTCACTGAGTAGTTGCCGGATGGTGTCTGGCAACGAGGGGTCTTCAAACGCATGACCTGACAAATTGATATTCAGACAAATATGATCCTGGTCTGGGTCAAGCGACCCAAGCGCTCGGATGGCTTCGGCGACAACCCATTGGTCGATGTCATGGATCAGTCCCATGCGCTCAGCCACCGCAATAAATGGCTCGGGTTCAGCCAGAGAACCATCCTCCGCGCGCATGCGCACGAGCGCCTCATAGCGCTCAACGCGGTCGCGGGCAATGTCATATACCGGCTGAAACAGCAGGGTGAAGCCATCATTGTCCAACGCATCGCGAATACGCGGTATCCAGCTGGCATCGTGGTTGATGCGTTTCACTTCGGGTTCGTCTGCACAAAACAAATGCACCGTGTTACGACCATGATTTTTTGCAATAAAACAGGCTTGATCGGCCTGCGCGAGATAATGACTGGGTGACGCGGTCGAGTCTGGCTCGATCATGGTCACACCAATACTGGCACTGATGTCGTATGTCTGGTTATGTAACGAAACTTTTAGCTGGGCCAGACTGCAACGCATCTGGTTGGCTTTATCGATCGCCGTCTGCTGGTCAGTATCTTCGATCAGCAGTGCAAAATCATCACAGCTGATTCGGGTAAGGGTGTCTTCAGGGCGTGCGTCACTTTTAAGCTGTTTGGCAACACTACGGATCAGGCTGTCGCCAGCCAGATGACCTTCCGCTGCATTGATAATCTTGAACTGATCGAGATCAAAATACATCAGCGCGCTGTGACAACCCGTGGCCTGAGTCGTTGTTATGGCACGTTCCAGTGCTTGTTCCAGATAGCGCCGGTTGAACAGTCCGGTTATGTCATCGTGATCGACCAGATAGCGCAAGCGCGATTCCATGTCGCGGTGACGCACCAGCTCGGCTTCACGATGATCCGCGTACAGGCGATGGGCGTCGCGTTCATGTTTCAGACGCAGCGCATTGATCAGTCGCGGCAAGACCTCGGCCGGGCGGAACGGCTTCAGAAATACGTCGGTGATGTTGCCGCTGCCATCGACGGTGGTGTTGTCCGGCGCATGGGTATTGGCATCCATCACAGAAATCACGGGAATGCCACGCCACTCGGGTTTGCCTAACAGGCGGCGATAGAGATCGGCGGGTTCCAGTGTGGAGGAGTCCTCATAGGCCATGATCACATCGATATCACAACGCTCATCGACGGTGCCCTCGCGTAATCGAGTCATGGCGTGGGGACTGTCGCAGTATTCGAGACAATGCGTGAGGCCTACCGATGCCAATATGGTTTCGATGAACTCCATATCGGTGGAGTAATCGCTGATCAGGAGGATACGCATTCCTTCGAAATCAAGCGGGCACAGATAAGGGTTGGACAGTTGTTGGCGGTGTTTTTTGACCAGTTGGTCCGCAAAACTCGCTGCAGTCTTACTACTTGCGGGCATAGCTATGGTTTTTCTGTAAACCGATTTCGTAGCTCCATTCGGCACCGGTAGTTACAGAAATCCTCCTGAGTGTAGTTATTTTTTTTATTCGGGAAAACAATCGCTTGTCTAATCCCCTGTATCGATCTTTTGCGTCGATTGCATTTAAAACTAGACTATAGTTCAAGGAAAATCAACTAAATAGGACCATTTAGTCATCTAACGGCTGCGAAAACCATCGGAACAGACTGATTTTCGGTTGGGAGAGCCGGGTCTGCCGCTTGTTCCCCAACACAAAACCTCACTCTCACAGCGAGCGGGTCAGGCCGTTCCCAAAAACAAATCACCCTCTCCCACAGGCCACAGGCCACAGGGAGAGGGTGAGGGGATCATTGGCTAGTCATCAAACCCTTCCGGCACCCGGCCCGAGACCATAAACGCAAACGCGATGACCTCCGCCACCGCGCGATACAGGCTATCGGGAATCTCATCGCCGAGCGGCAGTTGTGACAGCAACACGCTGAGGTCAGGGTCGCCATGCAGTGGCACATCATTGGCCTCGGCGAGTGCAATGATTTCTGCCGCGACCAGACCTTTGCCCTTGGCTGTGACGCGCGGTGCATTGTCGCCATCGTATTGCAGCGCGATGGCCAGATCAGGTGGATTGATAACGCGATCTTTCATGCGCGTTCGTCCAGCATTTGATCGGCGGGTGCGATGAGATCAACCGAGGGTGGTGCGTCGATACGACAATCCAAATGTCCGACGCTGAGGCCGGCTTTTTCAAAACGGGTTTTTAGATGCTCGAGCTTATGCTGCAAGCGCGAGCGACTTGGTTCACTGCTGGGCCAGAACACAGTTGATACCTGATCGTCGTCAAGACTGACGCGCGCGGTAATAGGCCCAAGATCACCGATATCAAATTTCAACACCACGCTCCAGCCAGACTCACCAGTTGCCACCGACGCATCGGGGTCCTTCTGTACCAGCAGAGCAAAATCGTCAATTTGTTTGCCGTCACGCACCGGTAGTTCCAGTGACCACGATGGCTGAACGCGATCTTCCGCCCCATGGGCACTGATCGGCGCCAGTTGTCGTGTCTGGATTCGCGCTAGCGCGCCTTCGGTCAACGCGATCAACTCGGCAAGCTGACGACTGGCCGGGGTGTTGCGAGTAACGGACGCGGATTTTGCAGCTTGTTGTCGCACCACTTCTTGAATAAACAGTTGTTTCAGCGAGATCTCAGGGCGCGGCCGCGTAGACGTGAGCGGCGCCAGCGGCGACGCCGACGAGGTTGTCGCCTGGTCGTGGCGTAGGGTCGTGCCCTTTGACGATGCCGTAGAGGTGAGCGCAGTTGGCGGCGCGGGGGGCAGCGTTGTCTGAGGCGGTGTCGGACGACCAGATAGTGAAGGAGTGGCGGTCGCAGCCAGTGACCCCTTCGCCTTGGTCGTGGCGTTTCCCGCGGGTGGCTTGGGTAACTGTTGCTTGAGGTCACGGAACAGTTTTAGCAAGGCGTGTTTCAGATCCCGTCGCAGTGGCGAGTGGATGGGTGATAACGGTGTCTTTCTGGTTGTGGTTTGACTCAGCGCCGATTCCATAAATAACCCGGAGTGACGAATCGCGTGGCGTAGACCTTTTGCCGTGGATACCTGTTGTCGGGATGGCAGCACCGACAGCACCTGTCGAGCCAGGGGTGCGAGCAATAGGGTTGCCTTGTTGGGTGTCTCGGTATTTGCGCTGACCACGATGGACATCAGGCGATCCATAATCATGCGCACCGGTTGTTGTCGAGGTAAGTTGTGGCGCAGGCCTTGAATGACTTTGTCAGCCACGTGATGGGTTTTGATCGGATCTGTCACACGCAAGGTCGGTTGCGTGCCTGCCTTGGTAACTTCAAGTTTAAGCGGGGTACCTGGCGCGGCGGAGACCTCGCTGCGCGCCGTGATCTCGTAACCGGCAATATTGAGGGACAAGGAGCCTCTGGAAGGCACACGGATCACGATGGCATTCAGTAGCTGTCCCACCTTGAACGACTGGATCAACTTCTGTAACTCACTCGCAGGTTGTCCCGGCGCGCGGGAGCGCGCTTGCGTCAGTTCCAGAAGGGTGCCTGATATCGGGTTCAACGGGGTGTTTCCAATCGCGGTATCTGCCCATAATAGCGGCCGTTTGCGATGGATTCTTGACCTGATACCATGGCCGCACTAGAGGGGATAAGAATGACCGATAAGCAGACCGATTTGCAAAGCCTGACCCGAATTCGGGACTGGATTCGATGGGCCGCGAGCCGTTTTTCCGAGGCTCAGCTGGAATTTGGCCATGGCACCGACAACGCGCTGGATGAGGCCGCCGCGCTGGTTTTGTTCGCGCTGAATCTGGAGCATGATTTGCCGCCACCGTATCTCGCGGCCACGGTCACCGCTGTGGAGCGCGGCAGGATCCTTGAATTGATTAACACTCGCGTGAATTCGCGCAAGCCGTTGTCCTACCTTACTCAGGAGGCATGGTTTGGCGGCCACTCTTTTTATGTCGATGAACGCGTGCTGGTGCCGCGATCGCCGATCGCCGAATTGATCGCGCAGGAGTTCGAACCGTGGTTTGACCAAGTGGAACCTGGTCGAATTCTGGATCTGTGTACGGGTAGCGGGTGTATCGGTATAGCGTGCGCGCACGTCTTTCCAGATGCGGAGGTTGATATCAGTGACGTGTCTGCCGACGCGCTGGATGTTGCGCTGCTGAATATCGCCCGACACGGATTGCAGAAACGGGTAAATGCCATCCAATCAGATTTGTACGCCTCTGTCAGTGGGCCGTACGATCTGATCATAAGCAACCCGCCCTATGTCGATGCGCAGGATATGTCGGTGTTGGCCCAAGAATATCGCCATGAGCCGCAGTTGGGTTTGATTGGCGGCGATACCGGCCTTGATCTGGTTGACCAGATATTACATCAGGCACCGAAGTATCTTTCGTCACGCGGAGTGCTGGTGGTTGAGGTGGGTAACAGTGCGGAGGCGTTGGTCGCGCGGTATCCAGACGCGCCATTTCTATGGCCACAGTTCAGTCACGGTGGCCACGGAGTCTTTATGATTTCCGCAGAAGACCTGTCGGCCTGGAAGAACTAACAACACCGGCTCAGCGGTAAGGCTGAGCCGGTATAAAGGTTTTCTCTACTTGCTTCTGAACTTCACACGACGGTTGGCCGCGCGACCGGCGATGACACAACCCACACGGTCAACGGATGCGCCCCGTTTGCTGCCAGGACACTTGTCGGCCGAATCCACCACGCCGTCACTATCGCTGTCGGCGACCATGCCACAGCGAGTGTTTTGATTGAACAGGACATACTTGATACTTTCTCGTTAACATTATTGTTGGTTAGATACGATGGCAGATAATGCTACGCCAAGCGTCCTGCGGCTTCAATTTCCCAAAATACGTAGTCCGGAGCCAATGGTTCAGGTCGATTCCTGAGCCGAGTTATGTTGCAATACCAAGTAAACCTAAAAGAAATAAGAAATTGGCATGCATCGGACTCGTATGATCGACAGGGTCTGGATGTCGATGAAGACTAGACCGATAGAGAGTAACTACTAATGTCCGGAAACAGCATTGGCAAACTATTTACCGTCACCAGTTTTGGTGAGAGCCACGGTGTGGCGATTGGCTGTATTGTCGATGGTTGTCCGCCGGGGATGGAACTCAGCGAGCAGGATCTACAAACGGATCTCGAACGTCGGCGTCCGGGCAAATCTCGTCATACCACGCAGCGTCGCGAACCGGACGAGGTCAAGATTCTTTCTGGTGTGTTTGAAGGTAAGACCACTGGGGCACCGATTGGTCTGTTGATCGAAAATGTTGATCAGCGTTCCAAGGATTATTCCAATATTATGGATCGCTTCCGTCCAGGTCATGCCGATTACACCTATCAGCAAAAATACGGTTTTCGGGATTACCGAGGTGGCGGTCGATCCTCTGCGCGCGAAACCGCGATGCGCGTCGCCGCGGGCGGTGTCGCGCGAAAATATCTGGCTGAAGCCTGCGGCATTACGATTCGCGGGTACATGGCGCAACTGGGTCCGATCGTGGCCGAAACGATTGACTGGGACGAGGTCGAAAACAATCCTTTTTTCTGTCCCGATGCATCCAAGGTGGCTGAGTTGGAAGTGTATATGGACGCGCTGCGCAAACAGGGCGACTCGATTGGCGCACGCATTAACGTGGTGGCCAGCGGTATGCCGCCCGGACTCGGTGAGCCAGTGTTCGATCGGCTAGACGCGGATATCGCCCAGGCGATGATGTGCATCAACGCGGTGAAGGGTGTGGAAATTGGTGCTGGATTTGAGTCAGTCACCCAAAAGGGGACGTTGCATCGTGATGAAATTACGCCCGAGGGTTTCTTGAGCAACCATGCCGGTGGTGTACTCGGTGGGATTTCTTCGGGGCAGGATCTGTTGGTCAGTATCGCCTTGAAGCCGACCTCGAGTTTGCATTTGCCCGGGCGCAGTATCAATGTGGATGGCGAACCGGTCGAGGTGGTCACCAAGGGTCGCCATGACCCTTGTGTCGGTATTCGTGCGACCCCGATCGCTGAGGCGATGTTGGCGATCGTGGTCATGGATCATGTGTTGCGTCATCGTGCGCAGAACATGAATGTCACCAGTCAGACACCGGTGGTGCCGGCGGGAAAGAATTGATTTACCCTTCAGTACGCTAGTTGTGGGCGACACCGGCATGCCGTACTGGAGAATCTCCGGTTTCTATTTCTTTTACTTCGCCTCACTCGGGGCGCTGGTTCCGTATTGGGGCCTGTATCTTCAGGATCTTGAGTTTTCTCCCGCCGAGATCGGTGAGCTCATCGCATCACTGCAGGCCACCAAAATCGTTGCCCCCAACCTGTGGGGTTGGATAGGCGACCGTACCGGTAAGCGCATGCGTATCGTGCGCCTCGCCGGGCTGATATCTCCGCTGGCATTCGTCGGGGTATTTTTTGGTAGCGGTTATTGGTGGATGATGATGGTCATGATCGCGTTCAGCTTTTTCTGGAATGCATCACTGCCGCAGTTCGAAGCAACCACTCTGAATCATCTAGGTCGCGATACGCATCGTTATAGTCAGGTGCGAGTGTGGGGGTCGATAGGATTCGTGTTGGTGGTTGCGGCTCTGGGGCCATTGCTAGATCGGTTTGGCACGGTTCTGGTGCCACCCGTCGTGCTTGGGTTATTTGCCGGTATCTGGTTGATGTCGTTAACCGTGCCTGAGAAGGGTCACCCACATTCGCATCTGGCTTCGGGTTCGATCATGGCCATCATAAAGAAGCCTGAGGTGATTGCGTTTCTGGTCGTGTGTTTCTTGATGCAAGCGGGACACGCACCGTATTACGCCTTCTTTTCAATCTACCTTGAAGCTCATGATTATTCGCGTACCGCAATTGGTGTTCTGTGGGCGTTGGGTGTGGGTGCCGAAGTTCTGTTATTCGTGTTTATGCATCGGATATTACAACGTGTCAACGTCCGTCGTGTGCTGATTATCAGCTTGGCATTGGCGTCGGTTCGATGGTTACTTGTGGCAAAATTTGTCGACACCGCATGGGTAATGGTGTTTGCGCAGTTGTTGCATGCCGCAACTTTCGGTAGTTTTCATGCTGCCGCAATTCATCTAGTACATACCTATTTCGTTGGTCAGCATCAGGGCCGTGGCCAGGCCTTTTACAGTAGCATCAGTTTCGGGCTAGGTGGCATGCTGGGCAGTTTGTATAGCGGCTATCTGTGGTCAGGGCTGGGGTCTAGTTTCACCTACGGGCTTGCGGCGGCATTGGCTTTGGTCGCGACGCTGATCGCGATGCGCTGGATTCGGGGGTAACGGTCATAAC
Organism: Chromatiaceae bacterium; assembly: GCA_012965975.1. Taxonomy (GTDB): domain Bacteria; phylum Pseudomonadota; class Gammaproteobacteria; order DTRM01; family DTRM01; genus DTRM01. Next base: position 26,130 of record DTRM01000061.1, on the reverse strand, counting down.
TATCAGGTTCTGTGGTCATGAATTGTGGACGAGCGACGGTACCGCAGCGGGGAACCAATCCAAATCTTGCCGACTCCGACCCCGACCCCGGGTGGGTTGCTAACCATTGGCGATTTGTTGCAGGTATAGCGAAAGGCTATAGGCTTGTGGTAGATGATCAGCGTTAATCTGCGGGTTTACGGGGCGTAAGCTATACTTATAGTCAGGTTCTCTACGGTGGCTGATTGCGCCAGAAAGGAGTGCACCATGACTGATATTCTCAAACATATTATGAATTCCGATGTTTCGGCTGCGGATCCTAATGGTAATCTGATCGGTATGGATGATTGGTCCGAGGTGATAGCCACCGGCATCGCCGCAGACGAGGGCCTTGAACTGACCGATGAACATATGGAAGTGGTGTTGTTCTTGCGCGACTATTACCGAGCCAACGGGGGTGATGATCCGGCGCGGGAGTTGAGTGCGGTGCTGGACGAACAATTTATGCCCAAAGGTGGTAGTCGTTATCTATATACCTTGTTTCCGGGTGGGCCGGTGCGTCAGGGGAGTCGTATAGCGGGATTACCTGCGCCTGATCACGTAACCGATGCATCCTTCGGCACGGTGCAGTAACCCAAATAATTTCTTGGCAGGCTGGTGAAGAGCTTGATGCGATGGTTACAGGTCGGGGGCGTGTGTACGCTCTGTTTTTGTGCGAGCCTCGTTCAGGCGAGCAATCTTCATCATTTTGCAGCCCAGTTATCGTTGGCGGAAAGCGCACGACAGCCTTTGCCACGGGTTTCCCAACTCGATTCCGAGCTTGATCGTGAGCACGCGTATAAGATTCAGGATCTGTTTGTGCGCGAGATCCTGCGGCGAGATTCGATTGCGGGTTTCAAAGCCGGTCTGACATCGCAACAGTCGAGAGAACGCTTTAAAACAGGAGAATCAGTTAGCGGTGTTCTGTTTACGACAGGACGTCGTACCGGTCGGTCGGTGATCATGCGCAGCAGTTTTCACTCGCCGTTGGTGGAAACCGAGATTGCGTTGATTGTCTCGCGGCCTATTCGTCAGCCCATTGCCAGTGTGGCGGAGTTGCGGCGTTATATTCGAACCGCAGCGCCAGTAATCGAATTAGCCGATGTGGGTTTTGTTGGTGATGGCTTACCCTCGGCGCTTGATCTGGTCGCGGCCAACGTGGGGTCTGACTCGTTTATTGTCGGGTTTCCGCGTTCTGTTAATCGTCTGGATCTAGACAGTGTGACGTCGGTGCTGCGACGCGATGGTGCGATTGTTAGCGAGGGTTCGGCCTCGGATGTCGAAGGTGGGCCGTGGGAGAGTGCGCTATGGTTGGTGAACCAGCTGGTCAGTCGCGACATTGATATCCACACGGGACAGTTGTTGTTGACCGGTGCGTTGGGGACGGTGTTACCGGCAGAGCCGGGGCGGTATGTGGCTGAGTTTGGGAGCTTGGGTAAGCTTTCGTTTGATTTTCGTTAGATTCTTTATTCCTTCATTGTGACTCGACTCATCAGTTTGGCGATGCTGATCGACATAACCGGATCATCGCGTTGCCTGCATTGGATAACGTGCGGCGAGGGTGAATTGCGATACCCAGTTGGCGTTTTAGCGTGAGTTCCTTAACGTTTAGTTTATGGATGCTGTCATTCAGCATGGAAGTGGGCAGGATGCTCCAGCCAAGTCCGACCGATACCATCATGCGCAGGGTTTCAAGATAGTTTGTGGTAACACGAACTTGCGGTGTGCAATCGAGTTTCGCGAAGGCGTGTTCAATGATCGAACGGGTATAGGTCCGATCTGATGGCAGCACGGCAGGCAGTTCGGCCAGTATTTTGATGGATGTTGTGGATGCGTTTGCCAGTGGGTGATTGTTGGCAACTACGACGGCAAGTTCGTCCTCCCAGATACGTTCGGTTTTCAGTTCGGTTTTGATCGTCGGCAGCGTCACGATGCCGAGTTCCAGTTTGCCGGACGTTACCGCATGAATCGCGGCCTCCGAATCCATAAACGTCAACTCCAGATTGACACTAGGGTATTCTTGATTGAATCGTTTTAGAACGGGTGGTAGTCGGTGCAGTCCGATGTGATGGCTGGTGCCCAGAGTTAAGGTGCCAGATATGGTGCCAGACAGATTGCCGATACCGCGTCGTGCATCTTCGACTTCGAGCAGTATGCGCTGCGCGCGGGGCAGTAGCTCGCGGCCCGCCTCGGTGAGGCTGACTTCGCGCCCGATACGATCAAACAGAAGCGTATTTAGTTGGGACTCCAGATTGGCAATGCGTTTACTGACGGCGGGTTGGGTGAGAAACAACTGTTCTGCTGCCGTAGAAAACGATCGAGTTTCGGCAACGGCGATAAACGCGTTCAAGGCCTGAATTTCCATAACAACCCCTTTATATAGGGATCTGATCCCCATTTGTTTAACATAATACTATTCTAGTATGGAATACTAAAAATAAAAATATCGACTTTGAGTTATTTGATGGGTGGCGCTAGGATAGTCGATGTAATCAATTGATATCGGGCAGTTTCATGTCGGCAAGAACCGTGTATGACAAACTCTGGGATGCGCACGTGGTGCGTA
>DTRM01000061.1:0-23520 GCA_012965975.1 Chromatiaceae bacterium | reverse complement strand
CATCGACCGCCATTTGGTGCATGAGGTGACGTCGCCGCAGGCCTTCGAGGGTTTGCGATTGGCTGGCCGCACCGTGTGGCGCCAGTCAGCAAATCTCGCGGTGCCGGATCACAATGTTCCGACCACCGATCGTGCCGCCGGCATTAGTGATCCAGTCTCAAAACTACAAGTTGATACCTTGGATAGTAACTGTCGTGAATTCGGTATCACCGAATTCACGATGGAAGATCGTCGTCAGGGCATCGTTCATGTGATCGGTCCTGAGCAAGGTGCGATCCTGCCGGGTATGACAGTGGTCTGTGGGGATTCTCACACGTCTACGCACGGTGCTTTTGCGGCACTGGCCTTTGGTATCGGCACCTCGGAAGTTGAGCACGCGCTCGCGACCCAAACCCTGTCGCAAAAGAAATCAAAGAGTATGCGCATTACGGTCGATGGTGCAGTCGGCGCCGGCATCACAGGTAAAGATATAGCATTGGCGATTATTGGTGAGATTGGCACCGCAGGCGGCACTGGTTATACCATCGAGTTTGCGGGGCAGGCGATTCGCGATCTGTCTATTGAAGGTCGTATGTCGCTGTGCAACATGACCATCGAAGCGGGTGCGCGTACTGGGCTGGTTGCGGTAGATGACAAGACCATCGACTATTTAAAAGGTCGACCCTATGCGCCCAATGACACCCACTGGTCGGCTGCCGTTGAGGCTTGGCGTGAGTTGAGCAGTGACGACGGTGCGGTGTTTGATGCCGAGATCGTAATCGATGCGGGTTCGATTCAGCCGCAGGTTACCTGGGGCACCTCACCGGAGATGGTGGTTGCGGTGGACGCGGCCGTACCCAATCCGGCCGATGAGCAGGACCCGGTGCGTCGTGAAGGTATGCAACGTGCGCTCGATTATATGGATCTCACGGCGGGGACGCCGATCGCTGATATCAACCTCGACAAGATATTTATCGGCTCCTGTACCAATTCGCGGATTGAAGATCTGCGTGCCGCGGCGGCGGTGGCGCAGGGTCGAAAGGTGGCTGACAACATTATGTTGGCGATGGTGGTGCCGGGTTCCGGTTTAGTCAAGCAGCAAGCCGAAGACGAAGGTCTTGATCAAATCTTTATCGACGCGGGTTTTGAATGGCGTGATGCCGGCTGTTCCATGTGTCTGGCCATGAATGCCGATCGGCTGGAGTCTGGTGAGCGCTGTGCCTCCACGTCAAACCGAAACTTCGAAGGACGACAGGGCCAAGGCGGCCGCACCCATCTGGTGAGTCCGGCGATGGCTGCAGCCGCTGCAATAGAAGGGCATTTTGTTGACGTTCGCAATCTGACGGTGACTAAATAATGGACGCATTTATTCGGCTTGATGGTTTGGTTGCACCACTCGATCGTTCCAATGTAGATACCGATGCGATCATCCCCAAGCAATTCCTGAAGTCGATCAAACGCACCGGCTTTGGCCCTTACCTGTTTGACGAGTGGCGTTATCTCGATCATGGCGAGCCTGACATGGATTGCAGTGGCCGACCACTTAACCAGGACTTTGTTCTTAATGAAGCGCGTTATCAGGGCGCAGAGATATTGCTTGCGCGAGACAATTTTGGTTGTGGATCCTCGCGCGAACACGCCCCATGGGCGCTGCTGGATTATGGCTTTCGTTGTGTGATAGGCCCCGGTTTTGCCGACATCTTCTACAACAATTGTTTTAAGAACGGGATTCTTCCCGTGGTGTTGAGCAATGAGATAATGGATCAGTTATTTGCGGAGACACTGGCGCAGTCCGACTATCGCCTCAAGATTGATTTGCAGACACAAACGGTGATGACGCCTGCTGGTAACACGTTTGAATTTGAGGTGAACCCATCGCGGCGTCAAGCCCTGTTGGATGGGCTCGATGAGATTGGTGAGACGCTGGCGCATGCGGATGACATACGCGCCTATGAGGCACGTCGCAAGGGTGAGGCGCCGTGGTTGTTTACCGAGTAGTTCGATTATTGTGAATGTGTAGGGATTGCTTATGACTAAGAAGATTCTGGTATTGCCCGGTGATGGCATTGGCCCCGAAATTATTGCCGAGGCCGAAAAGGTACTGCGGGTGCTGATCGATAAGTATGGTCTTGGTGCTGAACTCGATCATGGTTTGGTGGGTGGCGCCGCGTACGATGACAGTGGCACACCGTTGCCGGAGCATACCCTTGATCAAGCACGCGCTGCAGACGCGGTACTGTTAGGCGCCGTTGGTGGACCCAAATGGGACGACCTCGACACCGCCGTGCGACCCGAAAAAGGTCTGCTGGGGCTGCGCGCCGGACTCGATCTGTTTGCCAATCTGCGCCCTGCTATCCTGTATCCGCAACTCGCCGACGCATCCAGCCTCAAGCCCGAGATTGTCTCTGGTCTGGATATCATGATCGTGCGCGAACTTACCGGTGGCATTTATTTTGGTGAGCCGCGTGGGTTTCGCGAAGCAGACGGCCACCGCACCGGCTTCAACACACTTGTCTACTCCGAACCCGAGATCGAACGCATCGGTCAGGTTGCCTTCGATATTGCGCGCAAGCGCGACAGTCGGGTGTGCTCAGTCGACAAGGCCAACGTGTTGGAATCGACCGCACTGTGGCGCGAGGTCATTACTCGGATGGGCGCCGACTACGCCGATGTCGAGTTATCACACATGTACGTTGACAACGCCGCGATGCAACTGGTGCGCGCACCCAAGCAGTTTGACGTGATGGTCACAACCAATATGTTTGGCGACATCCTGTCTGATTGTGCCGCGATGCTTACCGGATCCATCGGCATGCTGCCATCCGCCTCGCTGGATGCGAATGGCAAAGGTATGTACGAACCGATTCACGGCTCCGCACCGGATATAGCAGGCAAGGGTCTGGCTAACCCATTGGCGACCATCCTGTCAGTGGCCATGATGCTGCGTTATACCCTGGACGAAGCCGCGTTGGCGGAACGGATTGAAGTAGCCGTTGAAGCGGTCCTCGATCAGCATCTGCGGACTCCCGACATTATGGCAGAGGGCGCGATCGAGGTTGGAACTGCGGCGATGGGTGATGCGGTGGTTGCCGCGCTATAGATAACAGTGTTGAGGATGCTGCCATCAAGCCTACAGGGGCGTATTTACGGCGTCCCACAGCGTATAACTAGCGACGAGTCATTATCCTCAATTTCATTTTAAGGTACAGTAAGTCATGAGCAAGAAATATAATGTTGCGGTGGTTGGCGCCACCGGCGCGGTGGGCGAAACCATGTTGTCCATTTTGGCGGAACGAAACTTCCCGGTAGATCAGGTGTTCCCATTGGCCAGCAGTCGATCCGCTGGCAAGAAGATCCAGTTTGGCGACGGCTATGTCACCGTGCAGGATCTTGCTGATTTCGATTTTGCGCAGACACCAATCGGCCTGTTTTCCGCCGGCGCCTCCATCTCCGAAGAGTTTGCACCCAAGGCCGCGGCGGCGGGCTGTGTGGTGGTCGACAATACCTCCCAGTATCGTTACGACGATGATATTCCGTTGGTGGTGCCGGAAGTGAACCCCGAGGCCATTGCCGGATACACCAATCGTGGCATTATCGCCAACCCCAACTGTTCGACGATCCAGATGCTGGTTGCGTTGAAGCCGATTTATGACGCGGTGGGCATCGAACGCATTAATGTCTGCACTTATCAAGCGGTTTCCGGTACCGGTAAGGAAGCGATTGAAGAATTGGCCGCCCAAACTGCTGCCCTGCTGAGTGGCAAACCCGTGGACACATCGGTCTATCCAAAGCAAATCGCCTTCAATGTGCTGCCCCAGATTGATGTCTTCAAGGAAAATGGCTATACCAAGGAAGAGATGAAGATGGTGTGGGAGACCCGCAAGATTTTCGGTGACGACAGCATTTTGGTGAACCCCACCGCGGTGCGTGTGCCGGTGTTCTTTGGCCACTCCGAGGCCATCCATTTTGAGACCCGCGACAAGATCAGCGCCGAGGCGGTGACCGAACTGCTGAAGCATGCCGAGGGAGTGCAGGTTTTGGATGATCGCGATGATGGGGGTTATGCCACCGCGGTGACCGAGGGCGCCAACAGTGATCCCGTTTTCGTGAGTCGAATTCGCGAGGATATTTCGCATCCCCGTGGTATAGATTTATGGGTGGTGGCCGACAATGTACGTAAGGGTGCTGCCCTTAACAGCGTACAAATCGCTGAAATCTTGATCAGAGACTATATTTAATCTTTATATTACAAGATCTTATTGGGATATATTAATGCAATAAATAGCATGATGTAGTCCGGTCGGATCCCGTCGAATGCCCGAGGTAGGGAGATTATTTTGAATAAATGGATCGGATTGTTATGTGCCTGTGTGTTGGTGATTCCTGCGCAGGTTTCGGGGCTCGGGGTGGGCGAAGTTGAGCTTCATTCAGCCCTCAACGAGACCTTGATCGCCGAGGTTGAGTTGTTGTCGGTTTCGCCCGAGGAACTGCCTAGCGTGGTCGTGTCTTTGGCCTCGGCAGAGATGTTTGAGCAACGCGGACTCGACCGACCCTATTTTCTTAACTCACTGAGATTCTCTCTGGCCTCGCGTGAAGATGGATCCACCTTCATAGAGGTCACCAGCCGCATCCCGGTGATGGAACCTTTCTTGTCCTTTTTAATGGTGGTTGATTGGCCTCAGGGCCGCATGGTGCGCGAATTCACCTTGTTGCTTGATTTGCCGGTCGTTGCAGCAGCGCCCCCTGTTCTTCAGGCACCGGTCTCGACCTATTCGGGTCAGCCAGAAACAGTTGAACCGGAGGTTGTCGCGGCACCTATCGCATTGTCAGCACCGACGTCATTCATTCCCACTTATACAATCCGCACCATCGAGGTGTCCTCCGATGAGGAGTATGGCCCGACCAACGGTAACGACACCTTATGGAGAATCGCGGAAAAAGTTCGCAGCGATGAGACCCTGACCATCTATGATGGCGCTGTATCGAGCCAATCCCTCTGCCTTCATTGGTGGCAATGTAAACCGCTTGAAGCGCGGCGAGGTGCTGGTCGTTCCCTCATCCGAAGATATTCGCACCCAAGGCGCGCGTGATGCACGGTCCGAGTTTTACGCGCACATGAAGGCATGGCGCAGTCAAACGACAGCGCCCGCCCCGGTAGCTGAAATCACCCAGGTTGACGAAGGCGCGAGTCTGATTGAGCGCGCCGATGAGGCAGATATTGAATCGGCGATTGAGGCGGGTGAAGTCAGCGTTGCCGCTGCGGATACCGCGCCGCTGCTGCGTCTGGTTGCGCCCGACAACGTGGCAGAAGAAGTCGAATGGAGTCCCGAGGTTGCCGCGGCCGGTAACGTCAAGTCGGAAACACCCCGCGTAGATGATCAACGCACCCAACAGATTGAAGCGGAACTGGCATTGGCGACCGAACAGGTTGCCACCGTCAGTGCCGAGAATGCAGATCTTAACTCCCGCTTGCGCGAACTTGAGGATCAGGTTGCACGGATGGAGCGTCTGCTGACAGTGGAGTCCGCAGCGATTGCCGAGGTGCAGGATACGATGGCTGCAAACTCGCTAACCGCTGAGGGTTCGACCAAGTCGTTGCTGTCTAGCCCGGCGCAATTGGGTGTCGCCGGGGTGGTCGTGCTGACACTGCTGATACTGAGTTTATTGTGGGTGAGGCGTCAGCGTCAGAAAGACGTGCTGCTGGATGCTACGGGGATGGCATCTGCGAGCAGCGTGCATACCGACTCCGCGGACAATGGCTCCGATGCCAAGATGGTCAAAATGGCCTACGCCGAGGCGAGGAGCCTGGTCGATATCGCTGCGATTGAAGAAGACGCGGGCAATGTTGATCCGATCTCTGAAGCCAATGTGTATATTGCTTACGGTCGCTATCAGCAGGCCGAAGATCTGGTACAGGATGCGCTCCAGAGCGAACCTGAGAACCATGAGTACCGTGCCAAATTACTCGAGGTCTATCACGCCACCTCAAACCTAGCCGCGTTCACCGCACTCGCATTGGAACTCGGCGCAGCAGGACTTGCGCTGTTGGAGACGGCCTCGCGCGAACGCGTGTTAAAGATGACCGAGGAGCTATGTCCGGAACAGGGCTTGTTTCAGGACTATCCAGGCGGTACGGCTTCCGATCCCGTGGAGGAGGGTGATGTCGGGATTGATTTATCCGGCATGATGGCGGACGAAGAAGCCGACGATGAAGAGACCAATTTTGCCAATTCTGCGCTGGGGATAGACGACGCCGACGACGGCAGTATCGATGGCAGTATCGATTTCGATACCGACTTTGATTTACTCAGTGAGGTCGAGGCCGCCAGTGACACCTCATCATCGGTATCAAGCGATGACGATGGGCTGGAATACGAGATGGATACGCCGGTTGGCGATGATATTTCAGGCGCCCCTTCGGCGGTGGAAAACGAAGCCGTTTCCACCAAGCTGGATCTTGCACGCGCCTATCTGGAAGTTGGTGATACCGATGGTGCCCGTAGCATCCTCGATGAAGTGCTCGCAGAGTGTAGCGAACATCAGCGACAAGAAGCCGAGGAGTTGATGCGCCAGATTTCCTGAGCGCCAACGAATCTGAACAGCAGTCGATGAAAAGGGTAGAATTCGCGTATGCGAATTGCCCTTGGAGTCGAATACGACGGCCACCGTTATAGCGGCTGGCAGTCTCAAGTGGGGTCGGCAACGGTTCAGGATGTTGTCGAGTCCGCCCTCGCCATCGTTGCCAACCACCCACTCAGAGTGTCCTGCGCCGGACGTACCGATGCCGGTGTGCATGCGCGAGAGCAGGTAATCCATTTTGATACTGATTCGTTGCGCCAGCGCCGCCAGTGGGTGCTAGGCAGCAACGTCAATCTACCCAGAGATATCGCGATCCGCTGGGCGCATCCGGTTGATACATCGTTCCACGCACGTTTTTGCGCCTATCAGCGCAGCTATCGCTATGTGATCAATAATCGGCCCGTACGCCCGGCCTTGCGTCATGCGAGTGCCAGTTGGATACACGCATCATTGGATGCCGAACGTATGCATGAAGCCGCACAAGCGTTGGTGGGTGAGCATGATTTCGATAGCTATCGAACCGTCGCCTGTCAGGCTAAGTCGCCGGTGCGAACCATCAATAAACTTTCCATTGTCCGGCAGGGCGAGTACCTGATGATGGACGTGACCGCGAACGCATTCCTGCATCACATGGTACGTAATATCGCCGGCGTGTTGATCGCGATTGGCAGTGGTGAGAAGCCCGTTGGGTGGGCGCAGGAAGTGCTGGATCAGCGTTCGAGAGTAAAGGGCGGTGTCACGGCCCCGCCGACAGGGCTGTTTTTTATGCGAGTTGATTACCCACCAGAATTCATGCTTCCGCAGCAGCCGTTGGTGCAAGATGTGCTTCCGTAGGAGCGGGTGCTGGGCAGTTGCCTATCTCGCCGCGAGTTAGAGACTAACCTCGATACCTAAAATAATATTACGACCCGCTTCATTCACGCCACAAGCATGGATACGATAAAGGCAGGCCCTCTGCCCATCGATTTTCTCGTTAGGCCGATATTAACCTGACGACCGGCGGCACAGTCCAGATCACCATTGTCTTTGTAGGTTAGGCCACCGTAGAACCCAATCATTGCATCGGTGTTCTGCTGAAGAATACCGGTACACTCCCTTGCCACTGTTTGTGGTTCCCGCGCCAGCAAGGCGGGGACCATTGGCAATTACATTGACTTTCTCCCTGACGGAGAGAGGATTTACTCTGCATGGTGCAGCTAGGCTTTGGCCGACACAAAGGTTCCGCGCGTATCGTTAAAACTCAAGGTCAGGAATTCGACCCCGATCAAATAGCCATGATGATCATCGGCACGTTTGCACGACGCGATCCGGCCGACGGCGCTCAGTCCCTTGGCTTCAATTTTGATCACACTGTTTTCGGCCAGTGATTTCAGGGTAGCGAACTGCATGCCCATCGGCGACAGATTGCGAACCTGCCCCGACGTTGCGATATCCTGTGGCCAGCGGGTGAAGAACTGGATGTCACCCTGAATCGACGTCCGTCGCGTTGCGCGTTTCGACTTACCCGATCCTTTGGCTTTCGTCGCCGGTGCAAGCGGACTGTCGCAGACCCGACACTGTTCGTTCTTGGATCGCGACAGACTATGCCCCGGTGCCGAGGCGCGGCAGAACGGGCAGTAGGCCGGGCCGCCGCGTTGGGTACTGGATGAGCCACCAGGTTTGCGCCAATGGTTGCGGTGGTGCGACGGTTTTGCTGCAGTGTCATGCCTACGAGTGGGTTTTGCCGATGTTGGCTGGTCGAGTGTAAGGTCATAGGTCTTACGTTTTTCCGCGTTGCTGAGGATCGCATAGGCCTCATTGATGATGCTCGCATTCCATTCGTCACCGCCCAGATCAGGGTGCAATTTTAGTTTTTGCATCAGGCAGCGGTAGCTCGCCTTGACTAGCTCGGCGGGCGCGTCGTGCTGCAGGTACAGCACACGATAGTAGTTGCGGCGATTCTGTTTCCCCATATGCAGATAGCGGCCGTACGAAATCGAGTCTTTAAAGACTATATCTGGGTCGATTTTCCCGGTATTGTTACCGATTTGGCGGGAGATTAGCTTGACCATGCCGACGCGCGTGAAAATTTGCGGTATCACTCGGGTTGAGGACGGCCTACTGGCAGCGAAACTCGGTGCGGATGCCATCGGCCTGGTGTTTTATCCGCCGAGCCCTCGCGCGGTGTCAGCGGATCAGGCCAGCGAGATCGTGGCCGCTTTGCCCCCGTTTATCACCGTCACCGCGCTGTTTGTGAATGCGGACATTGATGCGATTGATCAGGTGCTGGGTTCGGTGGCGGTTGATCTGCTCCAGTTTCATGGCGATGAGGACGCAGATTTTTGTCGCCAGGTGGGGATGCCTTATATAAAGGCCATCCGTATGCGCCCGGATTTGGATGTGTGCCAATCAGCAGATGACTATGCCGATGCGCGCGGTTTGCTGCTCGACAGTTACCAGGCGGGTGTTCCCGGTGGCACCGGTGCGCGTTTTGACTGGGATCGGATCCCTGAAAATTTGGATTTTCCGCTGATATTGGCCGGTGGTTTAAACGCCGACAACGTCGCGCAGGCCATTGACATCGTGTCGCCTTGGGCGGTGGATGTGAGCGGTGGCGTCGAGACGAGCAAGGGCATAAAGTCGAGTCAGAAGCTAGGCGCATTTTTCCGTTCGGTCGCCCGAGCAGATCCGGGTTAACAACCCTAGGACAAGAGATTTAACATGAGTAACAGTACAGACAGTCCGGCAGGCGCACCCGAGTTTGCGGGTCCCGATGATGCCGGTCACTTTGGGCCGTACGGCGGCCGCTTTGTTGCCGAAACCTTGATGGCGGCGCTGGATGAGCTGCGCGCGGCATACGAAAAGTATCTCAAGGATCCGGAGTTTTTGGCCGAGTTGGATGCCGATCTCGCGCACTATGTGGGTCGTCCTTCACCGGTCTATCATGCCAAGCGCTGGAGCCGCGAGTTGGGTGGCGCACAGATCTATCTCAAGCGAGAGGATCTAAACCACACCGGTGCCCACAAGGTTAATAATTGTATCGGTCAGGCCTTGCTCGCCCAACGTATGGGCAAGACACGTATTATTGCGGAAACCGGTGCCGGACAGCATGGGGTTGCAACCGCCACCGTCGCTGCACGCATGGGGCTGGAATGCATCGTGTACATGGGTTCAACCGACATCGAGCGACAGAAACTGAACGTCTATCGCATGCGTTTGCTGGGCGCCCAGGTTGTTGCCGTTGAGTCGGGTTCCAAGACACTCAAAGATGCGCTGAATGAAGCCATGCGTGACTGGGTCACCAATATCGATAACACCTTCTATATTATTGGCACCGTCGCAGGGCCGCATCCATATCCGGCGATGGTGCGAGACTTTCAAACCGTCATTGGGCGCGAGGCCCGTGCGCAGATGCTGGACATGACCGGACGTCTTCCCGATGCGCTAGTGGCTTGTGTCGGCGGTGGCTCCAATGCGATTGGTTTGTTTCATCCGTTTCTTAACGACACCGATGTCGCCATCTACGGGGTCGAGGCAGCCGGAGACGGATTAGAGACAGGTCATCACGCGGCACCGCTGTGCGCCGGTCAGCCCGGCGTGTTGCATGGCAATCGAACGTATTTGATGGAGGACAAGGACGGGCAAATTATCGAAACCCATTCGGTGTCTGCGGGTCTGGATTACCCGGGTGTTGGCCCAGAGCATGCTTGGTTGAAGGATACGGGTCGTGCCAACTACGTGGCGATTGATGACCAAGAAGCCCTGTCTGCATTTCATTCGTTGACTCAAATTGAAGGCATCATTCCAGCACTGGAGTCGAGCCACGCGCTGGCGTATGCCGACAAGCTTGCCCGGACGCTCACACCTGAACAGTCGATACTGGTCAATCTTTCCGGTCGCGGTGATAAGGATATTCATACCGTCGCCGAACTTGACGGGCTAAAGATATGAGTCGTATCGAGGCCTGTTTTGAAAAACTGCGCAGTGACGATCGGTGTGCGTTGATCCCGTTTGTTACCGCCGGCGATTCCGATCCCACCATCACTGTGCCATTGATGCATGAAATGGTTGCCGCTGGCGCCAACATCATCGAACTGGGGGTGCCATTTTCAGACCCCATGGCCGATGGGCCGGTGATCCAGCGTGCTAGCGAACGGGCGCTGGCGTATCATGTTAGTTTGACCGATGTAATGGGCATGGTTGCGGAGTTTCGGCAGAGCGATAACGATACGCCGGTGATCCTGATGGGGTATCTCAATCCGATCGAGGTGATGGGCTATGCAAAATTTGCACAGGCTGCGCAGGTGGCCGGAGTGGATGGCGTATTGACCGTAGATTTGCCGCCGGAAGAAGGCGCCGAATTGATGTCTCTGCTGAGTGATGCCGAGATCGACCCAATATTTCTGATCGCGCCCACCACCGAGGATGCACGAATTGAGACCCTCTGTACGCACGGTCGTGGCTTTGTTTATTATGTGTCGTTAAAGGGCGTGACCGGTGCCGCGAGTCTGGACGTGGAGGCGGTGAGTGAGAAAGTCGATCAGATTCGCACTCATACGTCGTTGCCTGTTGGCGTAGGGTTTGGTATCAAGGACGGAGAATCTGCCGCGCGGGTAGCAGCGGTTGCCGACGCGGTGGTGGTTGGCAGTGTGATTGTTAACTTGGTCGAGGCCTGTGCCGGAAGTATGGACAAGACATTGGATCAAGTAGCGGCGTTGTTGCGAGATATTCGCACAGCGATTGACGCGGTTTAACACTGACAAGTCCCTTCTCCCTGAGGGAGAGGGGATAAAGACAGCAAGAGAGATAGGTTAGCCATGAGTTGGTTTGAAAAATTAATGCCCAGCCGAATTCGCACCGATGCGACCAATCGTCGTTCGGTACCGGAGGGGCTATGGACAAAGTGTACGTCCTGTAAGGCGGTACTGTACCGCGCTGATCTTGAGCGCAACCTCGAGGTGTGCCCCAAATGCGGATTCCATATGCGTATTCACGCGCGCAAACGATTGGAGGCCTTTCTCGATGAAAGTTCCACCGAGGAATTATTCGTCAATCTGGAATCGATCGATATTCTCAAGTTCAAGGACTCCAAGCGATACAAGGATCGCCTCAGTGCCGCACAGAAAAATACCGGCGAAAAAGAGGCACTGATCGTTATGCGCGGCAGTATTGAAACGTTGCCGTTGATCGCGCTGGCGTTCGAGTTTCGCTTTATGGGTGGTTCCATGGGTTCTGCCGTTGGCGAGCGTTTTGTCCGCGCGGCCCAGTTGGCGCTAGAGGATCGCGTGCCACTCGTGTGTTTTTCTGCCAGCGGTGGTGCCCGCATGCAGGAAGCCTTGTTCTCGTTGATGCAGATGGCAAAGACTAGTGCCGCATTAAAGCGATTGGCGGATGCGGGTATACCGTTTATTTCGGTTTTGACCGATCCCACCATGGGTGGCGTATCGGCCAGTTTTGCGATGCTCGGGGATGTGATTATCGCCGAACCCAAGGCCTTGATTGGCTTTGCGGGTCCCCGCGTGATCGAGCAGACCGTGCGCGAGACCTTACCGGAAGGGTTTCAGCGCAGCGAGTTTCTGCTTGAAAAGGGCGCGATCGATATGATCGTGGATCGTCGTGAAATGCGTTATGCGATCGTGACGTTGCTGGCGGCGATGCTGAATCAGCCTCAGGTTGCGCAAGCCGCCTCTACCGCCTCCGATACAGAGGCACCAGCCTGACGTTGTCGAGATATGCTTGTCTTGCGGACTGGTTGAATTGGCAAGAGACGCTGCATCCCAATGAAATCGATCTGGGGCTGAAACGAACGGCCGAGGTGCTACAGCGACTTGGCCTACAATTCACCTGCCCGGTTATCACCGTCGCGGGAACCAACGGCAAGGGCTCTACGCTTGCATTTCTTGATGCCATCTATACTGCTGCGGGCTATCGCACGGCGGTATACACCTCTCCTCATTTGCTGCGCTATAACGAACGGATAACAGTCGCTGGCGTCGAAGCCAGCGATGCGTTGCTGTGTGACGCGTTTGCCCGTGTTGATGACGCACGCGGCGATAGATCACTCACCTATTTTGAGTTCGGCACACTGGCCGCGTTGGAAATCTTTGCCAATGCCCAACCGGATGTCGTATTGCTAGAGGTTGGCCTGGGTGGGCGACTCGATGCGACCAATGTAATCGCCCCGGATATTGCCGTCATCACCTCCATTGCGATCGACCACACGCAGTGGTTGGGTGACACTCGTGAGGCAATCGGGCTGGAGAAGGCGGGAATTTTTCGAGCGAATCGAGCCGCAGTGATCGGTGACCCCGATCCCCCGTCGACGCTGCTGCAACAAGCCGAAGCACTGGGTGTCGAGTTATCGCTGATCGAGCGCGATTTTGGTTTTCTGACTCAGGGCGCGAGCTGGGACTATCATAGCGATGTCGCTGACATGACCGAGTTGCCCATACCGACGGCGCGTGGACGATTCCAGTTTTATAACGCCGCAACGGCGTTGCGGGTATGCCAATTGCTGCATAGCCAGCTACCGTGTCAGCGGCCAGCGTTTGAACGAGGTATTGCGAGTGCCTTCGTCGCCGGTCGATTGCAGAAAATTGCGGATGCCCCGTTAACGCTGGTGGATGTTGCACACAATCCCGAGGCCGCCCATTCCTTATCGACATGGCTTGAGGAAACCCCCTGCGCCGGTCACACCATTGGCCTGTTTGGGGTGCTTGATGACAAGGA
The DNA here is from genome assembly GCA_012965975.1 of Chromatiaceae bacterium. Taxonomy (GTDB): domain Bacteria; phylum Pseudomonadota; class Gammaproteobacteria; order DTRM01; family DTRM01; genus DTRM01. The sequence goes on along the minus strand of DTRM01000061.1, from coordinate 10,254 downwards.
TATCGAGTCGATCGTCGAGGCATTGGCCGAGGTCATCGATCACTGGGTGGTGGTGCAACTCGACGTGGTTCGCGCGGCGAGTGCGTCTCGAGTCGCTACCATTGTCGAACAGACGACGGGTAGGGCTCCGACGCATGCGGGCCTGTCCGTCGAGCAGGCGCTGTCGGCGGTTCGAGAGTTCGCCTCAAGCGAGGATCGCATCGTGATTTTCGGGTCTTTCTATACGGTTGCAAAAGCCCTGCAACAATGATGGTTTCGGACCGACGTATTGGTACAATACGACTTCTTCGTTGGCGGTGGACACAGTTTGGTGGATGACGGTCTGAAACACAGGTTGGTGGGCGCGGTCGTGCTGGTCTCCATCGCGGTGATTTTTCTGCCCGTGTTGTTGGACGGAGACCCTGATCAGTATAAGGATCGGCACGAGTTTAACTTGCCGGAGAAACCCGAGCGCACGCGTGTGGCGGTCGACCTCGACACCAATCCCGCGCGCTCGCGGCTGGAACATCTTGCCGATGGCGAACAGCGTCTGCAGCCCGCGCAGAAAGTGGTTGGTATCGATCTTACCGCTGGCTCGGACCAACCCGCTGCGCCCGCGAGCCCGATGGCAGCGCATCCCGGTCTTAAGGCGTGGGCCATTCAGCTGGGCAGTTTTGCCAGTGAAACCAATGCCTATGTCCTGCGAGACCGCCTGAGAAAGGAAGGGTTTTCATCATTTGTTCAGGTAGTTAAGGTCGATTCCCGAGATCTTTTTCGGGTTCGGGTCGGGCCGGAGCTGGACCGAAAACGCGCGGAAATCGTGCGTACTGAGATTTTGTCGTCGGTATCGCTGGATGGCAAGCTGGTGACTCATCCATGATGGTGGGTAAACCGCGATACAGTTGCTACAATAGTACGCTCTATCGCGACACTTGCACGGGGACGAACGATTGAATTGGGAACTGCTTACCTGGGTCGATTATGTGATTATCGGCATCATTGTTATTTCGACCATTATCAGTCTGGTGCGCGGTTTCGTGCGCGAGGCCTTCTCTCTGGTTATCTGGATCGCATCGATCTGGATTGCGATCACCTATTCGGCCGACCTTTCCGTCAAATTGATGGACTATGTCGAGCTGCCATCCGCACGCCTCGGTGCGGCCTTTGCGGCGTTGTTTGTTGCCGCACTGATTGTGGGTTCGTTACTGGGTTTTCTGTTATCGCAACTGGTCGAAAAAACCGGCTTGAGCGGGACCGATCGGCTGATTGGTATGGTCTTCGGCATCGCCCGTGGTGTGGTGCTGATCGCGTTGATTGTGACCTTGTCGGGGCTGACGGTATTCCCCGAGGATCAGTGGTGGCAGGAGGCGCAGTTGATTGGCCATTTTGAACCGGTCGCAGTGTGGATTCAGGGCTTTATGCCCCCCGAGTACGCGTCTTACTTCGCTTATCAGTCGAGTTAATCCCTATGTGCGGTATTGTCGGTATTTTCGGACAAACCCCGGTGAATCAGCCTCTCTATGAAGCGCTGACGGTACTGCAACACCGCGGTCAGGATGCAGCCGGTATTGCCACCAGCGATAATCGCCGCTTTTACCTGCGTAAAAGCAACGGCTTGGTACGCGACGTATTTGAAAGCCAGCACATGATGAACTTGCAGGGCAATATGGGGATTGGGCACGCCCGTTACCCGACCGCAGGCTGTTCATCGACGGCCGAGGCACAGCCCTTTTATGTCAACTCACCCTATGGCATTGCGCTGGCGCATAACGGTAACCTGACCAATGCCTCCGAGTTAAAACGTGACCTGTTCGTCGAAGATCTGCGCCACATCAACACCGAGTCAGACTCCGAAATATTGCTCAACGTACTCGCTCATGAGTTGCACCGTCAGGGACGTATCCGGATTGAGGTAAAGGACGTGTTTGAGGCGGTTGCCGGTGTGCATCGCCGCTGCACTGGCGGTTACGCCGCGGTCGCATCGATCATGGGCTATGGCATCCTGGGTTTTCGCGATCCTTGGGGTATTCGCCCGATTGTGTACGGCAAGCGCGATACCGATCGCGGTACCGAGTACATGATCGCGTCGGAGAGTGTGGCGCTGGATGCGCTAGGTTTTGAGCTGATCCGGGATATCGCGCCGGGCGAGGCGGTGTTTATTGACCGTAACGGCGAATTACACACCCGCCAGTGTGCTGCCCAACCACGCCTAGCGCCGTGTATTTTTGAATACGTGTATCTCGCGCGTCCCGATTCGATTATTGACGATATTTCGGTTTACAAGGCGCGTCTGCGGATGGGCGATCAGTTGTCGACCAAGATACTTGAGCAGTGTCCCGATCACGACATCGATGTGGTGATACCGATCCCCGATACCAGTCGAACTTCGGCGTTGCAGTTGGCGTTTCGTCTGGGAGTCAAGTATCGCGAAGGATTTATCAAGAACCGCTACATCGGGCGTACCTTTATCATGCCCGGGCAGAAGTTGCGTAAAAAATCGGTGCGTCAGAAGCTCAATGCGATCGATCTTGAATTCAAGGACAAAAACGTACTGTTGGTCGATGATTCGATTGTCCGTGGTACTACCTCCAAACAGATTATTCAGATGGCGCGCGAGGCGGGTGCAAAGAAGGTTTACTTCGCCTCGGCGGCACCGGCGGTTCGATACGCCAACGTGTACGGCATCGATATGCCGGCGGCACATGAGTTGGTGGCTCATGGTCGGACCGATGAAGAGGTTGCCACAGAAATCGGCGCGGATGAATTAATCTATCAGGATCTTGATGCATTGATTGAGGCGGTGGGCGCCGGTAACCGCAGCATCGATCAGTTTGATACCTCCTGTTTCAGCGGCGAATATGTGACGGGAGATATTAGTCAGCGTTATCTTCAGCAACTTGAGTTGCTGCGCAGCGATGCCGCGAAAGGTGCGCGGGACACCTCGCATAGCGACAACCCGACGGTTGATCTGCATACCAGTATTTGACATCAGACGACAAATTTCCTACAGTTTTATCTAAGCGCCGATTTGAAATCAGCTTGCGGGCGCTCAATAAGTACAGCTAAAGCGCGCAATAGCCTGCTTTAGCCCAAGCTAAGCGGGTTTTTTTATGCCTGTTATTTTTTGATTTAATCTAGGGCAAAGATGATGAACGACGACACTCAAAACTATCGACTAGCAACGCACGGCGTACGCACCGGTCAGCAGCGTACCCACGAGGGTGAGCATAGTGAGGCGATCTTTCCCACCTCCAGTTATGTGTTTGAGAGCGCGGCGCACGCGGCCGCACGTTTTCAGGGTGATGAGCCGGGTAATATCTATTCGCGCTTTACCAATCCAACCGTGCGCACCTTTGAAGAGCGTCTTGCCGCATTAGAGGGTGGCGAGCGTTGTGTCGCGACCTCGTCCGGGATGTCTGCGATTCTCAGTACCTGTTTGGGTATCCTCAAGAGTGGTGACCACATTGTTTCCTCGCGCAGTATCTTTGGTACCACCAGCGTGTTGTTTAACAATTATCTTGCCAAGCTTGGGATTAGCACCACGTTTGTTTCGCTCACGGATCCCGACGCATGGGAGGCAGCGATCACGCCGCAGACTCGACTGTTGTTTTTGGAGACCCCGTCGAATCCATTGACCGAGATTGCTGATATTCAAGTGCTGGCCGATATCGCACATCGGCACGATGCGTTATTGGTCGTCGACAACTGTTTCTGTACACCGATATTGCAACGACCGTTCGAATTCGGTGCAGATATTGTTGTGCACTCGGCGACCAAGTATCTGGACGGGCAGGGTCGTTGCATTGGTGGCGCGGTGGTAGGTTCCGACGAAGTCGTTGGTACTGACGTCTACGGTTTTTTGCGCACCGCCGGTCCGACCATGAGTCCGTTCAACGCATGGGTGTTTCTCAAAGGATTGGAGACACTCGCGGTCAGAATGCCTGCGCACACGCAACGCGCAGGCGAACTTGCGACATGGCTTGAGCAGCAGTCGGGTGTCAAGCGGGTTTACTATCCCGGCCTGGCATCGCACCCACAATATGCGCTGTCGGCTCAACAGCAAAACGGTGCGGGCGGCCTGTTATCGTTTGAGTTGGATGCGGGTAAAGAGGCCGCTTGGCGGTTTATCGATGCCACGCGGATGATTTCGATCACTGCCAATCTTGGTGATGCCAAAACCACGGTGACCCATCCGGCCACGACCACGCATGGTCGCTTGTCTGACCAAGAACGGGCCACTGCGGGGATTTCTGATGGTTTAATCCGGATTGCCGTTGGGCTCGAGGACGTCGAAGACCTGCGCGATGATTTTCAACGAGGCTTAGACGCACTCGCGTAGGCGCGGGCTTGCCCGCGAACCGGTGTAGGCAGAAGCCCGCCTCGCAGCTAACCGCCCCTCAAGTATATTGGTGCCAGCGCACCCGCCCTCCCCACAAAACTCAGACTAATGTTCCGCGGCAATCGGCCGATTTTAGGGATCATCACTCTTCTGAGTAATTCACTGTCAGAATTTTTTACACTACATCCAGTTTGATGGGTGAGAAGTTTTTCAAGATATTGTTTTATATGGAAAATATCCGGGTGGAATGGTAATTGCATGACACTGCGTAATTCTATTGTCTTCACTTCAGGAAACACGGGGTTTAGATAAGCCGACCGAGGAAAAAGAGCATGCAGTACCTATCTTCCCTTCACCGTATAAAAAGTGCGTTGCAGGCCGCCATTTGCATCACTGTTGCAGTGGGGTCCACCTCTGCCACCGCTACCGTTCCGTATTTAGTCAAGGACATTAATTCGGTATCGCCGTTGTCATCGTCGCCAACGAGTTTTATTGAGTTTGGTGGTCTAACTTATTTTATTACCAGTGATGCGGTACACGGTAGCGAACTGTGGAAGAGTAATGGCACTGAGATCGGGACCACGTTGGTAAAGGATATTCGGTCGGGTCAAGCTGGTAGCTCCATAGAGCACTTAACAATCGTCGGAAGTTCATTGTTTTTTATCGCGAACGACGGTGTACATGGTCTCGAGCTATGGGTTACTGATGGCTCCGAAGTTGGCACCACGATCGTCACAAATATTGCTGCGGGTGCGGCGCATTCTACCCCGAGTAACCTGACGGACATGGGTGGCGTACTGTTTTTCAGTGCAAATGATAGCACCAATGGTCAGGAGTTATGGAGGAGCGACGGTACCGACGTGGGCACCGTACTGGTTAAAGACGTGTATTCTGGTGCGATCAGCTCAAACCCAAGTGACTTTGCAGTGCTTGGAAGTGAATTACTTTTCAGTGCTCAAAATGGGTTTGGTATCGAGCTCTTTCATTCTGATGGTACTGATGCTGGTACTGGCATCGTGAAGAATATTGAGGCTGGTTCGGAGAGTTCTTTTCCTGCGGAGTTGACCAATGTGGCCGGTACCGTGTTTTTTCGGGCCTACGACGACGAACTTTGGAAGACTGACGGCACCGGTGCCGGAACAGTAAAAGTGAAGGATATTTCACTCTTCTCCACAGATATAGCGCCGTTGGAGGATTTTTTGGCTGTGGGTTCCACGCTGTTTTTTCAGGGCGATGACGGATCTAATGGAGCCGAGGTGTGGGTTAGTGATGGCACCAGTGGCGGTACCGTGATGGTAAAAGACATCCTGTCGGGGGGTGACGGTTCGTTCCCAAATCATTTCACCAACGTGGGTGGTACGTTGTTTTTTCAAGCGAGTGATAGTACCAACGGTACTGAACTTTGGAAGAGCGATGGCACCAGCGGTGGAACCGTGTTGGTGAAGGACATCTATCCCGGTGTCGATGGCGCGGTGCCTGATGACCTGGTGACGAATGGTACGACGCTATATTTTCAGGCCAATGATGGTGTAAATGGCATTGAGCTGTGGGAGTCTGATGGAACCGCAGTGGGTACGGTCCTTCTCAAGGATATTTATGCAGGCGCGAATGGTTCTGCACCAGATTCGATGGCGACGTTCGGCGCGAATTTCGTTTTTGCGGCCAACGACGGTAACAACGGTCAGGAACTCTGGCTAAGTGACGGCACGAGCGTTGGAACGGTCTTGGTTAAGGACATCGTTGGTTCTGCCGGACCGAGCATGGTTTACTTGATCGATGTCGATAATACCTTGTTGTTGCGAGCAACCGACGGTTTACTCGGTAAGGAAATGTGGAAAAGTGATGGCACCGATCTTGGTACAGCCATCGTAAAGGATATCTCTCCGGGATTTAGCAGTGCCGCACCGGGGCCACCTGTGACGGTTGGCGGTTTTGCGTATTTCAGCGCGACGGACGGAGTAAACGGCTCAGAGTTGTGGAAGAGCGATGGTACGGACCCCGGTACGGTTCTGGTTAAAGATATTAATACAGGAACAGGCAATTCCAATATCGCCCACCTGACTGTGGTCGGTAGTGAAGTGTTCTTTCAAGCGACCAATGGTACGAATGGCGAGGAGTTATGGAAGACCGATGGCACAACCGCTGGTACGGTTATGGTCAGTGATATCAATGCTGGTGCCATCGGGAGTTATCCAACGAATTTTGCGGTACTAGGCGGCAAGGCGTACTTTCGAGCTGATGACGGTGCGAATGGTACTGAGCTATGGCAGAGTGACGGTACCAGTTTGGGCACGATCCTCGTTAAGGACGTCCAATCAGGAGCGAGTGGTTCCTCGCCTAGTGGCATAGTTACGGTGGGAAGTTCGATCTATTTCTCCGCGAATGATGGTATCAACGGCAATGAGTTGTGGATCAGTGATGGTACCGGAGTCGGTACGGTTTTGGTCGAGGACATACGACCAGGAATCGGTGGCAGTAACCCGAGTTTCTTGGTTGGCGCGGGAAGCCTTGCCTACTTTAAGGCGAACGAGGGCTCCAATGGTACTGAGTTGTGGGTCAGTGACGGGACGGTCGGTGGCACGATGATTCTCGCCGATATTAATCCGGGTATATACTCTTCATCCCCTGATCAGTTTACTGCGCTGGGTAGTACGTTGATATTCATAGCGACGGACGGTGTTAATGGTGTTGAGCTCTGGAAAACGGATGGCACTGTAGTGGGGACTTCGATGCTTATGGATATTTTCCCCGGGTCTCCAAGCTCATCGCCGAATGATCTGGTTACCGTAATAGACAAGGTCTACTTTCAGGCCAATGACGGCGTCAATGGTGAAGAACTTTGGTACACAGACGGTACCGTGCCGGGCACAGGCATGATTGATATTGTGCCGGGTTCCGGCGGTTCCGGACCGGAGAATATGACCGAATCAAACGGCCTTCTGTTCTTTTCTGCCAATGACGATGCCGTTGGTAATGAGCTGTGGGCGTATTTTATTGATAGTGATAATGACGGACTAGGCGATGAGCTAGAGCTGGCGTTGGGTACGGACCCATATAATGCCGATAGCGACAACGATAATCTTAATGATTACGACGAAGTGAACTATGGTGGTGATCCTGATACTTATATCCCAGGTATTGATACCGACCCGAATGATAATGATTCGGATAATGATGGTCAGCTTGACGGTGATGAAGTTGCTCAGGGTAGTGATCCCCTCGATATCGCGAATTACGCTGGTAATGGCGACGCCGATGAGGATCGCACGGTTGGGAGTAATGACCTATTGATCTGTACGCGAGTGATGCAGGGTCTTGAGCCTCAGACCGCTCAGAACCTGATGCGTTGTGATACGGCTCCGCTGAATGGCGGTGGCTTCCCGGTTCAAGACGGCGTGATTGGTGCCGGCGATATGCTGATTATCGAGCAGAAGGTTTCAGGCTTATAATGATTAAGTGCCTTGGAAACGGTGCAATTTTTTTCGGTCCTTATGCTATTCGCTCCCGGCGCGTTACGATGGTCTCAGGATTGATCGATAGATCTATGCAAAACAATGGGTTGTGCGAATCGCGTTCGACTCTTTCATTGCCGCATTTTGATCCGCATTAAACCAGTGTGCCAATGCAACCGATAACGTTCTGGATACTCCACTATGGCGGGCGATATCTATTAGGAATGAACTTCCCAAGCGAATACTCGTCAAAACATAACTTATGTTGACAGCTAAACTACCTATTCCAACGCTAGACCTTGCGTTGAAGGCGCTACCTAATCTCGCGACCGCGATTATGGTGGTATTGGTGGTCTATTGGTTGGCGCAGACCGGTGCATCCATTTTTACGGACACCGGTGAGGAGGGTGAGGCCAATAGTAATGCGATGCTAGCGAAGCCAGCGACATCAGTGAAAAAATCCAAGACTCCCTATGTCCACACCGCTACCTTGCATCTGTTTGGAACAGCGGCGAGTGGAAATGCTCAGGTCGCGGCAAAACATATTGACGCTCCAGATACAAAATTGAATCTGACCTTGCGGGGGATTTTTTCCGGCAAAGAGTCCGACCAGGGTTTTGCAATCATACAAGCCAACCACAAAAAGGATGAGAATTTCTTTCTGGCCGGGAGTCAAGTATTTGGTCTGGCCAAGCTCGACGAAATCTATCCGGACCGCGTGATCTTGCTACACAACGGAAAGTACGAAACCCTGCGGCTACCTGAATTGTCACTTCCTCGAGAGCACTACACCAACAGCGAGGCATCTCGAGCGGAAAAGACTCGAGTTGCGACGGATTATCGAAATCGTTTTCTCGCTGGAGATGGCATGGATTTGATTACGCTTTTTGGCTTCGATACCGCTCACAAGGACGGCACGTTTTATGGCTTTGAGGTTAGGGGTCTCGGCGAGGAAGGACGTCAAATGATGGAGACTCTCGGTATCAAGGAGAAAGACGTGATTACCGTGGTTAACGGTGATCGCTTGGCCGATAGTCTGGAAGCTGTGGCAAATCTGAAGAAGTTAAAACATGAAACGTCGATAGATATTATTATCGAACGTGATGGTGGTGAGCTCCCATTTCATTTTGATGTTGATCCACCGACCATTGTTGAATATGTTGCGCCGCCGATAATGGACTGGAATCAACAGCCCGGTGCCGCGGTTTATCAGGCGAAGCAACGGGCGCGAACAACGGGCGCTAATGAGCCAGTTGAATACGATCATTAACAACCCTTTTGACACCTTACACACTCGAGATAATTTCCCATGAACTATACCCTGAAATGCAAAGCCCCCCTAGCTGTGATCCTGTTGAGTCTACTGCTATCGGCCTGTAGCGACTCTGAAACTGCTATGAGCGATGGCGAGGACGAGGCGACGGTCGAGGAGGCTATGGCTATGGCTGGGGGCGGTGAAGCTGGTGTGGCGTCACTTGTTAAGCTACTGGATTTGGGGACCAGCGTGGACAGTGTTAACAAGCAAGGTATTAGTTTATTAATGTTTGCTGCCGAGGGGGGTAGTTTGGATGCGGTATCACTGCTGATCTCAAGGCAAGCCGATCTAAATCTGATAGCACCCTCGGGCGTAACCGCCCTGATGTACGCGGCAGCGGGTGGATTTTCTGACATCGTGAATGTCTTGGTGGCTGCTGGTGCTAATATTCACCCCGCTGATCCGAGCGGCATGACAGCCCTTGCTTATGCCGCGCGCGACGGGCGCGTAGAGGCAGTTAACGCCCTGTTAGGGCATGGCGCAGACGTAAATGTTCTGTTTAGCAAATTTGAAACGGCCCTGGGTGAAGCAGCAAAGCAGGGCAACCTGGAACTCGCCAAACTTCTCATTCAGAACGGGGCAACTCTGGAGCCTTTTAAGAAAAATGGTGAGACGCCCGCTACTCAGCCATTGATCCAGGCTGCTATAGCAGATCATCAGGATATGGTCGCGTTCTTGTTGGCTTCCGGGGCTGACATGGAAACGTCTAATTTCCAAGGTAAGGGGGTATTGGTCTCGACCTTGATGGAGGGAAAACCTGATATGGCCAAGTATTTACTGGATAGAGGGGCGAATCCAGGAAACGACGGTTTCATCGGGTACACCCCGTTGATGATAGCCGTGGAAAACGAATATGTGGAGATAGTCGATATCCTGTTGGCAAAAGGCGTTGATCTGGATGTGGTAGAGGGGGGTAACGGCAATACTGCCGTGTCGATTTCGGCTCAGGTCGGCAACGTTGTGATCCTCGAAAAGCTGCTAGGTGCAGGCGCTGAGCTTTCTATCGCCAGTGACAAATCCAATATTCCCTTTCTTCATGCCTGCGTTGAAGGCCATACAGATATGATGGAGTTTCTCCTTGATCGTGGTGCTGACATAAATAGTACAGATGCGGCCAAGCGTAACTGTCTCCATCATGCGATTGAATCCGGAAAAACAGACGTGCTGCC
>DTRM01000060.1 GCA_012965975.1 Chromatiaceae bacterium | reverse complement strand
ACCGCCGATGTCGGGGCCAACATCTCACGCATCCCCGGCCCACCCTGAGGGCCTTCGTAGCGAATCACAATCACATCACCTTTTGTCACGGTGCCATCAAGGATTCGTTTCAACGCCGTCTCTTCAGAAGAAAATACGCGCGCCTTACCGGTGAAGGTCAGGCCTTCTTTACCTGAAATTTTAGCGACCGCGCCTTCCGGCGCGAGGTTGCCATAAAGAATAACCAGATGACTGTCTTTCTTGATCGGTTTCTTCAGCGAGCGAATGATGTCCTGACCCTTGGGGTAGGCCTTAACGCTGGCCAAGTTTTGTTTCAGGGTCTTGCCGGTAACGGTCAGGCAATCACCGTGCAACAGGCCCGCCTTTAGCAGGGTTTTCATTAACGGCTGGATACCACCAATTTCGATTAACTCCGACATCATGTATTTGCCACTGGGTCTGAGGTCGGCCAGTACCGGTACCTTCTTGCCGATGCGGGTGAAGTCGTCAATCGATAGCTTGACGCTGATCGAATGTGCCATCGCCAGCAGATGCAGCACCGCATTGGTCGAGCCGCCAAGTGCAATGGTCACGGTGATGGCGTTTTCAAAGGCCTTTTTGGTCATGATGTCTTTAGGTCGAATACCCTTGTTAACCAATTCCATCACCGCCATGCCGGCGCGTGCGCAGTCATCCATCTTGTCTTTGGAGATGGCGGCCTGGGCCGAACTGTTGGGCAGACTCATGCCGAGTGCTTCGATCGCAGAGGCCATGGTGTTAGCGGTGTACATGCCGCCACAGGAACCCGCGCCCGGTATGGCACAAGATTCTACGGCACGTAGTTCACTGTCACTCATGTCGCCGGTTGCATGCGCACCAACGGCTTCAAATACGGATACCACATCGACCTTGGTGTCTTTGTGACAGCCAGGCAAAATAGTACCGCCGTAAACAAAGATGGAAGGGCGGTTCAATCGTGCCATACCAATGATGCAGCCCGGCATGTTCTTGTCGCAACCACCAATGGTGACCAGTCCGTCAAAGCCTTCGCAGCCAGCAACGGTTTCAATCGAGTCGGCGATCACTTCGCGTGATACCAGTGAGTACTTCATGCCTTCAGTGCCCATCGAGATGCCATCTGAAATGGTGATGGTGTTAAATATGACGGCCTTGCCTCCCGCCTTATCGGCACCAGCGGCGCTGCGGTCAGCCAGCTTGTCGATGTGCATGTTACAGGGCGTTACCATGCTCCAGGTCGACGCGATGCCGATTTGAGGCTTGCTGAAATCTTTGTCCTTGAAGCCGACTGCGCGCAACATCGCACGACTCGGTGCGCGCTCGGCACCATCGACAATCAGCGATGAAAACTCACGGGGGTTTGCTTTGGGTTTCTTGGCCACTGTTAAATACCTGTCTTAAACGATGAGGGAGTTACGAGAACGAATCCCATGAACTTTTACGACGCAGTCGAATCCGCGGCGCAATGAGTCCGATCAAGATGCCCAGCACGATCACGCCCGCACCGCTCATAAACCAGTCACGCGCGGTTTTATCACGCAGGTCTTCGGCTTCAAGCTGAATCGCCTGTAACTCACGTTCCATATCGATAATGGTCTGTTTGAGTCGTTTGTTGTCGGCGTTAATCGACAGGGTATTGGCAGCGGTCCTGCGGATGTCGGCAAGGTCGCTGGACAAGCGCTCGTTGGCGGTTTCGCATTGGGTCAGGCTGCTACGCAACTCGTCGCGTTCGGACGTCAACGTGGTTAGCATCTTGCTGGTTTCACTCTTGCTTTGTGACAGCAGGCCGAGTCGTTGTTCGGCTTTTACGAGCCGGTGCTTGGCGATGGGTTGCAAGTCCAACAGGCGACTCAGCGACCAACCCTCGCGGCCGCCTTTGGTGCGCACCTTGCTGTACCCCGTTTTTTTATTGGTTTCCAGTAGTTCCAATTGGCGTCCGGTTTTTAGCATCTGCAACACCTTGTGGCCGGTACTTTGACCCGAGCGCATGGTGATTTCACAGGCATCGGTTACGTAGACGGTATCCGCCTGGGCGGTGAGCGATACGACTGACAAGGTCAGCGCAATGAATAGTTTGGAGTATGGGGGCTTCATGATTTTGGTTTCGTATCCAATCTAGCGTTGTTGAAAGGCGACCATGTGGTCGGCGGCTACTCGAATCGCCAACGTGCTACCAATCTGGTGGTCATGATGGCTGGGTAACAAGGTAAGCAATGTATTTCCCGATGGCAGGCGCAAGGTGTACAGCGTCTCGGCTCCTTTGAATGCCTTCTCGGTGATTGTCGTGGTCAGCGTACTCTGTGAATCTTCTACGATGTCATCGGGACGCAACAACACATCAACTTCGGTGCCTTCAGGCCATGCAAAGGCGCGATTGCCTGACAGATTGCCGATCTCTGTTTTGATGGTATCGGGAGTCAGCATCGTACCTTTGAGGAATCGTCCCTGTCCAATGAAGTCAGCGACGAAACGATCAACCGGTTCGTGGTACAGATTAAACGGCGTATCCCACTGCCGTATTTTTCCTTGATGCAGAATGCCGATATGCCCGCACATTGCAAACGCCTCGTGTTGGTCATGGGTGACGAGTATGCCGGTGATGTTGCGAGCCCTGAGGATATCTCGAACCTCGACGCTCAGGCGCTCCCGCAATTCCACATCAAGGCTGGAAAATGGCTCGTCCATCAACAGCAGTTGAGGTTTGGGCGCCAGTGCCCGTGCCAGCGCGACACGTTGTTGTTGTCCGCCGGACAGTTCGTGTGGAAAACGATTGGCGTAACCGTCGAGACCGACGACCTCGAGTAGTTCGCCAACGATGGCGTCGCGACTTTTGTTACTCTCATTGCGCAGACCAAAGGCGATGTTGGCCCCAACGTCGAGGTGAGGGAACAGCGCGTAGTCCTGAAACACCATGCCAATGCCACGTTTCTCTGCTGCGAGTGTGTGGCCGGGCTTTGACACGATATCGCCCAACAGTTCGATGCTGCCCTCGGTGACGGGTTCGAGTCCGGCGATGGCGCGCAGAACCGTGGTCTTGCCGCAGCCACTGGGACCGAGCAGACTGATGATATTGCCCTCGTTGACGTGAAACGACAGATCCTCAACGATGGTGTTGCCATCGTATTGGCATGCGATAGATTTGACGTGGAGCAACGACATCGTCAGGAAACCAACAGACACTCAAGCAGGGCTTTCTGTGCGTGCAGACGATTCTCTGCTTCATCCCAGACCACGCTCTGCGGGCCGTCGATAACCGATGCGGAGACCTCTTCACCACGGTGTGCGGGCAGGCAGTGCATGAACAGGGCGTCAGGCTTGGCCATCGCCATGAGTTCATCGTTGACCTGAAAACCCTCGAACGAGCCTTCACGTTCGGTTTGTTCTTCTTCTTGTCCCATGCTTGCCCACACGTCGGTGACGATCAGGTCGGCACCGGAAGTGGCTTCGGCCGGCGACTGTGTGGTGCGGATGCGATCACCGCCCGCAGCGAGAACATCGGCATCGGGTTCGTAGCCCAGTGGGTGGGCAATTTGTAATGTAAAATCAAACTGGCGAGCCGCGTTGATATACGAATGGCACATATTATTGCCATCACCAATCCAGGCGACTGTTTTGCCTTGGATGTCACCACGATGTTCTGCATACGCCTGCATGTCTGCCAGCAACTGGCAGGGGTGATACAGGTCGGTCAGCGCATTGATCACAGGTACCTGCGAGTATTCCGCGAACTGCTCGACAATGTCGTGACCAAAGGTGCGGATCATCACGCAGTCAACCATGCTGGAAATGACGCGCGCGCTGTCGGCTATGGGTTCGCCACGACCGAGTTGCGTGTCCCGCGGGGTGAGGAAAATCGAGTTACCGCCCAACTGAATCATGCCGCTCTCAAATGAGATGCGAGTTCGAGTAGACGATTTCTCAAAAATCATGCCGAGCACGCGATTTTTCAGTGGCTCGTAAATCTCGCCCGCGTGTTGTATGGCCTTCAGTTCGGCAGCGCGTTTTATAAGCGCGCGCAACTCGTCCGGGCTCAAGTCGAGCAGTGATAAAAAGTGACGTACCGTCTTCATAATGTTTTTGCCCAGGCGTGGATCACATCGGACAGGCGTGTGACCAGTTCCTCAGCCTCTTGAGGTGAAATAATGAGAGGTGGCAGCAAACGAATAATCGTATCGCTGCACACGTTGATGAGTAAGCCGGCTTCCAGTGCAAGTTTGACCAGATCCGTTGCGTTGACGCCTAGCTCGATGCCAATCATCAGGCCCCGATGCCGAATCTCGCGCAGCAGATCGAGATCACTTAGCGCGTCGCTAAAGCCGTTGCAGATGAGGTCGCCCATGTCGGTTGCATGATTGGCCAGATCGTCACGCGCAATAATGTCGATCACGCTAAGCGCCGCCCGGCACGCTAGTGGATTACCGCCAAAGGTCGAACCATGGTTGCCGAATCCCAACATACTGGCAGCGGTGCCGCGCGCGAGACAGGCGCCGATGGGCACGCCATTGCCAAGTGCCTTGGCCAGCGTCATTACGTCCGGCATTACATTCGGATGTTGTGACGCGAACCACTTGCCGGTTCTGGCCATGCCGGTTTGGATCTCGTCAAGAATGAGCAGCAGATCATGCTGGTCACACAGTGCGCGTAATGCTGGCAGGTAACTTGCAGGTGGAATGTGAACGCCGCTTTCACCCTGTATCGGCTCCACCATTACCGCAACGATACTGCTGTTGTCTGCAATGGCCGCCGCGACCGCATCGGCATTGCCGTAAGGCACATGCACAAAGCCACTGACTAATGGCGCAAAGCCATCCTGAACTTTTGGATTACCCGACGCCGACAGAGTCGCCATCGTGCGACCGTGAAAGCTCTGCTCCATCACGACAATCACCGGCTCGTCGATATTGCGGTGGTGGCCATACTTGCGCGCAATCTTGATTGCGGCTTCATTCGCTTCAGCACCACTGTTACTAAAGAACACCGAGTCCATGCCGGACAGGGTGGTCAGTTTATCGGCCACCTGTTGTTGCAGATCTATGCCGTACAGATTGGAGGTGTGAAGCAGCGTCTTGGCTTGATCTGCAATCGCGCTTGCGACCTCAGGATGGGCGTGCCCAAGTCCGCACACAGCAATGCCCGAAAGCGCGTCCAAATAGGACTTGCCATCGGTATCTTCCAGCCGAATACCATTGCCGCGCGCAAATGTGACCGGCAGGCGCGTATAGGTCGCCATGATCGAATCCACTGTCTCGTTTGCCGGGGTCGCCGGAGAGTTCATACGTGCCACGCTTCTAATCGCCAATTTTGCGGGGGAAAACCCTGCATTATATTGAACATAGTGTGAAAAAACTATGTTCGGCGGTGATTTATTGATTCGGGCATAATGGCCGCAAAAGCGTACTCTCAGGTTCTATGTCTCAAGCGACTGACATCTCCATGCAGCCGATCGGTTATGTGGCCTCTCCGTTCAAGCAGAAATTTGGTATTCCGCGCCAGCCGGGCCTAGTGCCGTCGGCGCGTGGGCAGATTATCCTGCTCGAGCCATTCAACGTCGCCGAGGGCGTTGAGGGGTTACAGGGCATCAGCCATTTATGGGTGAGCTTCGTGTTCCACGAGGTGCCTGAGGACGCATGGCGCCCGACCGTGCGGCCACCCCGTTTGGGGGGCAATACCCGTGTGGGTGTGTTCGCCAGCCGTTCGCCGTACCGACCCAATCGTTTGGGTTTGTCGGTGGTGAAGCTGGACAGCATTGATACGAATGAGGGTGTGATCCTGAATATCTCCGGGCTGGATTTACTCGACGGCACGCCGGTGTTGGATATCAAACCCTATATTCCTTATTGCGATGCACTGCCGGATGCGCAGGCGGGATACGCCCACGAGTGGCCGCAGCCGAAATTTGAGGTGGTGTTTTCTGCGCAGGCCGAGAGTCAGTTGGCCTCGTCGGTGGATGCTGCGACTCTGCGCGCACTCATTATCGAAACGCTGTCACTCGACGTCCGTCCGTCGTATCACGATGATCCGGACCGGATCTATGGCGTCAGTTTAATGAAGTCGGATGTGCGTTGGTGTTTGCGGGATAATTTTATTTTGGTTTCCGAAGTGGTTGCTGCGGGCGACTGAGCGTGTGCGGGCTGTTGAAGGAGACTTCTCAAGACGTGCTGTAAATCCATCTCTGGGCGCTCGACGGCGACGTCCCTGTCGCCGACCTACTAAACACAGACATAAAAAAAGGCCCGGCAATAGCGGGCCTTTTCGATACTGCATTGTCGCTCGGGTTAGAACGGCAGGCCGTGGTTGAAACCGATCATGCACATTAGCATCGGAATCGACAGCAGGGTATTGGTGCGGGAGGCCATTAGTGCAACCTTCTTTGCGCCTGGGATAGACGCAGGGTCTGCCTCGACGATGCCAAGGATCTTCTTCTGGTTTGGCCAGATAAGAACCCATACATTGAATAGCATGATGGTGCCCATCCATGCGCCGATACCGATCACTTCCATGCCGCTGGACAGGGTGAAGGCATTCATCGCGCCACCGATATTTTCCAATGCACCAAAGCCGGTGATCCATGTGGCGAGTGCGCCCCAGCGGAACCACAGTAGCGCACGAGGCGCGACGTATTTATTGATGGCAGCAGCGCCTGGCCCGCCGCTATCTGCTTCGCCTAACGCTTGGCCAACGGCTGGAACCTGTACAAAGTTGAAGTAATAGAGGAGGCCGATCCACAGCACTCCAGCCAGTGCATGAAACCAGACAACGAGCGAGAAGCTATTGAAGCCGGTTGAGCCGAGGCCGATTACGACAAGTGCGGACAGAACAAAGCCGGCAATGATAGTGCCGGGTATGGAGGTGAGTGGATTCATTAGGTTTTCCCTTGATTTGATTCAGAAAATTTCTGTGTACTGCGAAAACCACGGCATTTTAGTAGGAAATTTGTTGCGAAGCAATTGGGGGAACGGCTAATCGGTTACAATCGCACCCCATGACACCGATTGAGCTCAGCTTGTTTAGTAGCCGAATCGCCGCGATCTGTGAGGAAATGGGCGCGGTTCTGCGGCGTGCAGCGTTTTCACCCAACATCAAGGATCGCTTGGATTATTCCTCAGCGGTGTTCGATGTGAAGGGCGAATTGTGTGCCCAAGCGGCCCATATTCCCGTGCATTTGGGCAGTATGGCCTACGCGATGGGTGATCTGGTGAGGGCGCGGAACTGGGTGGATGGCGATATGCTGGTGCTCAACGATCCCTATCTTGGCGGTACCCATCTGCCTGACGTGACGTTGATCGCGCCGGTATTTTTGGCAGATAAGTTGGCTGGATTTGTTGCGAACAGAGCGCATCACGCTGATATTGGCTGCGAAGATCCTGGATCTATGCCGATTGCCCGTGATCTGGCTGAGGAGGGGCTGGTGATTGCACCGAGTTTGATGGTGAGTGCAGGGCAGCCCAATCAGGCACTTTTGGATGAGATCACGGCAGTCACGACCAATCCAGCAGAGAGTCTGGGTGATTTCAGCGCACAGATCAGTGCCAACCTGACCGGCGTTAAACGGCTCCGTATGCTGATTGCCGGTCTTGGTGAGGACGCCTATGAGCAGGGTCTGGATGAATTGAACGCCTACGCCGAGCGCCTCGCGCGCAACGCCATTGAGCAGATACCGGATGGGCGCTACACCTTTGCCGATGAGTTGGATGACGATGGTTTTGGGCATGAACATATTCCGTTGCATGTCGCGATTGATATTTGCGGCAGCGATGTGCACATCGACTTTACCGGCTCGAGTCCCCAGGTTGAAGGCAATCTGAACTGCCCGTTGCCGGTGGCGGCAGCATCCGTTTATTACGTGTTCCGCTGTCTGATGCCCGAGCAGATGCCGGCGTGCGCAGGCAGTATGCGATCGGTTTCATTACACGCGCCCGAGGGCAGCATTCTAAACGCCCGACGTCCAGCGGCTGTTGCGGCCGGCAATGTTGAAACCAGTACCCGTGTGGTGGACTTGTTGTTGGGTGCGTTGGCGCAAGCGATCCCCGAACAAATCCCCGCCGCGAGTCATGGCAGCATGAATAATCTGGCAATGGGTTCACGTTCATCGGAACATCCGTGGGCCTATTACGAAACCATTGGCGGCGGCATGGGCGCGAGTGCAGCCGGCGCCGGCATCTCGGCGGTGCAAACCCACATGACCAATACCTTGAACACACCGATTGAAGCACTGGAAATGACCTACCCATTACGCATCGAACGTTATGCGGTGCGGCACCAGTCCGGTGGTCAGGGACGCTATACTGGAGGTAACGGGATTATTCGTGACTACCGGTTTCTGGAGGCGACTCAGGTGACGTTATTGACCGAGCGCAGAGCGAGCCGACCTTGGGGTTTGGGTGGGGGTGATGCCGGTCTTGCAGGCGAAAATCGTGTTGATGGCATGGCAATTGCCGCTAAGGTCAGTCTCGCGTTGCAGTCTGGTCAGGTGTTGAGTATTGCGACACCGGGTGGCGGTGGTTGGGGCAGGGTGGATACGTAACCATGTGTGGCTTAACCGGCGAATTTCGATTTGATGGCCAACGACCGGATGCCGGTCGCCTGGCATTAATGACCGCGCAACTGGCATTCCGTGGCCCGGACCATGAGGCGCTTTATCAGAGTGGCCCCGTGGCGTTGGGGCATCGTCGTCTCGCCATCATTGATCTGGAAGAACGTTCTAATCAACCGTTGCTTGATCGCGATACGGGTAATGTCATCGTGTTCAACGGCGCGATTTATAACTATCAGGATCTGCGCACGGAGCTTCGTGGCAAGGGACATTGTTTCGCCACCGAGGGTGACACCGAAACCATTCTCAAGGCGTATGCGGAATGGGGTGATGATTGTGTCACGCATCTGGACGGTATGTTTGCCTTCGCGATCTGGGATTCACGCCGCCAACAACTGTTTTTGGCGCGTGATCGTTTGGGTATCAAGCCGCTGTATTTCGCACGTGTCAAAGGTGCTGTCCGGTTTGCGTCGAACACGCGTGCCTTGCTTGCCGGTGGTGAGATTGATACCAGCGTTGATCCGGTCGCGCTGCATTATCAGTTGACCCTGCATGGTGTGGTTCCGGCGCCCCATACGATCTTGAACGGTATTTGTAAATTGTCTCCCGCCACAACCCTATCCATCGCGGCGGACGGTAGCGAAGTACTGAAGACTTACTGGACGCTCCAGCCACAGTCGTTTGCCTCTTCCATGTCGAAATGGGAGTGGTATGAGCAAGTGCGTGAGACATTAACACGCGCGGTAGAAAAACGCAGCCGCGTAGCCGATGTTCCGGTGGGTGTGTTGTTGTCGGGTGGTCTCGACTCGAGTCTGCTGGTGGCGCTACTGGCCGAGCAGGGTGTCAAGGACTTGCGCACCTATTCGATTGGCTTTGAATCGATTGCGGGTGAACTCGGCGATGAGTTCCATAGTTCGGATTGTGTGGCGGAACATTTTTCCACACGGCACGAGAAGTTGATGATTCCCAATGGTGAGGTGCTCGCTCGTCTGCCAGAGGCCGTGAGCCAAATGGCCGAGCCGATGTTTGCGCAAGATGCGATTGGATTTTATTTGTTGTCCGAGTGGGTCGCGAAAGAAACCAAGGTGGTGCAAAGCGGTCAAGGTGCCGACGAGGTGTTCGCGGGGTATTTTTGGTATCCGCAAATGCACGAGGCCGGCGGTGACGACGACGTGGATCGATTTGGTCGGCATTACTTTGATCGCGACCACCGCGAGTTCATGCAAACGGTGCAATCGCCATACCATGGTACAGACCATTCCTCTGAGTTGGTGCGCCACCATCTGAGTCAGCACGGCGGTGACAGTTTTCTGAATCGCGTGTTGAGCATGGACGTGACCATGTTGGTGGTGGATGATCCGGTAAAACGTGTCGACAATATGACCATGGCCTGGGGGTTGGAGGCGCGAGTGCCATTTCTCGATCAGCAGTTGGTGGAGTTGGCCGCCAGCATGCCACCGGCATTGAAGTTAGGTCAGGGTGGCAAGGAACCATTGAAGGTGTTGGCACGGGGGATGTTGCCCGATCAAATTGTGAATTCACCCAAGCACTATTTTCCGGTTCCGGCGCTCAAGTACGTGCGTGGGGAGTTCCTAGAATGCATGCGCAGTGTGTTGTTATCGGACCGTTGCCGTCAGCGAGGGGTGTTCGAGCCGGCCTATGTCAACAAGGTGTTGAACGACCCCGAGGCTCATCTGACCCCGCTACGCGGCAGCAAGCTTTGGCATCTGGCGGTGTTGGAATATTGGCTGCAGATTAATGTCGAAGATGCGCAATTTACGATACCCGCAGAAAATAAATCGTTTTTAGCGGCTTGTAGTTGAAGTACACTGCCCCCATCCTACGAGGACACCCCGTCATTTCGGCATGCACCGGAACGACGAGACAGACATGAATTATTGAATACGAGGTTAATGAATAATGGACGTAATGGATCGAATCAAGGATACGGTTGAGAGTAACCGTATTGTTTTATTTATGAAGGGTAGCCCTGAGATGCCGCAGTGTGGTTTTTCAGGACGCACAGTGCAGGCCGTGATCGCCTGCGGTCAGGAGTTTGCCTATGTGGATATCTTGGCTGACCCCGAAATCCGTGAGAACCTTCCGCGTTATGCAAACTGGCCAACGTTCCCCCAGCTTTATATTGATGGTGAACTGGTTGGCGGTTGTGACATCACGCTGGAACTTTACATGAGTGGTGATCTGAAAAAGATGATCGACGGCGAGGCCGCGCACTAGGTTTCCTACAGAATTGCGTCCATACCCCCTATCTCTTTCCAGCGGTTAACAATTCGGCAAAACAACTCAGCGGTCTGCTCGGTATCATAGATCGCTGAGTGCGCCTCACTGGCATTCCATTCCATGCCCGCCGCCTTGGCCGCGCGGGCCAACACCGTTTGTCCATAGGCCAAACCGCCGAGAGTAGCGGTATCAAAACTGGTAAACGGGTGGAAGGGGTTGCGCTTGAAGTTGGTGCGTTCTACCGCTGCATTGACAAATCCAAGGTCAAAAAAGGCATTGTGTCCGACCAGGACGGCGCGATTACAGTCGCTGGCCTTGACGGCATTCCGTACCGGATCAAAGACGTGTTTCAGCGCATCTTTTTCAGATCGAGCCAGACGTAGAGGGTGATGTGGGTCTATTCCGGTAAACTCCAGCGCCTCCGGGGTGATGATGGCGCCTTCAAAAGGGTCAACATGGCTGGCATGGGTGCTGCCAAGGTGCAGCCAACCGTCATCATCCATGCGAATAGTGACCACCGCAATTTCCAGCAAGGCATTGGTTTTGGCGTCAAACCCTCCGGTTTCGACATCCACGACCACGGGCAAAAAACCGCGAAAGCGTTTGGCGATCAGGGGGTTGTACTCGATTTCGGACATGAATCACGATGCAGGGTCGGCTATTTGTGCCGCTAGTCTACACTAGCCCGGATTATTCGTGAGTACATTCACCGATAATCGGGCTGGCGGTTTGCCGCGATGCTTGAAATACGAGAGGTTCGGTCTTATGGTTGGCGTTAGGGGACAGGATCACGCCAGTGGTCGGTATCAATTCTTAAGGAATACACAACAGTGGCTTCAGTTTATTTCAACAGGAAATATCACTTCAACTCGGCTCGGTGGGTGTTGCTATTGGCATCGATAACATTGCTCGGCGGCTGCGCCTCGATTGCCGACCCCTATGAGCAGGAAATTGACCCGGCCGGTAAATTTAACCGGAGTATCTACAGCTTCAATGACGGTGTGGATAAGGCGCTTCTTAAGCCTGTCGCGCAAGGGTATCGCGCGGCGACGCATCACACAATTGATAAAGGTGTGACCAATTTTTTTAGTAACCTTGATGACATCATCGTCGTTGCCAACGATATATTGCAGTTCAAGTTTCGTCAGACCGGCAGTGATCTTTCACGGTTTGCACTGAATTCGACGCTGGGACTGTTCGGCATCATCGACTTTGCCACATCGCTGGGTTTTACCAAACACAATGAAGATTTTGGTCAGACCCTAGGTGCTTGGGGCGTAGGTTCCGGACCTTACTTGGTGTTGCCATTTTTAGGCCCCAGCAATTTGCGTGATGCACTGGCATCGATTCCGGATCTGTATCTTGATCCGCTCAACTACATCGATAAGACATCTACCTATCTGGGGGTCGCGGGTCTTCGGATTGTCGATCATCGCTCTGATCTGCTCGGTGCGAGTCGATGGGTGGACGAAGCGGCACTGGATCCCTATGAGTTTATGCGAGACAGCTATCTACAGCGGCGAGAATTTCTGATTTATGATGGTAACCCGCCGTTGGACGATGACGAGTACGCGCCGTTTTAGTGGTATCTGTCTAGACAAGTTTCCAGTGCAGGGTTTCACCGGCACATAGCGGCACAAGCCGATCATTTTGTCCCAGTGGGTAATGATCGGCTACTTGCCAGTCCTGTTGTTGCAGGGTAATCCGTCGGGTATTTCTCGGCAGGCCATAATAATCCGCGCCATGCAAACTGGCGAAGGCTTCCAGTTTATCCAGTGCATCGATTGACGCAAACGCCTCCGCATAGAGTTCGATTGCCGCATGGGCGGTATAACTGCCCGCGCAGCCACAACTGGACTCTTTGCGTCCTTGCGCGTGCGGTGCGCTGTCTGTACCAAGAAAGAACTTCGGCTCGGCAGAGGTCGCAGCAGCCAGCAAGGCTTGTCGATGTTTCTCGCGTTTTAATATTGGCAAGCAGTAATAGTGCGGGCGGATACCCCCGGCGAGCATGTGATTGCGGTTGTACAGCAAGTGGTGCGCGGTGATGGACGCGGCTACTTGGGGCCCACTGTCGCGGACGAAATTGACGCCATGCTCGGTGGTGATGTGTTCCAGAACCACTTTCAACTGCGGCAGGCGCTGGGTGATGCCGAGCAAATATCGGTCGATGAACGCCTGCTCACGGTCAAAGATATCGATGTCTGGATCGGTGACTTCGCCATGAACCAGCAGAGGGAGTCCGACTTCGGCCAGCGTTTCGAGCGCAGCTTCGATCTTCTCGATCGAGGTGACGCCCGAATCGGAATGGGTAGTTGCGCCCGCGGGGTAGAGTTTGACCCCATGAACGTGCTCACACTCAGCGGCTTTTCTTAATTCCTTGGC
>DTRM01000059.1:1211-3779 GCA_012965975.1 Chromatiaceae bacterium | reverse complement strand
TTAGCGGGAGGTGGTCGTCACGCTCAGCGATTTGCTGCTCGAGTACGCTGCGGGTGCGGGCATTGGCCATCGGGATAACAAAGCGTAGATGCGGACGACGGGCATAACACCATGCGGCGGTATCCAAAAACAGGGTGCCAAGTCGTTCCGCTTCGCTACGCCGACTACCGGGTAACAGGGCGATCAGCGCGTCGTCGGCGGAGACACCCAGACGATCTCTCGCCGACCCCCGATCCGGAACCAGCGCGACCCGGTTGGCCATCGGATGCCCCACAAAGCAGGCCTCGATACCATACTTGGCATAGATCGGTGGCTCGAAAGGAAATAGCGTCATCATCATGTCAGTCGAGTGGGCGATTTTTTTTAAACGATACTGACGCCACGCCCATACATTAGGGCCGACATACTGAACGGTAGGGATTCCAGACTGGCGTAGCTTGCGCTCCAGCCCCAGATTGAAATCCGGCGCATCAATCCCGACGAAGACATCGGGTCGATGGTCATGAAAGTATCGAGTCAAATGACGACGCATGCCCAATACTTTTGGAAGGTGTGCCAGCACCTCGACCAAGCCCATCAACGATAATTCGCTGATGTCGTACAAACTCTCACAACCTTCGGCTTGCATACGCGGGCCGGCAATGCCCACAAACTCGACGGCATCGGCACCCAGCAGCGACTTGATCGAACGCATCAAATCAGCTCCCAGTACATCACCGGAATCCTCTCCGGCAACTATTCCTACTCGTAACATTCGTTGCTAGCGGACGATCCCGCGTCCCTTAGTGGACACGAAATCAACCAGCGGCTTGATCTCGGGAAACTCGTCACACATCGCTTGCATTTGTTCAGTCGCCTTCACCACGGTCAAACTGGAACGATACAGCAACTTGTAGGCGCGTTGCAGCGCGGTAATTGCCGCAGGCGAAAACGAACGTCGACGCAGGCCCTCGGAATTAATCCCGTGTGGTTTTGCGGGCGCACCCGACACCGTCAAATACGGTGGCACATCCTTGGAAATCAAGCTGCCCATGCCACAAAAACAATGGGCTCCCAAGCGAGTGAACTGATGAACAATGGTGAATCCGCCCAATATTGCCTGATCACAGACGTGAACATGCCCCCCCAAGGATGCACAGTTCGCGAAGATTATCTGATTACCAATCTGACAATCATGTGCGATATGGACGTAGGCCATTAACAGGTTGTGGTCGCCGATACGGGTTACGCCACCGCCCGACACGGTACCTCGATTGAGGGTGCAACTCTCACGAATCACGTTATGGTCACCAATTTCCAACCGAGTCGGTTCCCCAGCGTACTTGAGGTCTTGGGGGGCTTCGCCAATGGAGGAAAACTGAAAAATACGACAAAACTTGCCGATGCGGGTGGGCCCCTTTAGCACCACATGGGGTCCAATCACCGTGCCTTCCCCAATCCGAACATCCGCATCAATGATCGTGAAGGCGCCCACCTCAACGCTCGGGTGAAGATCCGCCTGGGTATCAACAACCGCACTAGGATGAATCAACGTCGACATGGGTGCTTACACCTTCTTTGAGGTACACATGATCTGTGCGGTTGCTGCGGTCTGACCGTTAACCGTCGCGAGGCCTGAAAAACTCCAGATCCCACGTCGCTGCTTGAGCAATTCAACCTCCAGCAGCAACTGGTCACCCGGTACAACCGGACATTTGAAGCGTGCCTTGTCGATGCCGACAAAGTAATACAACGAATCATCCCCCGCCGTCTCGGGATCGGTTTTCATGGCCAGCAAGCCCGTAGCTTGCGCAAGCGCCTCAACAATCAGCACACCCGGCATGATCGGTTGGCCTGGAAAGTGACCCTGAAAGTACGGCTCGTTATAGCTGACATTTTTCAATGCCAACAAACGCTTGCCGGCCTCGACTTCGAGAACCCGATCGACCAACAGAAATGGGTAGCGATGCGCCAGCAGCTTCATCACCGCATTGACATCCATACACTCAGTAGACATTAATCGATTCCTCTAAACGGGTTCTTAAGAACCTTATAACTATCAACTAACCGCGGTCAGTCGCCGAGCTTGGCACTGTGTTCAAGTGCTTTTATCTGTTTGGCCATTTTATCGAGTCGGTTGATCCGCGCAACTGTGCGGTTCCAGTCGCGATTGGGGCGTGCGGGCAGCCCGGAAGAATAGACCCCGGCCAC
The DNA here is from genome assembly GCA_012965975.1 of Chromatiaceae bacterium. Taxonomy (GTDB): domain Bacteria; phylum Pseudomonadota; class Gammaproteobacteria; order DTRM01; family DTRM01; genus DTRM01. The sequence goes on along the minus strand of DTRM01000059.1, from coordinate 1,589 downwards.
ATGAATGTTATGGGTGACCATTGAAAACCCGGTGATATGCACGTCGTCTGCGAGCGACAAATGTCCCACTATTCCCACTCCACCGGACAACGTACAGCGCTCACCGATGGTGGCGCTCCCCGCAATTCCGACACAGGCGGCGGCAGCGGAGTCGCGTCCAATTTTCACGTTATGGCCGATCTGTACGAGATTGTCGATTTTTACGCCATCTTCCAGAACGGTGTCGCCTATGGTGCCGCGATCGATGGTGGTATTCGCCCCAACCTCAACATCATTACCGAGCACCACCCGCCCGATCTGCGGAATTTTTAGCCATTGCCCATCCTGATTGGCGTGCCCAAAGCCATCCGCACCGATGACCGCACCTGGCTGAATGAT
>DTRM01000059.1:0-1180 GCA_012965975.1 Chromatiaceae bacterium | reverse complement strand
CAATAAACACCGAGGCGATCAGACGACTGTCTGCAGCTATCTGCGCATTGCGCGCAATCACACAGCGTGGACCAACAAAAACATTTTTACCGATGGTGACGCCGGCCTCGACGATACTGCCCGCGGCAATCTCTGCGCTGGCATCGATCAGGGCCGATGGGTCTACCACGGCGGATGCGTTGATGCCGGCACGTACCTCTGCCACGGGGTGCAGGCTTGCCGCAATCCGTGCATAGGCACTATACGGATGGTCGGTAACTAAGGCCGAAACAGGACACAGGTCGAGGTGACCGCGCTGTAAAATTACCGCGGCCGCGGTGGTTGTTTTTAATTGGTCCAGGTACTGCTGATCGGACAGGAAGGTTATACCGTCAATAACCGGAGCGGAGAGGCTGCATATCGTACCGATAGAAAGCTGTGGATCACCCACAACTTCACCGTCGACCAGATCTGCAAGCTCTGCAAGTGTATAAGTCACAGGATGTTAGCTTATGTTATTGCCACTCGTAAGGGCGCTATTTACCGTACATTTCCCGATAGCGGCCGAGGATACTCTTGGTCACATCAACGCGGGCAGCGCCAAAAACGACACCCTCACCGAAGATCATATCGAATTTCTCGTCCTTGGCCACAACCTTGATGACGGCCATGACGTTCTTTTGGATCTTGGCAAGTAACTCATTCTTGCGAATGTTTACATCCTCACGAAACTCGGTACTAGCGCGCTTCAGGTCGCGTTTCTCTGACTGAATATCGCGCTCCAGTTTACGACGACCTTCATCGCTCATCACGGCGGTGTCACGCTCAAGTTTATCTTCCATTTTTTGAATTTCAGCTTGCTGGGCCACCAGCTTTTTATCGCGGGGAGAAAATTCACGTTCCAGATTACCCGGTACGCCGCTGATCTCCAGCGCCTTCTCAAGCAGCGCCTGAACATTGACCACACCAAGTTTATAGTCCTCCGCTTGCGCGCCTACCCATGGCAGGGTCATTAACACCGCCGCGAAAATCCACTTGTTCAATTGATTATTCATAACTCAAACTTTCCCCCATCTATAATCAAATCTATAATCAAAATGCGCCCAGAGCAAACTGAAACGACTGTATCTCATCTGTTGCCTGATCGTTTATCGGTGTCGCAATACTTAGCTTCATGGGTCCCATTGGGGATATCCATATG
>DTRM01000058.1:1204-13451 GCA_012965975.1 Chromatiaceae bacterium | reverse complement strand
GGGTAGTACAACTTGGGAGGAGCAAAGTGCTCTTCGGTGATGGACCGGGCGTTAGACCCACTTAAAATATCCGCACCAAAGACTTAATAAGTAACCCATTTGTGGTTTTGCTCCTAGTTAGCGTTATCAATATACTTAAAAAAGTGATAAATCATGAGCTTACAAATGAAAACGTCCGAGATACGTCATATTCTCATTGTCGAGGATCAGGAGATTATTCGAAAAGGGCTACGGGCCCTGCTTGCCGCTACCAAGAATTTTGAAGTCGTCGGCGAAGCGGCGAATGGTTATGAAGCAATCAGTGCGTCTAAAGAACTCAAGCCTGATGTTATATTGATGGGTCTTTCCATGCCAAAAATGAATGGCATTGAATCAACAAGGCAAATCAAACGAATAAACGATGACGCCAAAATCCTCATGTTGACCAGCCATTGCACAGAGGAGTGTGTTCGCGACTCGCTCAAGGCAGGTGCTGCCGGCTTTCTCGACAAAAATTGCACCCCAACAGAGTTGGTACAAGCCATAAACTACACATTCCTTGGGCAAATCTACATCTCTCCTAGACTACACAATGTGATTGTATCGGGTTATCTAGAACAGTCCCCCGAATTGCCGCAGTCAACGTGGAGCAAGCTGACTGCTCGTGAACGCCAGATTCTGAAACTAGTCGCAGAAGGAATCAAAAACAAGGATATCGCCGAGTGTCTTTTTATCTGTCAGAAAACAGTTGAAAAACATCGCGCAAATCTGATGAGGAAACTTAATCTGCATAATGTGCCTGCGTTAACCGCTTATTGCATTGAACGCGGTGTTATCGAATCAGGAAGTATGGGGTATTGATTTTCACTCGGACGATGCTGTCGTCTCGGCTGTATTTTTAATGATGCTTTGCAGCTTATATGGCTGCGGTAGAAGGCTCTTGGGCGTCGCATTCACACGCCGTTCCTCTTCCTGCATGTACTCGATCAAGTCGCTGATATCGGTGCTTTTCAGTTTCAGGTTCGGCATCGGTATATTGTTGTACTGGTCGAGGAGTGCTATCGCCAAGGGGTCTTTTTCCTTCAGCATGACTTCGGGTTCCTTCAGCCACCGTGTCAGCCATTGCCGATCCCGCCGACTGACCACGCCTAACAGGTCCGGGCCAAGCTTGTCGCCCTGGCCCATGGTGTGACAGGTGGTGCAGCGGGAAAGGAACAGATTTTTTCCGTTCCCGACACTGGGCAGAGCGCGCACCTCTGTATAGCTTTGTCGTGAGTTTGAGGCCATCAGGGAGTGCGTTTGCAAACGCTCAAGTAGCACGGAAACGATTGCCTCGGGAACATCGAAGGGCGTCCGTTTCAACCACTGGCCGGTTTTTTCATTGCCAAGGACAAAATTGATGGAGTGATCGCTCAGTTCGTCGCCGTCTTCATTATACATGGCCAGTTTCTTTCGAATGCGGTCGATATCCTCGATCTTACCTGTCAGAAATTGCCAGCCGGGGCCAACCTTGAATTTCTCTCTGTAGGCCTTAAGCACCGCCGGGGTATCTCGATCAGGGTCGACGGTAATGGAATACATAAACACGTTCTTGCCAACGTGATCCCCCAGCATTGTCTGGATATCGCGTAACTTGGCGGTCTCCAGCGGACAGATATCCCCGCAACTGGTGAACATAAAGTTGATGGCGACCACCTTGCCCTTGATCACGTCATCGTAGAAGTGCAGTGTCTCGCCATCCTGGTTTACAAGTGGAACGTTGGGAAAGTAATCAGCGCCTGCGGGTGCCGCAATTGCAGAGTGCATGCCCCACAGGAGTACGGCGGTTATTGCCACCCAGGGTGCTGTGTATCTATCCGTACGATTCATCCTGTTACCTCTCTATGACATTCAACTTCAGCCGCCTGAAGTTTTCAATGAGCGGTGCCACTAATGCTCCTGAAGTGGCACCGCTATAAAATGCGTCTATCCGGAAATGATACTCAGGGCAACGGATTCAGCAGCGCTGGTGCCAATCCGTTACCTTTACCAAACTCCCGCCTGAACAATCCGAAATCGCGCAGATTGACAACCGCGTCTTCATTGATGTTGCCACTCCACAGGCCTGGTTTGCCAAACATCGACCTGAATATGCTGAAGTCGCTCAGGTTGACACGGCCATCCCAGTTCAGATCTGCGGTCAACTGGTTGGGCACCACGAAGCTTGCTGCCGCTGCCAAATGACCGCTCTTGATGGTTGCCAGTTCGGTGGTGCTATCGTAAGTAACGCCGTTCCAGCCGGGTCTGGGTGTCGGCATCCGTACCGTCTGCCCCGGATGCTCGTTGTCCCAGCGCAGTAACATAGCGGTATCTTCATGCTGGGTGTTGTGGCAGTGCTCAACGTAGGTACCAGCAAATTCGCGGAAGCGGATGGCAACATCAATATTCATGCTGCTGTCCGGTATCCCCAGTTCGCGACCAAGATCCGAAAGACGGTATATGTCCTTGCGTGCGCCAATCTCCCACTGGGGTGGGGTACGATTGACGTCGACACCGAATACGGTATCCCCTCGCGACAGGTACTGGCCTTCTTCGAAGTGGATATGGACAGGATGCGCCCAGCCTCCACCGCCATTTTTAAGGTGCCAGATCTCCACGCCGCCGCCCATTGTTTCCGGGGCGGCAGAGACCACATTTAAATCTGAAGTGCGCTTTTCGCCGCCGTCGGTCGAAATGGTCCAAGGGATCGGGTTGCCATCACTGTTGTTGCCACCGCCACGTCCAAACTTGAAGGTACGGTGTTTGGCAGCGGCGAGTTCTGCGTCCGTAAATTCGACCAGCGGGATCATCATCTTTTTACCCACTTCGTAGTCGGCCGGGTTCATGCTGAGGTCAGTGCCGCTGTACGCCTGCACGCGAAATTCCAGAAACTTTCCGACAGCCGGATCTTCTGACCAGTCGTTGCCGTCGATCATCGGCGTAAAAGCGCCGCTGAGAATAGCCGCCAGCGGGATGATGTCCTTCGGGCCTCTGCCGTTGTCGAAAGTCAGGGTGTTGACCATGTAGAGTTTGGTGCCGACCGGAAACTGGCTGAAGTCGATAATGATGTCATGCCGTTCTGCGACGCCCATAATCGGCAGGTCGTTTGACTGGGCATTCGGGAAAAGGACGGAGTGCTCCATGATATTGCCGTCGTTCGCAATTAAGTGAAACGGTATGCGGCTGTAGGACTTGTTCGAGCCAGTCGGGCCGGGGAAATCTCCACTGCTGGTGTCATTGAATTCGCGCACAATGGCAATCTTGAAGAAACGCGAGACACTGCCATCGAGGATGCGGAAGCGATATTGGCGAGCACGTACATCGAAGTACGGATCATACAGCCAGTTAACCGTCATTCTGTCACCCAGGAAGCCGTTCGTATTCAAGGGCACGAAATCCAACTGGCCACCGATATCCCAGGCCTTGTCGGCGATCAGCAACTGGATGTCATAATCACGGTTCCCCCAGTCGAGGGCAGTGCCGCTGGGCAAGCACAGGTTGACGTTATCGGGATCGTCGTATTCGCATCTAAAGCCTTCCTTGCCACGATCAATACCACTGTAGTAGTTCATCATGGCGACACTGCCCTTGTAGACGTTCTGCGCAGTGGCGTCGATCATGTGGTCATGGAACCAGTGGGTACTCATGATCTCGTGCCAATCACCGCGTATGTTGATGGTGCCGGTGACCGGGTCACAGGTTTTTTCAACGCCATTGAACATCAGTGTCTCTCCCGGTGAGCACGGGGTGGAGGCACGGGGGTCCGACGCATTGATATTGATGGAGTCGTATCCGGCCAACTGCAGCGGCCAGCGGTTATCGTAGTACTGTCCAGGGAAAAAGTAGGCACCAGCATAGCCGTCGCTCTCACCCGGCTGATGGCCGTTATGTTCATGGGTGGTGAGCGTGTGCTCGCCGAAGCCGTTGTTGGCGCTGACGTTGATTGGCAGTCCGTTGTAATGGCGCATCAGGGTCGATACCCCGTAACGAACCGGCAACAGCTTTGGTGGGAAGGTTCCATCTTCGAAGGTCCACAGCGAATTCGACTGCTGGATGGGCATCTTGGGGTGGAAGCGGACCTCGATACCGTTGGTTGTGCCCGGGGGATCCAAAGGCCCCCCGACACGGTTATACAGTCCGGTCTCATTTTCCTGTCCGGAAATTGTGGGCCCGAATTCGCCAACTGCATAGGCATGACTCTGGTCCTCATCACGTAGACCGGTGTTTTTCCGCGCCCCGCCCGTGGCCGTCTCGAAATAGACCTGGGGACCCAACTCCGTCCAGCGCTGGTGGGAGAATGCCTCACCTGGCGGGCGCCCTTCGATGACGCCGGTGATCGTCGTAAAGATGCAATCGGAAATCATGTCAGCCCAGGGATTGGGAAGGGTTACATTCGACAAGCGAGTCGGAGCCGGCCACAGAGGCTTGCCCAGAAAGTCATCCATTGCCGAGGAGTTTGATCCGTCGTCACAGCCAAACGGCACTGGCAAGGACTTTTCCGTGGTTACATCAGGAGCAGGTAGTGGATTCACCGCAAACTCCTCGAAGCGCAGCATCTGTTGGCTGAACGACAGTGCACCGAACAATGGACTGGGCGGCAGGGCAGTCGGCACATCGGTCTTCGCCTGCGCCTGAGTTGTGATCCCGACCAACCCGAATAGCGTGGCTATTGCGAGTACATGAATTCTTGCGAACGTCAATGATGTCTTATCCGTGTTCATTAGCTTTGCTCCTATTCGGTGGGGACAAAGTCCCCACCTATTCTATCTATATTTATATCTATGCCACTCTCAAGGACCGGGTGGCTGTGCGAACATCGACCTGAACAGACTGAAATCGTTCAGATTGACGATACCGTCGCCATTAAAGTCTGCGTTCTCTGCTGCAGCACTTAGTGGTGCCGTCTGTCCGAAGGAAGGCCTGAACAGGTTGTAGTCGACCAGATTGACGATACCGTTGTTGTCGAGGTCGGCATCACAGATGTTGCCGAAAAGGTCAGCGTCGGTATTGCGTTGGTCAGCGTTAGCGATTTCGATGCAGTTATCGATGGAATCGCCCACACCATCACCATCGGTATCGGTCTCCCCGCCGTGGAGTACCGGACACAGGAGGCCAGCATGATCCGTGGGAGTGATGCCCACAGCAGCCGGGTCGATGGGAGGCCAGGGCAATACTTGACTGCTAGTCAGCGGCCAGTACGACAGGCTGCGATCGCGTTCTAAGAAGTAGCCGGGTGCAATCGGCACGCCCGATGCACCTGCCTGTTCGCCGGGGTCCAGATTAGAGAACGGGAACGGATCGAGTGCCATGCTTTCATCGCCGATGGGTACGATGCCGGTCGAGGTGCACGCACCATCACAGCCACCGGGACCAAGGCGTCGATCCATGTTCCATGGCAGGGTAAAGATAAGCGGCGTCTCCAATTTGGATAGATCGATTTCACCAAACTCCGGATGACCGATCCCGACCGGGTTTACGTACTCCCCATTCGATGTTTCATTGCCGTGGAGGTCCAAGGTGACCACGCTCGAATGCAGCGTGTGTTTGTGACGGCTGCGGCCGATAACATCGCGGCTTGGTGGACTGATCATAGCGAGTTCCTGTTCCAGCGTCGGCGTTGCTGAGCAACGAGGGGTGGTGATCATCGTGCCATCGGCCGCGGGTACCCCGCCGTCGGCAATGGCCGCATTGAGTTGCTGACAGGGAGACCGTACGGCCTTGATCGGAACGCCGGTGGGAAAGTCCACGTCAAACACGATCTTGAAAATCCCCGAGGCGTTGACACCAATACCCTGCGCGGTGCAAGAACCCAAACCGGCTGCCAGGGGCGAATCACAACCACGGGTGGTGCCCATAATCAGTTCCTGATAGCTGTCAGTTGCCGGATCCGAGTGCATGGCAAACACCTCAATGCCGGGATCCGGCAGGGAGGTGAAGCCAATCATCAATACGCGTGCACGTTCGTTCTGGTAACCCGCCACATCCCACTCGACTTCATCGAAGACCAAATAGTCCGGCTGATAATCTACTTCTAACGTAGCCAGATTCACGCTGACATGGACCGTGTGTGCCGACAGGAAGGTAGCACCACCGATGGTTTCGAAGTTACCTTCGGCGTTCACGTGGTCACCGATCTGGATGGGCGCGAAGAGGCGTGAATCGGCAACCGGTTCGCTGGCGCTATTCGGACGATTGGTTTCTGGACAGAGCGCATCATTTGCCCCATTGTCCGTCCCTACTGCCATCAGGCCAGTTTCTGCCGGGTCGATCGTGAAATCGTGGTTCTCATCGAAGTCGAATGGACCCCGCAGGAAGGTGCTTGGAATGCACATCGGATACCCGGTTGACGCGGTGAAGGTGTAATTATCCGGGTCGACCCCGTAGCGTGAATCAGCGCTGCAGTTTGCGCCCCCGCCACAGCCCAGACCAGTCTGGTGGGTATGACGCCCTTCCGGATCATTCACGCGGATCATTGCGCCCGTTGCAGGGTCGCCATCGCTCCCGTTGACGCGGAAGTAGCCCTCATCGTAGTTGATATACGTTATGATGCCGGTAACCGCTTCCGTCGCTTTGTCGAGGAATACGTCTCCGGCGATAACGTTGCCGTTGTCATTGCGATTGGCAAGAATCGTCGCGACGGCCCCGGTAAAGCTTCCGTTGCAACTGTCGCCCTTGGCCAAACCCGTTTCATCGGCGGGACAGCCTTCGGGGCGATTGGTGAATAACTGTTGCAACGTCAGCCGATTGGCCGGCAGATCCATCACTAGATTGCGAGGGATGATAATGTTCTGACCACCCACGACCATTGTACCGCCTGACCAGGTGTCGGCGGGATTATCTACGGTGATGCGTTCGACTTCGCCAGCAACCATGTTGACGACCGGAGCGGATAGCGAACTACTGTGATAAGTCAGAACAAGCATCCCGAGCAACAACGCACCGGAAGACTTCATCCGTCGCCAGGTGAAGTATTCAGGCTGCCGGAGATGATGGCAGGAAACAGTTTCATTCGTTGTGTAACTCATCGCTTTATCCTCTTTATCTATCTTTAAGTTTGTCTTTACTTTTGTATTTGTCTGTATTTAAAGTCTGTTGAGATTGCCACGCGGCACTACGGCCCCGGCGCTTTACCAAACATCGACCTGAATATGCTGAAGTCGCGCAGGTTGACACGGCCATCGCCATTGAAGTCCGCGTTTTCCGCCGCGGGGCTCAGTGGTGCTATTTGTCCGAAGACAGCCCTGAACCGGCTGAAGTCCCTTAGATTGACCACACCGCTGTTATCAAGATCGGCGTCACAGAGATTGCCAAAACTGTCTGCGTCGGTATCGCGTTGGTCGGTGTTGGCAACAGCGGTGCAGTTGTCACAGGCATCACCGTACGCATCGCCGTCACCATCTTCTTGCCCTGGATTGGCGATGTCCGAGCAGTTGTCCTTGATGTCTGCAATCAAATCCCGATCTACGTCCGCGAAAATGCTGGCCTTGATGGGATTGAGGCCGAGGAAGGTACCCAGCTTTGGCAAGCCTATCGAGCTACGGCCATCCCTTCCCACCGCAGGTACCTGCTGGAAATCCGTCGCATTGGCCAGCAACAGGGTCCGTGATCCGGGCGAGACCGGGGCGGTTCCGGTGATCGGTACAAAAATCTCGGGATGATCAAACGGCGCCTCTTCATTCGCCACGCGACTATCGGTGAGTGTTGTCATGAAGCGCGTCAGACCGTCCCGCATTTGCTCCGGTGTTGGCAGGCCTGGGATCGCGCCTTCGTCCCGCAGCAGGCCGAGCGGTATCATGCCGGTGTCAAAATTCTCAGCGTTGGTCACGGAAAAATCACCGCCCCGTACATAGAAGTCTGTTACCTGACGCAAGGTCGACAGACCACCGTTGTGCATATAGGGGCCGGTAAGGGCGACATTCCGCAAGCCGGGTGTCTTGAAGGCACCGAAATTGGTTACTCGACCTGCATACGGTGTCGTGTCGCCTGGCAGGAAACCCAGTGGCAGAGGCGGAACCCAGCCAGCCATATGCGCAGGGAGCGGGGACAGACTGGGTATTTGTGGTGTGGGCCCCCCGGTCTCTTGCAAACCCAAGATGCCTTTGGACAGGGAAATTTCCGTAAATGCGCCTCCCAGACTGGTGGTGCCACCACGCCCGATGTCTTCGTTGACACCCAGAAAATCGGCTGCCAGAGGATCCGTGTTGCCGCCTGGACGTACACCCGTGTTGTGGAAGCCATTGTCATAAAGCCCAAGGCCTGTCGCGATCAACATAAATTCGTTCGCAGCGATCGGGTTCTCGCTGAAGGAGATCGGAATATCAGATACCGGGCTTTTGCCTTGTATGAGTAGCGTGTCGTTATCCATCATGACGCCGCCATCATGGCAGCCAATGCAACCGCCGCTGCCGGTAAAGACATTCATGCCGATTATTTCCTCGTTGGTAAACCCAGCGACGCCCTCAAGGAAAAGGTCAAACCTGGAGTTGTCGGAAACCAGCGTTGCCTGATACATTTGCACCGCCAAACCAAAGAAGAAGCCAAAGTTAGCCTCCATCTGGGTGTACTCATCTGTATTGAGCGGCATACCCGTCTGAAAAATCGGATTTTCGTTGAGATCAAAGATGACCTTTTGCATCGTGTTGTCCCAATACTTCGCGGGAAAGGCCGCCCGGATCAAGGCCGCATAGCTCGTGGTAAGTCCTGCGCCAGTGCTGGTGTCCGCCAGCTCGCCCAGCATACTGTCTGTCCCTGAGACAGCCTGTTGCGCGAGCGGTGTCAAACTGAGCATTTTCTTGCCGATTTTGGGCCAGGTGCGGCCACGCCAGGACATCTCGGTATCATTCAGGGGCGGTCCGAGTGCCTGTGAAGCCAAGGAGGACTGGCGCAGACGCAACATTTCCGTTGCCAGGCTTCCGCTGCCATTGCTAATCAGGTGCTGGCGCGGATCGGCCGGGCCAAACGCGTTATTACCGTTGAAGATATTATTGGCGCTACCGTCATGTAAATTTTCAAAATTAAAGATGGCATTGATATTTGTTGGTGTGTTGCGCGGTTCTACACGTCGGATATTGGTGCCATTTATATTGAATACCGCATCCGGAATAGACGTTCCGATATCGACCGGGTTGCCGGGGACAATATCCACGAATTGCATCAGCTCGACGCCCTGAGAAGACACAACATCGTTGCTGTCAACGAGCACGTTTCCCGGGTTACTGAGCGGGTCGCCGCTTAAATGTTGATTCGTGACCTTGTGAAGCGGGAAATGCATGGCCGTCAGCGTCTGGTTAAGGTGTATCGACCCCAAGGCCGGTGCCGGCAGTCCAATATTGTTATTACCAAACTGGTCATCGCCCGCAAGAAGACCCGGGTTGATCTGGTTCGTGATCCGGTTGTCCGCGCCAGCATGAAAATGACAGCTTGCGCAGGCCTGAACACCGTCACTGCCGACCTGCATGTCCCAAAATAGAGCCTTGCCTAGCTGGGCAGCAGCAGCTTCGTTGTTAACATAGTCTCCGAGATCAAGTGGCTTTGGGATCGGGACGCTTTTGAGAGATCCCAACAACGCAATGCTTGAGCTGGCATAGCAGATCATCCCTGTACAGACCAGAGCCAGAACGACTCGTGAAGTACTTGTTATGCGCATCAGTCTTGTTTTGTTGAACACTGTTTACCTCCCGGATAAACCTAGAGAACCAAATATAATCCTAAGGAAGTTATGCTCGCTTGACAGGTAGGAAAACCCCTACAAAACACGCGCCTCAGACAGAAGTATGCGTAGGGTTTCCCCTACAAGGGTAGGGTTCGCGAGTGCGCAGACCTGTATTTTACGTTGTTACAGAGAGGCTCTGTCGACGTAAAATATATTACCCAACCGCTTGGAGACAAATAACCCCAGAGGATGAAGCGCAGAAATATAAAACGCTATGCGCCGATATTACCTACACTCAGAATCAATAAAAAAACCCCGCGTTCCGCTATAGCAAAACGCGAGGTAAATGTGGGAATAAGAAATAGAATTTCTTCGGTTTAATTTATGCTCAGGCGGCTATCGGTTTCCGACGCGCAACGCCAACCAACCCCAACAGGCCACTACCAAACAACCATGCGGCGGCCGGTACAGGAACAGGAGAAGCAGCAGCAGAGAGATCAAGCGTGCCGCCCTTGTAGACCACATCACTTATGGTGTTGATTCCATCGGATGCAAACCATGGATCAAAAAACCCGTCCATAGCCAAATCAACCGTTGTAATATCTGGATCGACTATATCGAAGGTGAGGTCATAAACGGCGAACTCGCTCAGTGTGTCGCAGGGGCTACTTAACGGGCACATGGTGAACGCGAAATCAAGTGATTGAATTCCCGATCCGTTCACCGAATTTAAACGCATGAAGGAAAAACCAGCATCTCCCGTGCTTAGTAACTGGCCAATGATTATGTCCTGGATTGAATCACTAACTCCACTTGCGCCCTCATTTAGAGTCATTGTGTTTGTGTCCCAGGATACTCGAAACCCACCCCCTGAGGTTCCTGAGGCCACATCACCAAAATGGGCCATAACTGAGGTACTCACTGAGCTACCCACCACATCGTATGAATCTATAGAAACGGTTGATGCATTTGCGTTCATAAAAATCAGCATAGATGATATGCCGATGAAACTATTTATTGTGGTTTTCATACTATTACTCCTCCCAGAGTGATTAACCATTTTGGTGATTAACCTTTAACGTAACTCAACTGATTGTTTTACACGTCAGCAATCCCAACGTCGTAAACTCGAACCCGCTGTCGAACGGCTATAGTGCAAGTGAAAAAAATGTTATATAAGGTGGGGAATCCCTACGTTTGCTACTCAATTAGTACTAATAAGGGAGTCAAAACAGTCGGGGTAACACCAAGTCTGTAATAATTAAACGACTGACAACGAGATATGCCGGCATATTTCGACCGATACTGAATCTTCGGCTACACATTTGGATTACGTCTGCTCACCACTGTTCAACCCCTACGCTGTCCGCTCTCTGGCTAGCGCCGTGTGCAATCACGCCGATACTATGTATAAAAGGCGATCAGGAGCATAGGAAGTATTAACGCCAGGCTCCATCAAGCCCGCCTAGGTGGGTGAACCTACAAGATGGTATTGCGATATGCACACCTTGCAGGCGACCATTTAAGGGGTGCATCGCAAAATATAGCGACGATCGGTCTACGTTTTGAAAATGACCAACCAACAGTGAAAGAAGTGAAGTAACGTAAGTGCTTGATTTGGCGGAGAGGAAGAACGCCACAAGCATATCCATAGCGTCTCATACCTTCCATAAAATAATATATTTATTATATTATTCAGTTACTTCTATTCCACCAAGATCCACAGCGTATTATTATAGCCATAATATTTGACGGTTTCCTTGACGGTTCCCATGCCCTTGAAGGTATCTATATGGCTCTTTCACATACCGCAGTATCCAACGCCAAACCAAAGGCAAAACTCTATAAGTTATTTGATGGCGGCGGCCTGTATTTACTAGTCAAACAATCCGGCTATAAGAGCTGGAAATACGACTATCGGATCGATGCAGCCAGAGGCACTTACACTATTGGCCAATACCCTGATATCAGCATGAAGGATGCAAGATCGCGTCACAGAGATGCCAGGGAATGCGTAGCCAAAGGTGTTCATCCAAGAACGATAAAAGAATTAGAACGCGTTGAGAACACACTGAATGAGCAACGATTCAGCTACTACGCAAACCAATGGCTGGACAAACAGAACCTGGCCGAATCGACTTTCACCGATTTAAAACAACGTATCGATAAAAACCTTACCCCTTATCTTGATAAGAAAAAAGTCAACGAATTCACCACTGCAGACCTGTTAAAAATTGCATTGAGGATGACCGACCGAGGTGCCAAAGAGACGGCCAGCCGCATGGCCAATGTACTGAGGCGTATTTTTAACGAAATACTGATACTCGGCATTATCGAGAACAACCCCGCTCAAGGCTTAGCTGAACTGCTTCCCAAGCCCGATGTACGCCTAAAAGATAACTTTGCGCACATCACTTCGCCAGACGAGCTACGCGTTCTTCTGCAACAAATAGACAATCCCAGCAAGAGGCAAGATTTTGCGACAACCCAAGCCCTCAAGCTTATGCCTTTGGTTTTTCTTCGTCCCAAAAATATTCGGTTTCTAAAATGGTCGTATATTGACTTTGATGAAAACGTCATCAATCTCCCGGCCAGTGA
>DTRM01000058.1:0-1134 GCA_012965975.1 Chromatiaceae bacterium | reverse complement strand
AGAACCCCTAACAGGCCAGGGCGAATACGTGTTTGTGACCAGCCATGGCAAAAACCGTCCTCTCAGCGAAAATACGACCACCCAGGCATTAAAGCGAATCATTAATCCAGCCACCAAAAAAGCATTTGGAACTGGGTACATGACCTCTCATGGTTTCCGGCATACTGCTAGCACGCTACTGAATGAGCTAGGGTTTGATCCTGATATTATTGAGCTGCAGCTTGCTCATATCAATAAAGATCGCATTAGAGCAACTTACAATAAGGCTGAATGGATAAAGAAACGCACACTGATGATGCAAGCATGGGCTGATTATCTTGAAGGCTTAAAGAATGGTGCTGACGTTGTAGCAATCAACTCAACCAAAACAAAGGCTAGTTAAGATGAGAAAAACTTCCTTACCTAATAAAGTTTATCTACCACTAGCCATACAACAACTTGGTTTGAAAGATATTGGCGATAGCAACGCAATAAGGGATATTCTGCAGCTAGCGAACGAATACCACTTAACAATCCACTTTGATACCTCAATAGTTGCCGCAACGTCAGCTGACGAACCTGAAGTTGTGCTGGACGCCGATAATAATTACCACGGATCCATTGTAGGCGGAAAACCAAAAGATCTAACAACCGACACGAAGTTTATAATTTCTAATTATGCTTCCAGCGTGCCACACACACCCTTAATACAAATAAGCTGCTTTCTATTCAATACAGACCGTTACTACGCGTGCGATGACGAAGGCTACTGGCTAAAGCCAGTTAACATCCATGCTTCCGAGTTTTACTTTGAAAGAGATGAGTTTAATAAATTTAAAACTGACATTAGCCATAAACACACTGGTAAGCCCAACAAACAGAGCCAAAGAGAAGGCATCTTTAGAACATGGATATGCACCGAAGCAGGCATATCATACGCAGGAAAACCGTCACTACAAGAGGCTTACAAAAAGATCGGCAGGCCTACTCAGCCAGAAGTATGGCGCAGCCTACAAAAAGTTAATCCGATCCTATTTAAATCAGGAGAACAATCGTTCTTCAGGCTTTTAACGTTAATTTCCTTTGCTGAAGGTACTGGAGCAACAGCCAATCGGACCAATGACCCCTGATTAAGTGCGTCACTTTGCCCAACAA
>DTRM01000057.1:2761-3896 GCA_012965975.1 Chromatiaceae bacterium | reverse complement strand
CCACTGCATGGTTTTTGCGTCCATCAGTAGCAGCCTCGAACTCAAGGGTTCACCGACATTCATCAATACCTTCAGTGCTTCAGTTGCCTGAATGCTGCCGATGATGCCGGGCGCGGCAGCGAGCACGCCGTTGTTGGTGCAATTGTCATCTTCCTCGCCCTGTTCGCGATACAGGCATTCATAGCAGGGGGTGTCATCACCGCGATTGGCGAACACCGATACCTGGCCTTCCATGCGAATTACCGCGCCAGAGACCAAGGCGGTATGCGTTTTGACGCAACTGCGATTGACCGTGAAACGGGTGGTGAAATTGTCGCTGCAATCGATAACCACATCGGCGGATGAGACCGCATCATCCAGCGCATCACCTTCCAGTTTCTGTGCGGTGGTAGTGATATTGATATCCGGGTTGATTCGCAGCATGGCCAGTTTTGCGGATTCGACCTTGGCTTGCCCAAGGTTGTCCATGCCATGAATGATCTGTCGTTGCAGGTTGGATATCTCGACTACATCAGGGTCACACAGATGCAGGGTGCCGACGCCGGCGGCGGCAAGATACAGCGCGACGGGTGAGCCGAGTCCACCCAGCCCAATAATCAGCGCGTGCGAGCGCAACAATTGCTGCTGGCCGTTTAGTTCAATATCAGGCATCAGCAAGTGGCGGCTGTAGCGCAGCAGTTGTTCGTCGTTCAGCTCTGTGCCCATGTTGCCACCACGCATCGGTCGATTGCGGATAAATCCTGCAGGCCGCGAATATCACGGTAGCCCTCGGTTGTGAGTAACTGTTTGATCAGCACTTGCTGATTGTACCCATGTTCCATGATGAGCCGCCCACCCGGACGCAAATGGGCCTTTGATTGCATCACAATCTGACGAATATCATCCAGTCCATCGATGCCAGAGACCAAGGCCGACTGAGGTTCATATGCGACATCACCCTGTTGTAAATGCGGGTCATTCTGTTCGATGTACGGCGGGTTGCTAACAATTACATCAAACGCCTCATCGCCGTATTCCGACAGCCAGTCACCGTGGATGAATTCAATGTTACTTAGTTCCTGTTGCCGCGCATTGCGTCGTGCAATAGCCAACGCCGCCTCGCTTGAGTCAAATGCAAGTAGTTGAAAGTGCGGGC
>DTRM01000057.1:0-2710 GCA_012965975.1 Chromatiaceae bacterium | reverse complement strand
AGTCGTACAATCCAGTACTTGCTCAACCAGCAATTCAGTTTCCGGCCGAGGGATCAAGGTATCGTGAGTGACCTGCAACGACAGTGACCAGAATTCTCGCCGTCCGGTTAGATAGGCAACCGGTTCACCCCGTGTGCGCGAACTGAGCAGTTGCTCAAACGCATCTTGCTGTGCGGGCGCTATCGATTTTTCCGGCCACGCCAGAAAATGACTGCGGTCGCATTGCAGTATCTGACACAACAGAACTTCGGCATCGAGTCGTGGGGAGGAGCAGCATGGCTGCAACCGTGCTTGCGCCTGTTCAAGTGTTTGCTGGATGGTCGCCATCCCGACTCCATTACTTGCCGATCGAGGCCAATTGTTCGGCTTGGTATTCCTGGATCAGTGGTTGTATGACCTGATCCAGAGAGCCTTGCATGATCTCGTCGAGCTTGTACAAGGTCAGGTTGATGCGATGGTCGGTCATGCGGCCCTGAGGAAAATTATAGGTGCGAATACGTTCGGAGCGATCGCCACTGCCAACCAGTTGCTTGCGACTTTCTGCGCGTTCGGAGTCGGCGCGTTCTTGTTCCGCGGCCAACAAACGCGCTTGTAATAGTGACATGGCGCGGGCGCGGTTCTTGTGTTGCGAGCGCTCATCCTGACATTCGACCACGACGCCAGTGGGAAGATGGGTTAGGCGAATCGCTGAATCGGTTTTATTGATGTGTTGTCCGCCAGCGCCAGAGGCGCGAAAGGTATCTACCCGGAGATCACCGGGTTTGATGTCGAACTCATCAATTTGTTCGGCCTCCGGCAGGATCGCAACTGTGCACGCCGAGGTATGAATGCGCCCCTGTGACTCTGTTTCAGGCACGCGCTGTACCCGGTGTGCGCCAGATTCAAACTTGAGTCGTGAAAAGACTCCGTTGCCGGTGACGCGCATGACGACTTCCTTATAGCCGCCGTGTTCTCCCTCGCTGGCACTGATTTGTTCCATGCTCCAGCCATTGTTCTCCGCGTAGCGCGTATACATCCGCTGCAGGTCGCCAGAAAACAGCGCGGCTTCGGCACCGCCGGTGCCTGCTCGAATTTCGAGAAACACATTGTGCGAGTCGTTTGGATCGGGTGGGATCAGTAGGGTCTGTAGTTCTTTCTCAAGAACCGTACTGCGGGCTTCGGAGTCACGTTTTTCCTCAAGCGCCAGAGCCTTCATGTCGGGATCGGAGTCCAGCATCATCTCGGCGGCGGATTTGG
Organism: Chromatiaceae bacterium; assembly: GCA_012965975.1. Taxonomy (GTDB): domain Bacteria; phylum Pseudomonadota; class Gammaproteobacteria; order DTRM01; family DTRM01; genus DTRM01. The sequence goes on along the minus strand of DTRM01000057.1, from coordinate 1,474 downwards.
TGTCGTCAACCGCTGCAAGATATTCGCGAAACCCGTTGACGATGGGTTCAGCGCGCGAATACTCCTGACTCAGTGAGCGGAACTGTTCTTGGTTGGAAATAATTTCTGATTCGCTCAGGAGGCCAGTCAGTTCCTCGAACCGGTCTTCGATTTGTTGCAACTGTCTAAGGATGGAATCCTGCATTACTCGCAGTCGGTCTCATCAAGACGAAACAAGGTGTGCGCCGCCTTGAGCAGGTCGTCCTGATCTTGCTCGGCTGCCTGCATCAACTGAGTGCTGGGTCGATGAATCAGCTTGTTGGTCAATGTGTGGGCGAGTCGCTGCAGGACCTCTTGCGGGTCTTGACCGCTGTCGAGCAAGTTGAGTGCCTTGGCCAGAACTTCATCGCGCGACAGTTCCGCATCGGCACGTAGTGCCCGCACCGTGTCTACCGAATTGAGTGATCGCATCCAACTCATAAAGTGTTCCACCTGAAGTTCAATGATCTCTTGTGCCTCGATCGCAGCCTCGCTACGTGAGCGCAGATTGTCCGTGATTACATCCTGCAAGTCATCCACACTATATAGATAGACGTCATCTAGGTCAGCGGCATCGGACTCGATGTCACGGGGAACGGCTAGATCAAGCATCAGCATCGGTCGGTGTTTGCGCCGTTTGCATGCCGCACGGATGTCTTTAGTCCATACCACGGGTTCGGTACTCGCCGTTGAGCTGACCACAATGTCGGCTTCGCTCAATTGTTCGGGGATCGCATCCAATGTAATCGCGGCACCGCCGAATGGTATCGCCAGATCCTGCGCTCGCTGCAAAGTGCGGTTGGCGACGATGATACGTTTGAGTCCCTGTTCACGTAGATGACGAGCCACTAGTTCGATGGTTTCACCGGCGCCAACCAGCAGGGCAGAATGTTCACTCAAGTCAGCAAAAATCTGTTTTGCCAGGCTGACCCCGGCAGAGGCGACCGACACCGCACTGGCGCCAATGGCGGTGCGAGTGCGGACCTGCTTGGCGACGGCAAATGATGTTTGCAGCAGGCGGTCGAGAATGCCGCCGAGTGACTGGGCCTCACGAGCCGTGTGATAGGCGCTTTTTAACTGACCCAAAATCTGTGGTTCACCCAGAACCATCGAGTCGAGTCCGCAGGCGACCCGATAGATGTGCTGCACCGCTTTGGTGCCGGTATGGGAATAAATATAGGGTGAGAGTGTGTCAACGGGTAGCTGGTGATAGTCCGCCAGCCACTGGGTCAACGACTCGTTGTCCTGAGACGGCAGCCGACAATAGATGTCGGTGCGGTTGCAGGTGGACAAAATCAGGGCCTCGGCATTACCGAGATGGGCCACCAGCCCGCCCATGGCCTGAGCCTGTTGATCCGGGGCGAACGTTACGCGTTCACGGATGTCTACAGGAGCGGTCGTATGGTTGATTCCGAGCGCGATCAGGGCCATGGCAGGTTTTGGATTTCCGTAGGGA
>DTRM01000056.1 GCA_012965975.1 Chromatiaceae bacterium | reverse complement strand
CATCGACAACCCCCCTATCTTCGATGATCCCGATCGGGTCAATCTGGTGGTCCTGCATCTGGTCGATGGCCTGCGTGGAGACAGCGACCTTACCGTCGATGGGATGATAGCCCATCCCGATGGTGGTAGCCGCGGCGCACCTGCAACTATTATCGTTAACACTAGCGATGGTGGTTGCAGCATTAACCCGCAAGCTTCACCCAGACTTCCGATCGAGTGGCTGGTATTAGTGGCCGTTGCAGGAATTCGCCAAATCAGGCACCAACCACGGCCGAGTCATCGCGCGCGTGCGGCCTAAAAACTCTCAGACAAACAACGACTGGATTGCCGGCAAATAGTGATCAACCAACAGAAACGTGAATAGCGCGGTCAGATAAATAATAGAATAGGCAAAGGTCTGCATCGCCACGCGTTCGTCATCGCCAAACATCAGCCTTAACGCGTAGTACACAAAACCGGCATCCAGAACCAACACCCCGCCGAGATAAAACACACCGCTCATGCCCAGAACAAACGGCATCAGCGTCACCACCACCAACAAGATGGTATAAAGCAGGATTTGTAACTGAGTGAACTCAACCCCATGGGTGACCGGCAGCATTGGTACGTCGGTCTTGGCGTAATCGTTACGCCGATGGATTGCCAACGCCCAGAAGTGTGGTGGGGTCCAGATGAAGATAATCAGAAACAGCAACAAGGCACCGAGTTCAACCTGACCGGTTACCGCTGCCCAACCCAATACCGGTGGCGCAGCACCGGCGGCACCACCAATGACAATGTTCTGGGGTGTCGCGCGTTTCAGATACATGGTGTAAACCACGGCATAACCGATCAATGACAGAAAGGTCAGAAAGGCGGTCAGCGGGTTGACCAAAAACACCAGCATCGCCATTGAAATCACACCGAGCGAGATCGCAAACACAAGCGCCTGACGCGAGTTCAGGTGTCCGGTCGGCAACGGTCGCGCCGAGGTACGCCCCATCTGCGCATCAACCTTTTGATCGACCACATGATTAATCGCGGCGGCTGAACTTGCGGCCAGACCAATACCCAGCGTGCCAAAAATCAGCGAGTCCCAAGGCACCATACCGGGGACGGCCAGAAACATACCCACAACCGCGGTGAATACGATCAACACCACGACCTTGGGCTTGCATAGCTCAAAATAATCCGCAAACGCGGAGGTGGTCGATGTGGTGACGGATAAACTCATCGTTGGCGCAACCTGTAGTTCAGAGTAACCAATGATATTAGGAGTAGCGCGGCAACGCCATTGTGGGCTGCAGCGACCGGTAACGGCAGACTCATCAACACATTCGCGATACCCAACCCAATCTGCAGCATTAGCAGCCCCAGCACGGCCATTGAGGTACGACGCACCGTCTCCGATCCGCTACGCGCCAGCGATTTCGACGCGGCCCAGCCTATCACCAAAAAAGCGATAATCGCGCCAATACGGTGCGCGACGTGGATGGCCACGCGGGCATCGTTACCCAAAATACCGCCCTCATAATCTATCCCAATCTCGCGCCAGAGCTTGAATCCTTCGGCAAAATCCATCGGTGGCCACCACGCCTCCTGACAGGTCGGCAGGTCATAACAGACCAGAGCGGCATAATTGGCGCTGGTCCAGCCACCCAGAGCGATTTGCATTACCAACACGATCAACGCAAAACTGGCAGCGGGTATCAGCACCGGTGGCGCTCCGGTGACCATCTTTTGTGAACTACCCACCCGCAAGGTCAACCACACCAACAGCGCGAGCGTGGCCATCCCACCCAACAGATGCGCCATCACCACCACCGGTTTCAGCAACAAGGTCACGGTCCACATACCCAGCAATGCCTGCAAAACAATTAAACCAACCAAAAACACAGGCAGGCCCACCGGCTGTTCGGGCTCCTTACGACGGCGCCAGGCCCAAACTGCGAGCGCCAATACCAGCAGGCCGAGGGTTCCTGCGAAATAGCGGTGAATCATCTCCTTCCATGCCTTGGGCGCCTCAACAGGGCGATCAGGATAGGCGACGTTGGCAGACGCAATTGCCGTAGTTTCGGTCGGCACCGAGATTTGTCCGTAACAGCCGGGCCAATCCGGACAACCCAATCCGGCGTGTGACAACCGCACATAGGCACCGAGAACCACGACGCACAAGGCGAGAATCGAGGCGATCAGTGCGAGTCTCTGAAATCCAGGGCTTGTCATCACATCATCCGATCTGTGACCACTTCAGCAATTTGCGTAAATCGCGAAGAATGCCGTTGGGCTCATCAGTGGGTTCGTAGTACATCATCAGGTTACCGAGAGGATCAATCATATACACCCGATCACTGCTCACCGGATCGACACCATCCACCACAAACAAATCCAGTAACTCACCATGTGTGGCATCGGTTACCACAGCAACATCAAGTCCCGGATAGGCTTCACTAACTGCGGAGGGTAGCATCGCATCAGGGCTGGCTAAAACGAACAACCGCTGTACCCGTGGGGTTTCCTCACCTTGGGCTAAACGAATCTGACGAATTCGGTGCAGTACCTCCATACACAGCTCATCGCAACCCGCTGCCTGAAAATAGAGCAAGGTCCATTTACCTGTCAGAAATCGATCTGGCCGGCGATGACAACGCGAGATCAACCGGCAGCGGGCGTGCCGGTGCGATCAAGGTTCCATTATTGGTATCCCGCGCAGGCATCCAGTCCTCACCCGGACCCAACAACCACAAGGCGAGCAAGGTCGGCAATGCAAACATTGCGAACAACGTCACCATGGAAATTCGATTTTTATTTTTTATCGCATCACTCATACTATTTCTCAGATGTTACTCGGCGAGTGGATAGCGCCAAATACATTACGACTAAAATCAATGCGATGGAGTACCACTGCATCGCATAGGCTCGGTGTTTGTCTGGACCGATACCATATACCGGTTTCCAGTCACGCTGAAACCCGCTGTCATCAGACGGATCAAGCAATAGCACAACCGGCAACAACGCATAGCCCGTCAGCGCTTCAAACTGTTTCAGGTCAACCGCCTGAACGACCCTGAGACCCTCGTGCAATGGCTCTTCCGCATCGCCTAAACGGAAGGATCTCTGCGGTGGCAGTTCGATTTTTCCGTGCAGCTCGATCCGCTCTCCGGGGGTTGCAAAATCGGGTAATTCCGAGCGATCGGTCATACCGGCAATCCAACCTCGATTCACCAACACCGCTTGATCGCTGCCAAACAGACGCAACGGGGTCAGCACATGATATCCAACGCGACCTCTATGGATACGGTTATCCAGCAACATAAGCTGATCAAGGTCATACCGACCTTGCGCAACAACCTCACGATAGCGCCATTGAGCCCACTCACCGCGCAGACTATCCAGACGCATTGCCGCCTGTGCGGCATTGTGCTCGTGTTTTTGGATGATCATGGCCTTTTCGTCGGCACGCTCCAGCTGCCAACTGCCGAGTCCCACCAACAAGGGCAGACCCAACAACAGAAACAGACTCGGCAGCAGCGCCGGCTTAAATTCAAATACCCCAAAACGCATAGTTATCCCAATGATATAATCGATCTATCTCCTGAGAGCGCGCACCATGAAGATACTGATTGCCCTGATACTACTCGTCATCCTTGGAAGTCTAGCTTCCGGAATGGTCTTCATGGTCAAGGATCGCAACACGTCGGCCCGCACACTCAAGGCACTGACTTGGCGAATAGGGCTCTCGGTCGCCCTGTTCATCCTGCTTATGGTGGGCTATGCCACCGGACTAATCCAACCGCATGGGGCAATACCACCACCGCCACCGGGTTACGAATCCCCCGCAAACCAGAAGTAGATTGTCATAAAAAAGGCGCCGCGGATAACCGCGGCGCCTTTTTGCGTATTGCGCCTAACGCTAGACCAGCCAGTATACAAAGATAAACAGACCCAACCAGACCACGTCAACAAAGTGCCAATACCAAGCCACCGCCTCAAACGCAAAATGATTCTCGTGAGTGAAGTGCCCCTTCATCGCGCGCAAGGTGATCACCAACAACATGGTCGCACCCAAAGTCACATGCAGGCCGTGAAAGCCTGTCAGCATAAAGAACGTGGTTCCGTACATGCCACTTTCAATCGTCAAGTTCATGTGATTATAGGCTTCACCGTACTCAAGCACCTGACAAGCCAGAAAAGCTGCACCCAAAGCGACCGTCGCCCAAAGACCCAAAATTAATTTGGTGCGGTTGCCCTCTTTGAGGCCCCAGTGTGCAATCGTCACGGTCACGCCACTGCTGAGCAGGAGCAGCGTATTAATCGCAGGCAAACCCCATGCACCCATCACTTCATAGTCGCCACCGACATTACCCGGACCGTTGGTTGGCCACACCGCCTCAAAGCCCTGCCACAATAACTCAGGTGTCATGACATTATTTGATGCGCCACCCAGCCAGGGAATCGAAAAGATTCGAGCGTAAAACAAGGTACCAAAAAAGGCCGCAAAGAACATGACCTCGGAAAAAATAAACCAGCTCATGCCCCAACGAAACGACATATCGACCTGGGCATTATATTTGCCGTTCTGGCTTTCGTTGATAACCATACCGAACCAGCCAAACAACATGTAAACAACCACCGCAAACCCGGTGGCCATAATGATCCAGCTACCACCGTGCAGAAAGTTGGCAAAACCACCCAGCATCAGAAAGATCCCGATTGAGCCGACGATCGGCCAATGGCTCGGTTCCGGCAGATAGTAACCCTCATTAGATGCTGACATCGGTTTATCCTCTCTCTAATCTAAAACCAGTATTTATTCACAACTCATCGGCCCAATTTTAGGCTCCCCGATGAGACTCAAGCTAATTTACAGCCGACAACTCTACGAGCCTGCCTGACTGATTTGCGCAGCCCCATCAACCCTGAAGAAGGTATAGGACAACACTACCGACCCGACATCCTTTGGGATAGCCGGATCGATCACAAATCTTAGCGGCATTTCCAGCCGTTCCTTTGGACCTAGTGTTTGCTGGTTAAAGCAAAAACATTCGGTCTTGTCGAAATAGCGTGATGCGATGTTCGGCACCAAACTCGGTATCGCCTGACCAACAATCTGTTCGGCCTTGCGATTCTGTGCAACAAACAGGGCATCCGTCAGCGCACCAGGATGTACTCGCATCGTTCTCACCACGGGCTCCACCATCCAGGGCAACTCCGTATTCACCTGTGCCACAAACTCAACGGTAATCCAGCGATCCATATCAACGGCATACGCCTTGGCAATTTGCTCATCCACCTGTCCGGTTTTACCGTTCAGCCCGGTCAGGTCACAAATCGCATCGTAGAGCGGCACTAGCGCAAAGCCAAAACCAAACATCGCTAGTACAACCACACCCAAACGTTTAACAACACGCCGGTTCGCGGTATCCAGTTCCGAGCCCAACATTACCTATCGGCCAAAAACAGGAAACTGGCAACATAGAACCCCACCGCAACCAACAGCAAAATGACCACTGTTCGTCTGTTGCCGGCTTTGCGCACCGGGTCGTTGGGGTCGACGTCACTACTCATTACATCGCCCACTAAGATCACTTAATCTCAGGCGGAGTCACAAAGGTGTGGTAAGGCGCTGGCGACGCGATCGTCCATTCCAGACCTTGTGCATCTTCCCAACACTCATCCGTGGCCTTCTCACCACCGCGAATGGTCTTCACAATAATAAAGAAAAAGAACACCTGTCCCAGACCAAAGGCAAAACCACCGATACTTGAAACCATATTCCAATCAGCAAACTGCAAGGAGTAATCTGGAATTCGGCGCGGCATACCTGCCAGACCCAAGAAGTGCTGAGGGAAGAACAAAACATTCACGCTAATCGCAGACCACCAGAAGTGCAGCTTACTCAAACGATCGTCCGGATAATACCCCGTCCACTTTGGCAACCAGTAGTAAACCGCTGCAATGATGCCGAATAGAGCGCCCGTTACCAACACATAGTGAAAGTGCGCGACGATAAAGTAGGTATCGTGATATTGCATATCGGAAGGGGCAACACCCATCATCAGACCGGTGAAACCACCCAACGTAAACAGAAAGACGAAGGCCAAGGCCCATAGCATGGGGGGTTCAAATGTCATGGAACCGCGCCACATCGTGGCCGCCCAGTTAAACACCTTCACTGCCGTTGGCACCGCAATCATCACGGTCGCGTACATAAAGTAAAGCTCGCCCGCTACCGGCATACCGACCGTAAACATATGATGCGCCCACACAATAAACGACAGGAATGCAATGGATGCGGTGGCGTAGACCATCGAGGCGTAACCAAACAAAGGCTTACGTGCGAAGGTCGGGATGATCTGTGAAACCACGCCGAATGCCGGCAAGATCATGATGTAAACCTCTGGATGACCGAAGAACCAGAACACGTGCTGGAACATAACCGGATCACCACCGCCTGCGGCACTAAAGAACGAGGTACCAAAGTTACGATCAGTCAGCATCATGGTCACCGCGCCGGCCAACACTGGCATCACCGCAATCAACAAGAAGGCTGTAATTAACCAGGTCCACACGAACAGTGGCATCTTCATCAATGTCATGCCCGGGGCACGCATATTCAGCACCGTCGCAATCACGTTAATCGATCCCATGATGGATGAGAAACCCAGCATGTGAATCGCAAAGATAAAAAAGTCGGTACTGTCTGGAGCAAACGTCGTCGACAGCGGCGCGTAGAACGTCCAACCGAACGCAGGGCCACCGCCTTCCATAAACATGGTGCTCAACAACATCGTGCCCGCGAACGGCAGGATCCAGAAGCTCCAGTTATTCATGCGAGGCAAGGCCATATCCGGCGCACCAATCATTAGCGGGATCTGCCAGTTAGCCAACCCAACCATGGCTGGCATAATCGCGCCAAACACCATCAACAAACCGTGCATGGTCGTCATGGAATTGAAGAACTGCGGATCAACCACCTGCATACCGGGCATAAACAGTTCGGCGCGAATCACCATGGCGAAGGAACCGCCAATCATAAACATCACAAAGGAAAACCACAGATACAGCGTTCCGATATCTTTATGGTTCGTAGTGTAAACCCAACGCATCAACCCGGCGGGTGCGCCGTGGTCGTGATGATCGTCATGTGCGGCTGTTGCTGTACTCATCTATATTTCTCCGCTCTCTATCTCTTGAATTCCTGAATTCTTACCGAAGTGCCTTGATGGTGGCTGGCTGAACCATATCACCGGCGTCGTTACCAAACGCATTACGCTCGTAGGTGATCACCGCCGCCAGATCCACGTCGCTCAACTGCGCGCCGAAGGCCTGCATCGCGGTACCGGTCGCGCCATTAAACACAACGTCAATGTGTGCAGAAGGGTCGCCCATAGCAAACGCACTACCCGCTATCGCGGGAAACACGCCCGGCAACCCGGCGCCACTGACCTGGTGACAGCCTGCGCAACTGGTGTTGTAAACTTGTTCGCCCTTGCTCATTAAATCGGCCATGTCCCAGACCCGATCGGCCGAGTTGGCTTCCGCAGCGGCGGAAGCTTTCTGTTCGTCCACCCACGTCGCGTAGTCCGCTTCGGTCTTTGCAATCAGCACAATCGGCATGAAACCATGGTCCTTGCCACACAATTCCGCACACTTACCGCGATAGGTGCCAGGCTCGCTTAGTTCAGTCCAGCCATCATTGATAAACCCGGGAACCGCATCCTGTTTCCAACCCAGCGCGGGGACCCACCAGTTGTGAATCACATCATTGGACGTAATCAGAAAACGGATCTTCTGGTTGATGGGAACAACAATCGGGTTATCCACTTCCATTAGGTAATGTTCAACCGAAGCGGGATCGAGGCCAGAGCGCACCTGACGAATCTTGTTATGTTCCGCATCCAGCGTGCTAAAGAATTCAATGCCTTCATCCAGATAGGTATAACGCCATTTCCACTGAAAACCGGTTACCTGGATATTCAGATCAGCATTACGGGTATCTTCCAGAGCCAACAGAGTCGCGGTAGCCGGCACTGCAACCGCGATCAAAACCAGCATGGGGAGGGTGGTCCAGATCACCTCGACCGTGGTGCTTTCATGAAAGGTCGACGCAACGGCACCCTTGTCTTTACGATGCATAAAGATCGAATAAATCATAACGGCAAATACTGCAATACAGGCAACCACAGAAATCCAGAAGATCATCATGTGCAACCCGTAGACCTGACGGCTGATGTCAGTCACACCTTTGGGCATGTTGAACACATAGGCCGCGGCATCTCCCGACGCAATGGCAAAAACTGCTCCAAACAGTGTGCCTAACAGGTTTTTGATTCTAGTCACTGGCGTGATCTCCCCTATATTCAACAATTGCAATGCAAAAATTCGTGTTTGGCTATCTAGCGGCCAATGAGCATTAGTATGCCCCGCGCGCCAAGATTTGCTCGCTAGCATGGGTATTTGGCGCGAATATTACCCCCTGCACGTTATTGAAGCAACTCGCGATTTTGGCCATATGGTTATAAATCCGCCGTCATTCCGGTGCCAACCCCGTTCTCGCCTGCGCTGGAACAGCGGAGAGGCTCAAGACACGCAAAAAGAGCCGGTTGAGTGTTCGAATTCATCCACGGTTTGGTACTCAACTGCGCCCAAATAAGGCATATCGAGACATCCCTTTAGCGTCTCGACCAAATCATCCTGACGTTCACAGTCAAACTCTAGTCGATTGGCCACCCATCCTGCGATATTGATCTGATCGGCGCGGATCGACTCCGCCGTCAAACGTGCATGATTCAAGCAGCCCAGACGCACCCCAACCACAAGAATAACCGGCAACCCGATCAGTCGCGCCAAATCCGAGACGGAAAAACCCTCAGCCAATGGCACCTTCCAACCACCCACTCCCTCCACAATAACGGGACCCGTGATCGCCAGCCGCTGATAGGCCAACAAGATGCGCTGCGGGCTAATGGACACCCCCAGGTCTGCCGCGGCCAGATGCGGGGCGATGGAGGGCTCAAAGTGATAAGGGTTGTGATCAGCGTAATCCAAAGGATGCGCTGATGCCTCTCGCAACGCGACCGCATCAGCATTGGTCAAACCGTCATCGCTACGCTCACAGCCACTCGCAACTGGCTTCATACCCTGCACGGCAATCCCTGCGGCCGCCAACTGCCGCATCAGCAAAATGGATACCCGGGTTTTGCCAACATCAGTGTCGGTACCGGCAATAAAATATCCCGTGCCCTCAGACATACGATCGAATCAGCTCAATAACTTCAGATAAAACGGCAGCCATGTGTAAAGCAGAGCCGCAAACATCGACGCGTCCAATAGCAGCGCATTACGATACGGGGAACGGTCAGTCGGTTGGCGCGCGGCTCGAAATACCACGACCATCAACATATCCAGCAACAACACCCAGGCGAAAATAACCACCAGTGCGGGCATCACATACTCGGCCATAATCCACCAGTAGCTGCCTTCGTCACCAGGATAAAAGGCAAAAGGCAATGCGCTGAGCACGGCCAACAACAGCATCACGCGCAACGGCGTGATGGCGTGGCTTGGGCGCATGCCATGCGAACTAACGGTGTGCGTCTGCGAAGGGGTTTCATCATTCACTGTTTTATCCTCTATCGTAACTGGACTTCTATGCCGTCACTTTTGGACGGCGCCTCGGTCCGCCAAGCGTGACCATAGACAACTTCGTAGGTCGCAGGCAGTCTATTATCAACTCGATACTGTTCATAGTTCTGCGTCATTTGTCGCAAGCGACCTTTACCGGTAAGCGCATGGAGGCGATCAATACCCACATTATGCGCACCAACCGCCTTCAAATCCCGCATCAAATCCCATACCGAATCGTACGTCAACGTAAAATGCTCGGCATCCATTACCGGATCGGCGAGCCCCGCCCGCATCGCTGCATCACCGACATCGTGCATATCGATAAAGTGGTTTACATGTGGCCGGGAATCACAGCTCGCCCAACTCTGGCTTAGTTCACGCAGGGTGTCAGGGCCAAAGGTCGAGAACATCAACAAACCACCCGGCCTTAACACCCGGTGAAACTCTTGCATGGTTTTTTCAATATCGCTGCACCACTGAATCGTCAGGCTTGAAAACACCAGATCCACACTTTCATCGGCAATCGGTAGTTGTTCGGCGTCGCCACACAGCAAGCGTGTGCGCCGCTGCCACGGCCAGATTGACTGACGCTGGCGCACCTTGTTCAACATGGGTTCGGCCAGATCCAGCGCGATCAGCTGCGCCTTGCGATAGCGCTCGGACAACGCTTGTGTTGCCCGGCCAGTGCCACAGCCAACATCGAGAATGACTTTTGGTTGCAGCTTCACGTAATCAAGGCGTTCGCAGATACGGTCTGCGACTTCGTGCTGCATCACCGCAACCTCGTCATAACGATCGGCAGAGGCCGCGAATGAACGCCGCACCAGACGCTTGTCGGGAATCAGGATGCCGGGATCAGACATGATGCTCTTCCAGCAGGGCGAGAAACTCATCCTGATGCGACAGAAAGGGGGCGTGACCACAAGCGGCAATCGTACTGCTAACAATATGTGGCACAAGCTTGGCCATCGCGGCACTACTCGACTCGGGAATCATCGTGTCACGCGCGCCATAGATACATTGAACATCACACTCAATACTCGACAAACGATCACGCAGATCCGTGGTACGTAATATGGCGAGACCATCACGCAAGGCGTCGATACCCGCCTCACCGCGGGCCATAACCAGGTCACGCAAACGTCGCAGATGGGTGCGCGCATCCTTGGTCCCGCGTAACTGTAAGGCCAGAAACCGCTGCCATGCACTCTGGGTGTCGCGTTCTAACTCCGCGGCGAAGGCGGTAAAGATGTCATCGGATACCGCGTCACACCAGTCGTCTCTGACCACAAAACACGGCGTCGCGCCCACCAGAACCAACCGTTTGATTCGCTGCGGATGACTCGCCGCACAAGACATCGCGACCAGCCCCCCCAACGACCAACCCAGCCAGATCGCCGATGTCGGCGCGATGGCCAACACCGCCTCTGACCAAGATTCCAGCGAACCATCAGCCAACACCGGGCTCTGACCGTGGCCAGGTAAATCCACTGCGGTCACGCGATAACGATCCGACAACCGCCCGACAACATCGGTCCACACACCGGAGTTCATAGCCCAACCATGAATCAACACCAGATCAGGACCATCGCCTGTTTGCGTATAGGCAAGTTCGCTCGCCATTAACATTCAGCCTGAGCGCACAGGGGCACAATGGTGCTTAACGCATTGAGCAACAACTCGACATCATCCGCAGAGTGGCTCGCCGACAAGGTAATGCGCAAGCGACTGGTGCCCGCCGGTACGGTCGGCGGCCGAATCGCGCCAATCAAAATTCCGTTCGCCAGCAGCTGTTCACTGCAAGCAACGGCCGCCTCTGGTGCGCCAATCATCACAGGTTGAATCGGTCCAACCGCGTTGCTCAACTCAAGACCGATCTGCTGCGCGCCTTTGCGTAATTGTTTGATCAATGTTTGTAGATGCGCTCGACGCCAGGGTTCCTCGCGAATCAAACGCAAGCTCTGTCGCGTGGCCTCAGCAACCGCGGGGGGCGGCGCAGTCGTATAGATATAGGTTCGCGCTTGCTGGATCAGGGTCTCGATCAAATCGTCGTCGCCAGCAACAAAGGCGCCAAAGGTGCCGAAACCCTTGCCCAAGGTGCCGACCAATACCGGCACATCAGCATCATCCACACCTAGGTACTCGAGCGTACCTCGACCCGCCTCACCGAGCACACCCAAACCATGCGCATCATCGACAACCAGCCACGCATCATGTTTGTTTGCGGCAGCAGCCAATTCGGCAAGCGGTGCAACATCACCATCCATGCTGAACAGGCCATCGGTAAGAATCAGTGCGTGTTTATCCTGATGGCTGGCGAGTCTGCGCTCGCACTCTACGGCATCGGCGTGCGCGTAACGTTGAAAGCGCGCACCACTTAACAACCCTGCATCCAATAACGATGCATGATTGAGGCGATCTTCCAACACCACGTCACCGCGTTCGCACAATGCCGTAGCCACACCGAGGTTGGCCATGTAACCGGTGGAAAACAACAAGGCCCGCGGTCGCCCAACAAAGTCAGCCAGCTCTTCTTCAAGCGCTTCGTGTGCGGCGCTATGGCCATTAACCAGATGCGCCGACCCGGAGCCGGCACCGTAATGATCGATGCCACGATGGAACGCCGCAACAACCTCGGGGTGATTCGCCAGACCGAGATAATCGTTACTGCAAAACGACAGTACCTCGCGCCCATCAATTTGTTGTCGCGGGGTTTGTGGTCCACCAAGAATACGTCGAGAACGATACAAGCCCTGCTCACGACGTCGTGCCAGCGCGGCGTTTAGATCACGCACAACAATAAATCTCAGGCGCTGACAGCCCGATCGGTATCCGCGGTACAGTGAGGCTCCATCGGCTGGATACCCAGACGCGCAAACAACTGTTGATCGTGGTCCGCGTCGGGGTTGCCGGTGGTCAATAATTTCTCGCCGTGAAAAATCGAGTTGGCGCCGGCAAAGAAACACAGCGCCTGCATCTCATCGCTCATGTTCTCGCGCCCGGCCGACAACCGCACCACCGATTCCGGCATCAGTATTCGAGCCACCGCGATGCTGCGAACGAACTCCAGCGAATCCAGCGACTCAACACCGAACAACGGCGTACCCTCGACTTGCACCAACAGATTGATGGGTACGCTCTCGGGGTGTGTGGGCAAACAGGCGAGCTCCACCAACAGACCGGCGCGGTCCTGACGCGATTCACCCATGCCTACGATGCCGCCACAACACACATTGATACCCGCCTCACGAACGTGGCCCAAGGTCTCGAGACGATCGCCATAGGTACGCGTAGTAATAATGTCACCATAAAATTCAGGCGAGGTATCCAGATTATGGTTGTAATAATCCAGACCGTGCTCACTGAGTCGCTGCGCCTGAGGCTGGGTCAACATACCGAGCGTCACACAGGTTTCCAGACCCAAGCCTTTCACGCCCTCAATCATCTCGATGACTCGATCGAGGTTCTTGTCGGTTGGGTTCCGCCATGCCGCACCCATACAAAAGCGGCTTGCGCCACGATCCTTGGCGGCCTGTGCCTCACGCATCACATCATCCAGCGGTAACAGGCGCTCACGCTCCAAACCCGTATCGTTGCCCGCACTCTGAGGACAATAGGAACAATCCTCCGGACAGGCACCGGTTTTCACACTCAGCAAGGTGCTGATCTGAACCGCATTGGGGTCGAAATTTCGCCGATGGGTCTGTTGCGCCTGAAATAACAAGTCGTTGAAAGGCATATCAAAAAGCGCCTCCACCTCGGGGCGAGTCCAATCGTGTCTCAGGCCAGTCTTGTTAGTCATTAGGCGAATTTCCTCATTTTCGATCCCGATTCTGATAGCGCGCCGAGGCGCCGGACAGGATCATTAGTGGGTGATATCTTGTCAACCAAGAAGGGATTCTATGGTTTACCAATGGATAAAGTCCATACAATCAGCTCTATTTCCGTCGATTTGCCTGCTCTGTGGCGTCGCTGGAGAAGAACCCTTCAACCTATGTCGGGCATGTCGCCGTGAACTCCCGCACTGCCCACGGGCCTGCCAACGTTGCGCTGTGCCGTTGATAGGGGTCGGCACCAGCCCACTGTGTGGCGCATGCCAGCGCCAACCGCCCCTCTACGAGCATTGCCACGCGGCGCTGGATTACGCCTATCCAGTGGACTACCTGATACAACGGTTCAAGTTCCATGGTGATCTGGTGGCGGGTAAAACCCTGGGGCATTTGCTATTGAACTCGCTTGAGGCAAGACCACCACCGATACCGGACACGCTGATTCCAGTACCGCTGCACCGATCACGGTTGCGAGAAAGAGGCTTCAATCAAACCGCCCTGCTGGCAACCCACTTGGGCAGGTCACTACATATACCGGTGGTCGCGGATGCAGTGGAACGCGGCAAGACGACGCCGGCGCAAGCCGGACTCAGCATCATTCAACGAC
>DTRM01000055.1 GCA_012965975.1 Chromatiaceae bacterium | reverse complement strand
GCGCATCAAGGGGCGGATAACCAGATCGTACTCGACGTCATCGATACCGGGGTTCTGATCGCCGACGAGATCGCGGAAAAAATGTTTGAACCCTTCTTCACGACCGGAACCCACGGTACGGGACTCGGCTTGTATATTTCGCGCGAACTGTGTCGTACCAATGGCGCGGAACTGATCTATACCAATACCGGTGGCAACGGCAACTGTTTTCGCATTGTCGCCCGAGCCGCCTAGATACCCTGTGTAATGACCCAGCCTGCCGCCCTTATCGTTGATGACGAACCGGATATTCGGGAGCTTCTGGACATGACACTGTCACGCATGGGTATTGAAACCCATGCGGCGGCCGACATCGCGTCGGCGCATGAACTGCTCGCCGCGCATGAGTACCAGATCTGCCTCACTGATATGCGCCTGCCGGATGGCGATGGCATCGATCTGGTCAAACACATTCAGCACAACTATCCCGACACGCCTACCGCCGTTATCACCGCGTTTGGCAGTATGGAACTCGCCGTATCCGCACTCAAAGCCGGCGCCTTCGACTTTTTGTCCAAGCCCATCGACCTGCAGCAACTGCGCACTCTGATTCAAAGCACGCTGAAACTATCGACCTCAACCGCGCAGGGTATGGATCGCCGCAGCCGCGATAGTTTGCTTGGCGATTCGTCACAAATGAAGGCCATTCGTGGTGCCATCGCCAAACTCGCCCGCAGTCAGGCGCCTATCTATATAAGTGGCGAATCTGGTACCGGCAAGGAGCTGGTCGCGCGTCTGATTCACGACAAGGGACCGCGTGCGACGCAACCGTTCGTGCCGGTCAACTGCGGGGCGGTGCCGCAGGAGCTAATGGAAAGTGAGTTCTTTGGTCATCGCAAAGGCAGCTTCACCGGTGCCGTCGGCAACAAGGATGGTCTGTTTCAGGCCGCGCATGGCGGTACGCTGTTTCTCGATGAGGTCGCCGACCTGTCGCTGGCGATGCAGGTCAAACTGCTGCGCGCGATTCAGGAGAAATCAATTCGCCCGGTCGGGGCGACGCAGGAACAACTCATCGACGTGCGTATCTTGAGCGCCACCCACAAGGATCTCAAGACTCTGGTTGAGGCTGGCGGATTTCGAGAGGATTTGTTCTACCGCCTCAACGTGATCGAACTCAAGGTCCCGCCGCTGCGCAGCCGCGATAATGATATCCCTGGGTTGACTGATCACATCCTTGCCAAGCTGGCACGGCGCATGGACATGCCGCCGCCCCACATTGACGGCGACGCCCTGCGTGCACTGCGGGGGTATCCCTTTCCCGGCAACGTGCGCGAACTGGAAAACATCCTCGAACGCGCGATGACCTTGTGTGAACAGGACATGATTCAGCTGCATGATCTGCAATTACCCTCCGTGGACACCCCGGTTACCGAACTCAGTCATGACATGACCTTGGAGACCTATCTACAGTCCATCGAGCGCGATGCGATTAACAGTGTACTCACGGATACGAAGGGTAATAAAACCGCCGCCGCGAAACAGCTGGGGATAACGTTTCGTGCGCTGCGCTACCGATTGGCAAAGCTCGGAATGGAGTAACGTTTTATAGAAACGTATCCTCCGCTGATTCCGCGATAACACGCCAACCCCGGACGCAAAAGTGACGCTCTACGTCACTTTGTGACGGCCTACGTTAGAAAATTTTGGCCTTCAGCCCCTCTCGAGCATCGCCTACACCACAACCGACCCTCCCGAGCCAACAGAACACCGAAAAAAGTGTGACGGATGCCACAGAACTCACGCGGGAAAGCCGTAAAAATAGTCGCAACTGACAAATCCCGCGAAGTTGGCACGCTCCCTGCAACCTGTACAGGCAAGCAGACACAGTGCCATGGCCCGGTGTCAGTGATCTAAAGATTATGGGCCACGGTCCGATATACAGGTTGCACAGCGCAACAGAATTTTTTTCGAGGAGAACAGTAACATGTCAAAGACAAACAAATTGCAACAGGGTTTTACATTGATCGAGCTGATGATCGTTGTCGCGATTATCGGTATTTTGGCCGCCATCGCGATTCCAACGTACAGCGACTACACCAAGAAGGCTAAGTTCGCTGAGGTGATCTCCGTCGGCAACTCATTCAAGACGACCGTCAGCTTGTGTATGGATGATCTAGGCACTAATGTAGGTTGTTCCGCTGGCTCAAACGGTGTTCCTGCGGCGGATACCGCCCCTACCAACGTCTTCTCGATGACGGTAACCGATGGCGTGATCACCATTGTCTCAACCGTAAGCGTCGAGGGGGATGCCATAGACTTCATCATCACACCAACCACCAATTCAGGTTCGGTCACCTGGGCGCAGACTGGTTCTTGCCTAGCCAAGGGCTGGTGTAAGTAACACCTGATACCCCAGGGGCACTAACCCCTTCAGGTTAAAGACTGAAGCCCCTTGCCGAGCAAGGGGCTTTTTTCTTTCAAGGAAGCAAAAGAGATTATGGCAACCGCAACACAACCCATGGGCTTGGGTGGACTGGCACGACGCCTGATTCAGGATGAACTGATCACTGAGTCGGCCGCCGAAGAAGCGACCCAACAAGCCCTGAAAGCGAATCGACCGTTTGTCAGTTATCTGGTCGAAAACGACTTGGTACGCAGTGCAGATATCGCCTGGACGGGCTCGCAGGAATTCGGCATCCCAGTATTCGATATCGATTGCATGGATCTGGAAATGGCACCGATTGGTCTGGTCAATGAAAAACTCATTAACCAGCACCATGCCCTGCCCCTGTTTAAACGCGGTTCACGCTTGTTTGTCGCGGTCTCCGACCCGACCAATCTACAGGCGCTGGATGAAATAAAATTTCACACCGGCCTCAATACCGCCACGATTCTGGTGGATGAAACCAAACTCCGCAAGGCGATTGACTCCAGTCTCGAAGCCAACGACACCTCGATAACCGATCTTCTCGATGAAGATCTGGACAATCTCGAAATCACCAGCGAGGAAGATCACGCCAGCGCCGATGAGTCTGGCAATCTGGACATTGACGACACGCCGATTGTGCGCTTCGTCAACAAGGTATTACTCGATGCGATTAACAAGGGCGCATCCGACATTCACTTTGAACCTTACGAAAAGTTTTTCCGCGTACGCTTCCGTCAAGACGGCATGCTGTACGAGGTAACCCAACCACCGCAAAGCATGGCCCTGCGCATGATCGCGCGACTCAAGGTCATGTCGAAAATGGACATCGCCGAACGTCGTGTCCCACAGGATGGACGTATCCGCATGAAGCTATCGAAGAATCGTGCCATCGATTTTCGTGTGAACACCTGCCCGACCCTGTACGGCGAAAAAGTAGTGCTGCGTATTCTCGACCCCACCAATGCCGAGATGGGTATTGAGATGCTGGGCTTCGAACCCGAGCAGCAACGCCTGTTTGAAGCGGCGATTAAAAAACCGTATGGCATGGTGCTGGTCACCGGACCAACCGGTAGTGGTAAGACGGTGTCACTGTATACCGGCCTGAATATGCTGAACACACCAGAAATCAACATATCGACCGCCGAAGACCCGGTCGAGATCAACGTCCCCGGTATCAATCAGGTCAACATGAATCTCAAGACCGGCATGGATTTCGCAACCGCCCTGCGCGCGTTTTTGCGCCAAGATCCAGACGTCATCATGGTCGGTGAGATCCGTGACCTTGAAACCGCCGAGATTTCGGTCAAGGCTGCCCAAACCGGCCATCTGGTTTTGTCCACCCTACATACCAACGACGCACCGCAAACCTTAAGCCGACTGGCCAACATGGGCATACCCCCGTTCAACATCGCCTCGGCGGTGATTCTGATTCTCGCTCAACGTCTGGCACGCCGACTGTGTACACAGTGCAAAGAGCCTGATTCGGTACCCCGCGAAGCGCTACTTAAAGAGGGCTTCTTGGAAGACGAAGTCGATGGTCTGGAACTGTACAAACCCGTGGGCTGCGACCACTGCGCGGGCGGATACAAAGGTCGAGTCGGTATTTATCAGGTGATGCCGATCACCGAAGAGATGGGGCGCATCATCATGC
>DTRM01000054.1 GCA_012965975.1 Chromatiaceae bacterium | reverse complement strand
GACTCACACGTATTGCTTCACTTGCTTCAGCAGTTAGCCCAATCCTGCGCGTCATTTGCGTCCGTCGCGGCTTTGCACATCAATCACGGTATTCACGCACACGCAGCAGACTGGGCGACTCACTGCACCCGAGTGGCTGACGGTCTGGGTATTGCGTTTAAATGTGTGCAAGTCGATGGGGTTCATCGACCCGGACAAAGCCCCGAAGAAGCTGCCCGCATTGCCCGCTACACCGCATTTTCCGACTACCTGCTGCCAGGCGATGTGTTGTTGTTGGCACAGCATCAAGATGATCAGACCGAAACGGTGTTACTGCAACTTATGCGAGGCGCCGGCGTTACTGGCCTGGCCGGCATGGCACCTGAGTCTGATTTGGGTCGGGGACAGCTGTTACGGCCACTGCTGGCGGTGACACGCGATGAGATTGTTGCCTATGCGCAACAACAGGGACTGGAATGGATCGATGACCCGAGTAATCAGGATCGCGCCGTTGACCGAAATTTTTTGCGTCACGATGTGATCCCGTTATTGAAATCGCGTTGGCCAGCGCTTGATCGTGTCGTGGGGCGCTCAGCTCGACACAGTGCGGTCGCCTCGGGACTGAATCAGGACCTCGCGGAACTCGATTATCATGACGTTCGCGCTACCGGTAGTGACACGCTCGGGACTGATCGTTTACTCGGGCTCGAACTCGCACGCCGGTGCAACCTCATCCGATTCTGGTTATCCCGTGTCCATCAAGTTCGCGTGCCCGATACCCAAATACTCGATCGAGTATGCCGTGAGGTGATTCCCTGTCAGCACGATCGAACCCCGCTGGTACAGTGGGGCGAGGGCGAAATCCGACGATTTCAGGGGCATTTATTCTTTATGCACCGTCAGCCCAGGCTGGAATCCGGCGTATCGCTGGACTGGGATCTGAACACAGTTATTGATTTACCGGCGGGGCTGGGGAGGCTCTCGGCGCAACACGGCTGCGGTGGTGGGCATCGCATCCGGTCACACGCCTCCACCCATGTTAGAGTTGCATTTCGCGTCGGTGGTGAGAAGCTAAAACCCGTCGGCTTTGACTGTACGCGATCTCTAAAGAATCTATTTCAAGAGCATCATATTCCGCCTTGGTGGCGAGATCGTATTCCATTGTTGTTTGTCGATTCAAAACTCGCTGCTGTAGGCGATTTTTGGATCGATCAGCGGTTACTGGTCAACCGTAACGAGCCCGGCTGGCAGATCCACTGGAAACATGGAAACACGTTAGAAAATAGATACTTTCTGCCCAGCCCGATTCGTTAAGGTTATAATTATATGGCCGTTAACGTGCTGATAGACCAGAAAATCTGGCCTTGGCAAGGGCCGATAAACAAACCAACGAGAAATCGCTATGAATAAGCATATCAAGGTGGCACCGCCCCGGAAACTGGATCGATGGAGCGGGATTATCGGGCTGGCACTGTTTGCAGGCGTTTGTCATGCGGCACCTAATGACCTCAAAACCACCGTGCAGGAGGTCCTTCAGGGACATCCAGAGGTGCGCGAAATCCAGGAGACTTGGCGCGCAACCCAAACCGAGATTGCTCAGGCAGAGGGCGGGAAACGACCTATTATCGATTTTCGCGGTGCCTATGGAGGCGAGCGAACCGATGATCGATCAATCGTGTCGACCAGCGTCGACCGTGTACGCAGCGACGCCGAGCTAAAGCTGGTTCTGCCACTGTATGACGGCGGCCTTACCCGTGCCGAGGTGAGCGTTGCCAACCACCGTACCGATGGCGATTTCCATCGGATTGACACTACCGGCCAAGTGATCGCACTGAGGGTGATTCGAGCCTTTCTGGACGTGTTGCAAGAACGCGAATTATTCACCATCGCCCGCCAGAGCGAAACGGCATTCGACCGCCACCGACAAAACGAGCGTTCGCGTTTGGACGGTGGCTTTGGCAGCATCGCTGACTTCGAGCAAGCGGTATCGCGCCACGCGCTGTCACAGGTGCGTACCACCGACGCTCAGGAACAGGTGGAGCGCGCCAGTACCGGCTACCGATCCGAAGTTGGGGACGCTCCTGGTGATCTGACCATGCCAGCACTGCAAGATCACGGGAGGTTTTCCGATTTTAATCAGGCGATGGCCCTGGCGAAATCGCAACATCCTTTGTTGCGCCTGCAAAAAACGGAAATCGATGTTTCCAGTGCAGAGCAGACCGCCGCCGGTGCCCCCATGCGGCCCAAGCTAAATCTGGAAGCGAATGTTTTGGCAACCAATGATGCGGGCGGTTTCAACGGCAAAGAGTACGACGCGCGCATGCAGATGGTAGTGCGCTGGAATCTCTATAACGGCGGTCGCGATCGTCAGCGTCTGCGCAAGGCCGCCTTTAATGTGGATGTGGCACAGCAAGCCTACGCCGTCAGTTATCGCGCAGTCGAACAAGAGTTAAGGCTCGCATTTTCCAGCCTTAAGGCGAATCAGGACAACGCTAACCGCCTACAGAAACGGTTGAATTCCTCACGTAAGGTACTGGATGCCTACGCCAGCGAGCGACGGCTTGGTTCGCGATCATCCCTGGATCTGTTGACCGCGGAAACCGATCTGTTTAATGCCGAAACCGACGCGGCCACGGTTCGCTACAATATTCTGTTCGATCAATATCGATTGTTGGCTGCCAGTGGTCAGCTTCTTGACGAGTTTAGCGTTGAGCTACAAGTGCTCGACGACTAATGCACTGTAAGCAGTAGATGGGCTTCGTGGAGCAAACCCTCGACACCTCTGCCGCGGCCACAGCCGAGGATCTGAACTCGCGCCGCCAAAATATTCTCGCCTGTGTATCCGAGTTGCTTGGCTTGCTGGGCCACCCCGAATCGGCCACCGCATTGCAGGCATCGTTTCCCGCCGGTGATCCTCAGCAGGACCCACGCGATCTGTTGCGTCTGTTGTATGAACGCGGTGTGCACGCCGGTTACGCCCGTCGTCGGGTGGGGACCTTGTCGGCGGCCTATCTGCCCGCAGTTGTTTTCCTCAAACAAGGCGGTGCATTGCTGTTGCGACGAATAGATGCCGAGGCCAACGCCGTCGTGCGTAGCGCCGATCTTCCGCAACGCGACATTGTTTATTCTATCGCCGAACTCGAGGCACTCGCGGATGGCCACGTCTTGTTTGGGCGCCCGATGGCGGCGGATACCGCCGTTGATTCTGCCCCTGATCTATTACACGCCGGATGGCACGGCCTGATTGGAAATACCTTCAAGTCCGCCTTGGTCGAGTTAGGTGGCGCATCACTGCTGATAAACCTGTTACAGATCGCTGTTCCATTGTTCATTATGCAAGTCTACGATCGAGTGATCCCGAATGAAGCAACCTCCTCACTGGTCGCACTGGTCGTCGGCGTCGTACTGGTATTGGTTCTTGATTTTGTACTGCGTTCGGTTCGCGGTTCGGTACTTGCGCATGCCAGTACCTGGGTAGAACGAGTGCTCTCCAAAGAAGTCTTTGCGCGACTGGTTGGGCGCGCAATGCCGAAAATTCCGCAAGCGACCGGCAGGGCATCCGCCTGGTTGCAGGATTTAGAACGCCTACGAGAAGCATCATCACAGACGGTATTGACGCTAATGTTTGACCTACCTTTTGTCGCGCTGTTTTTGATGGCGATCTATTTTGTCGCCGGTTCACTCGTGTGGGTTCCCATTGTCGCGATCCCGTTGATGCTCGGCTGGGCGATGTTGGCCGCCGCGCGTTTGAGTCGTCTGTCCGTTGAGCAAGCTCAAGCCAGTGCCGATCGAAATGCCTTTCTGATTGAAACACTGCGCAACGAAGAAACCGCCAAACTAAATCGGCTGGAAGGGAGGCTGACGATGGTTTGGGATGGAAGCGCCCAAACGCTATCACAGCTGTCGCGAAAGATTCGCCAAGCGGGTTCAACTTTGGCGACAGGCGTCATGTTGATCCAGCAGCTCACCATGGTCGGACTAGTGTCGTTCGGTGCCATTAGCGTAATCAATGGCGACCTGACAGTAGGCGCACTGATCGCCGTCGTGTTGCTGAGCGGACGCGGGCTTGCTCCGCTTCAAGGCGCGGTTCAGGCG
>DTRM01000053.1:28797-36747 GCA_012965975.1 Chromatiaceae bacterium | reverse complement strand
GTTCGGTGATGCTGTAGATCAGGCTGGTTGCCGGATTGTGGGCGCCGGGGTTGATCCAACTGAGCACCACCTGAATTAGGATCGAAAACAGAAACACGTTAAGTAGCAGGCTAATCAACTCGGCGAACGACACGATCAGCAGCGCGAACGGTCCTACGCCCGAACCCCGCAGATTACCAATCAGGAACAGGCTGAACATCTGCAACAACAACATCAGGACCACTGCTGCGGTGTCTATGCGGCTACTAGCCGGTATGATTCGCTGCAATGGTTTCAGCGCCGGGTCGGTGACGGTGACCAATAGCTGTGACAAGGGGTTGTAAAAATCGGCTCGCGCCCACTGCAGTACCGTTCTCAACATGATCATCATGATGTAGATACTAAAAATGATATCAACCAGAAAAATCAGCGGGTTGGTGTAGTAGCTGCTGCCCATTAATCGCTCCCAAGTAAATCAGATAGTTCACGTGAACGGTCACGTGCGGCGGTGAGTGCCTTGGCGAATATGCCCTTTATGTCGGCTTCCTGCATCTCGCCAATAGCACGCTCGGTGGTGCCCCCCGGCGAGGTAACACGCTGGCGCAGGGTGGCTGGCCCAACGTCGCTTTCAAGCGCCATACGGGCGGCCCCCAGCGCGGTCTCCAGAGTCAGCAAACGTGCGCTTTCCTCGTCCAGTCCGAGCTGAATAGCGGCCTCTTCCATGGCTTCCATAATGAGAAAAAAATAGGCAGGACCACTGCCGGAAACCGCGGTCACGGAATCGATCAGGTCTTCGTTGTCGACCCATAAGGTCAAGCCAACGGCGCGCAGGATGGTTTCTGCGAGATCGCGTTGTTCGCGGCTGACATCCTTGCGTGCAAACAGGCCGGTGGCGCCAGATCGCACCAGCGCAGGGGTATTCGGCATGGTGCGAACCAGCGCAACATGACCGCCCAGCCAGCGATGCAGATCGGTGCTGCGAATGCCGGCGGCGATGGACAGGAGCAACGGTTTAACCCCGGACAACGCCGGTGCCAGACCGGTGGCGACCGCTTGCATGATCTGTGGTTTGACGGCGAGCACGATGACATCAGCGCCTGCAATGGCGTCATGATTGTCGGCAAAGGTCGCAATACCAAACAGGCCTTGCAGTTGTGAACGTTGTTCGGCAGAGGGATCACTGACGCGAATGCGCTCCACGGGGGTACCGTCGGCGATCAATCCGCCGATCAGACTGCGAGCCATATTGCCGCCGCCGATAAAGGTTATGGTGAACGTATCCATGAAGTCAAAGCAATTCTAACAGGCTGGGGCTAGTTGCGTGAACCAAACAGTGCGGTGCCGATACGAACGATGGTTGCGCCCTGCTCAATCGCGATTTCCATGTCGCCCGACATGCCCATCGACAGGGTGTCGAGTTGTGGGTGTTGAGTCTGCAAGGACTGGTACAGACGTTGGGTGTCCGCACATTGCTGGCGTTGTTGGTTTGGAGCGTCGCTGTAGCGGGGGATGGTCATGAGGCCGCGCACGCTGAGTCGCGGCAGGGCCGCTATTTCACTGGCCAAGCCGGGCAGTTCGTCAGCGCTGGCCCCAGACTTGCTGGTTTCGCCGCTGATGTTGAGTTGCAGACAGAGGTTGAGGTTGCCGAGTTCGGGTGGCCGTTGATCGCTGAGCCGAATCGCTTGTTTTAGATGGGACACACTGTGTACCCAGCTGAAATGCGCGGCAATACCGTGAGTTTTATTGGATTGAATCGGTCCAATGAAGTGCCATTCGATGGCATGATCTGCCAGCGCCATAATTTTTTCCAACGATTCCTGCAGGTAGCTTTCGCCAAAACTGCGCTGGCCGGCGTCGTAGGCCAGCAGAATCGCTTCGATGGGCTGTTTTTTGCTCACTGCGAGCAGTTTTACGCTATTTTTCTGGCGTCCGGCGGCGGCCTCGGCGGCCTCTATACGCTGCTTAATGCTTCTCAGATTTTGGTCGATAAGGTTCAAGGAAGCGCCCTAAACGACACGGTATCTGGCAATAAGCCGATACGGGCCAGGGGTGGCGTGTTAACAACTGAGTGAGAATGGTTCATGGATATCGCCGAACTGTTGGCCTTTAGTGTCAAGAATGACGCCTCGGACTTACATTTATCCGCCGGTTTGCCACCGATCATACGCGTCGACGGGGATATTCGTCGTATCAATGTCCCGGCGCTGGACCACAAAGCAGTCCATGCATTGGTCTACGATATCATGAACGACAAACAGCGAAAGGATTTTGAAGAGTTCCTGGAGACGGACTTTTCGTTTGAGATCCCTGGTCTGGCTCGTTTCCGGGTGAATGCATTTAATCAGGAGCGTGGTGCTGCGGCCGTGTTTCGGACCATTCCCAGTGAGATTCGATCACTGGAAGATCTGGGGTGTCCGCAAATATTTACCGACATGTGTAATCACCCACGCGGCTTGGTGTTAGTGACGGGGCCAACGGGTTCCGGTAAGTCGACCACGCTGGCGGCGATGATTGACTACAAGAATACCAACGATCAGGCGCATATCCTGACTATTGAAGATCCAATCGAATTCGTACATCAAAGCAAGAAGAGCCTGATCAATCAGCGCGAGGTGCATCGTGATACCCATGGCTTTGATCAGGCGCTACGTTCGGCGTTGCGTGAAGACCCGGACGTGATTCTGGTGGGTGAGTTGCGAGATCTCGAAACCATTCGCCTGGCGCTGACCGCAGCGGAGACCGGACACTTGGTGTTTGGCACCTTGCATACCAGTTCTGCGGCGAAGACCATCGACCGAGTGATCGATGTGTTTCCTGCGGCCGAGAAGCAGATGATCCGTTCCATGCTGTCGGAATCATTACGCGCGGTAATCGCGCAGACCCTGCTCAAGCGTGTCGGCGGCGGTCGTGTCGCCGCATGGGAGATCATGATCGGTACGCCAGCGATTCGCAATCTGATTCGCGAGGACAAAGTGGCGCAGATGTATTCCTCAATCCAGACCGGCCAGGCTATCGGCATGCAGACACTGGATCAGCATCTTCTGGAGTTGGTTTCCAAGGGTACGATTAGTCGAGCCGATGCAAAGTCAAAGGCGGTTAACAAGGATTCGTTTCTGTGAGTGATGACAGCGTGACGATACGCAACAGAGGAGCCTGACATGGATTTTGGTGAACTGCTTAAGATGATGGTGGAGAAGCAGGGTTCTGACCTGTTTATCACGGTGTCGGTACCGCCGACCATGAAGGTTCATGGCCGTATGACGCCGATATCGAATACCTCACTCAGCATGAACGATGTCCGTTCGATTATGCACGTCATTATGACCGATGCGCAGAAAGAAGAGTTTAAAACGACCCATGAATGCAACTTCGCGATCGCACCCAAGGGCGTGGGGCGATTCCGTGTCAGCGCCTTTGTGCAACGAGATGCACCGGGTATGGTTTTGCGTCGTATCGAAACCAATATTCCAACCGTAGAGTCACTGCATCTTCCTGACATTATTCACGATCTCGCGATGACTAAGAGAGGCCTGATATTTTTTGTCGGCGCGACCGGAACCGGTAAGTCGACGTCGTTGGCGGCGATGATTAAGCATCGCAACCACAACAGTTCGGGTCATATTATCAGTATCGAAGATCCCATCGAGTTTATCCATCCACACGATGGTTGTATTGTCACGCAGCGGGAAGTCGGTATCGATACCGAGTCCTACGAAGTTGCATTAAAGAATACACTGCGTCAGGCGCCGGATGTGATTCTGATTGGTGAGGTGCGCGCCCGCGAGACGATGGATTATGCCATCGCATTTTCTGAAACTGGCCATCTGTGTTTATCGACCTTGCATGCGAACAACGCCAACCAGGCACTGGATCGTATGATTAACTTCTTCCCGGAAGAAAGACGTAGCCAGTTGTTGCTCGATCTGTCATTGAATCTTAAAGCGGTGGTGGCACAGCAGTTAGTGAGAACGCCGGATGGTAAGGGCCGGCGCGCGGTTGTCGAAGTTCTGATCAATACACCGCTGGTCAGTGATCTGATTCGCAAGGGTGAGGTGGCCGAGATTAAGGAGGTCATGAAACGATCAACCGAGCAGGGTATGCAGACCTTTGATCAGGCGCTGTTTAATCTATACAAGGAGGGCGGGATTACCTACGAGGATGCGATCCTGCATGCCGACTCCGAGAATGAAGTTCGTTTGATGATCAAGTTAGCTGAAAAGGGCGGAGTTGAGAAATACGATTCCCGCCTCAGTGGTATGTCGCTACAGGAAGAAGAACATTAAAAGACGACCGTCGCGGCGTTGAACACCGGCCCATCGACGCATACGCGTTTCATCGCGGAACCACTGTCGGTAACGATCTCCACTGTACAACCCGCACAACCACCTACGGCACAGGCCATAAACTCTTCCAGCGATACCTGACAGGGTAGCGACCATGTTTGCGCGAGTTGCGCGACGGCCTTGAGCATGGGGTGGGGGCCGCAGGCATAGATTGCTACTTCGGCACGCTGCTCGTCGTTGAGTGTTTCCAGCCAGGTGTTGGCGAGATCGGTGACGTAACCTTCATGACATCCCGGATAGCCTTGCAAGCTGGTCAGGCGTGAAGGAATCCCCCATTGTTCCAGTAATGGCATACAGGCGATGACACCATCCGGCATGCCGGGTACCAGGGTGCGCGATGGCTCGGCGGTAAACGGGAACGGCACCTCTGAGCCGAGGATGGCCAAGGGTTTCCAGTCTCCCGATTGCATCTCGCTGGCAATAAAGACCATCGGCGGGATACCGACACCGCCGCCGATCAACAGCGCGCGAGGTCGTTCTGGGTTGAGGGTAAACGGTGTGCCAATCGGCCCGATCATGCTTAGATTGTCGCCTACCTGACGCTGCGACAACTGCTGTGTGCCGAACCCGGTCGCCTTGTACAGCAGATCTACCCAGCCGGTGTTGGCATTGCTGCGCATGATCGAGAGCGGGCGGCGCATTTCCAACGAGTCGCTACAGCGGATATGCACGAAGCTCCCCGGTTTTGCGAGGGCAGCGATCTTGGGTGACTGCACTCGCATCACGAACTGGTCACCGGGAAAGGCGTCGTGCGATAGTACCCGGGCATCTTCGACCATCAGCGTATTGCGAGACTCAGCCCCCATGGGTGTAGACCAGATGCCCCGACAGCAGGGTGTGTGTCACCAGTCCAATCATTTCTTGGTTCAAAAACGGCGTATTGTGACCGCGGCTCAGCATGGTGTCCTCGTTGAGTTGCCAACGATAATCGGGGTCAAAGATACACACGTCGGCGCTGCTGCCCGGTGTCAGCGTGCCGAAAGACGAACCAATAATGCGTCCCGGTCCGCTGGTGAGTAAGGCGATGACGTCAGACAGGCCGAGTGTGTTGGACTGTTGTAGCCGCAATGCCAGCGGTAACAGGGTCTCCAGTGTGGATGCCCCCGGTTCGGTGGCGGGGAAGGGCGCCTCTTTGGCGTCGTTCTCATGCGGTTGATGATCGGAACAGATGGCAGCGATGGATCCATTGCACAGGCCCTGTCGCAACGCATCCCGATCTTCGCTGCTGCGTAATGGCGGCCTAAAGTGACAGTTGGAATCAAAGGTCGCGACATCCTCGTCGGTCAGGAAAAGCTGGTGCGCGCTGACATCGGCGCTAACCGGTAAGCCATCGAATTGCGCGCGTGCGACCATCTTGATCGCGTGCGCGGTGGATAAGCGGCAGAAATGTGCGCGTACGCCAGTGCAGGCGACCAGCGCAAGATCACGCGCGACCGCGACGGTTTCGGCGGCCTCCGGTATACCTGGTATGCCCAAGCGGGCGCTAACCGGCCCTTCGTGAACGGTGCCTGCATCGCGCAGCGATGGGTCTTCCGAGTGCAGGAATACCGTCAGATCATGGGTGGCGGCATACTCCATGCTGCGTCTTTGAACCAAGGTATTGAGCAAGGGTTGTAGTGCATTGCCGACTCCGACGCAGCCGGCGTCCTTGAGTGCGGCCATCTCACTGAGTTGGTCGCCCTGTAATCGATAGGTCAACGCGCCGATTGGAAGCACCCGCGCGTAGCCCGCTTTTCGCGCCTGATTCTGGATCAGATCCGCAACCGCGGGGGTATCAATAACGGGTAGGGTATCGGGTGGACAGCACAAGGTGGTGATGCCCGAGCGGGCAGCAGCTCGGGTCTCGCTGGCGATGGTGCCCTTGTGCTCCTGTCCCGGTTCGCGCAGGCGCGCACTCAAATCGATGAAACCGGGGCAAACGATTTTGTTGCTCGCATCGATCTCAGTGTCGGCGCTAAAGCCATCGGGCGCGGTGTTTAAGCTAACGATCTTGCCGTCGGCGATATACAGGTCGCCCGGCGCATCGACACCAGACGCCGGGTCGATGATGTGTCCATGGTGTATGTGGATGCGCTCGTGAGTCATGGGTTGCCCCCAGCCGCGCGCATTGCCATCGACATCACCGCCATGCGTACCGCAATTCCGTGGGTAACCTGTTCGAGAATGACAGACCGCGGTCCATCGGCAACCTGAGTATCCATCTCGACGCCACGATTGATCGGCCCCGGATGCATCACAGTCACGTCTGATTTAGCGTGCGCGAGCTTGTCCTCGGTGAGTCCGTACAGTTGGAAATACTCATGCTCGCTCGGCAACAGCGCACCGCGCATGCGTTCGCGCTGTAGCCTTAGCATGATGATGACATCCGCATCGCGAATACCATCGAGCAAATTGTGAGAGGTTTCAACATTCAGTTGGCTGACGTCGGACGGTAACAGGGTTTTTGGTCCGACGATCCGAACCTGTTTAACGCCGAGGGTATTGAGCGCCTGAATTTGTGAGCGCGCGACCCGAGAATGCAGGATATCGCCGACAATGGCGACGGTTAGATTGTCGAAACTGCCTTTCACGCGTCGAATGGTAAACATGTCCAGCATGGCTTGAGTGGGGTGGGCATGGTGGCCATCGCCGGCATTAATGACGCTGACATCCTTGGCTGCGTGGCGGGCAATGAAATGTGCAGCGCCGCTGTCTGGGTGACGTACGACAAACATGTCGCAGTGCATTGCCTCCAGGTTGCGCAGGGTATCCAGCAGGGTTTCTCCCTTGCTTGTCGCAGAGGTGCGGGCACTGATATTCAGTACGTCTGCCGACAGGCGTTTGGCGGCCAGTTCAAACGTGGTACGTGTACGCGTGCTGGATTCAAAAAACAGGTTGACGATGGTTCGTCCGCGTAACAGGGGTACTTTCTTTACGCTTTGCTCGGTCACTCCAGAGAAGGACTCGGCGGCATCCAAAATTTCAGTGAGTAACTCTCGACTGAGCCCGTCGATTGTCAGGAAGTGTCGCAGACGCCCGTTGTGATCAACTTGCAGACTGCCGGAACTGATTGTTTGGTCGACGCGATACATGAATATTCCGGGCTAGGTGTCCTCCAAAATTGATTCACTCAGAGACAAGGGTTCGGGTCCGGTCAGTTTGATATGACAATTCGGAGCCAGTGTGATCGCGTGACCAGAGACATCGGCAGCCATCGGTAGTTCACGGCCATCCCGGTCAATCAGTGCGGCCAACAATACGGAGGCCGGGCGACCAAAGTCAAAGATCTCGTTCAGCGCGGCGCGGATGGTGCGCCCTGTATACAGTACGTCATCGACCAGAATGATATGGCGCCCATCAATCGAAGCAGGAAGGTTTGATGGTTTTACCTGAGGGTTCATACCAATTTTGGTGAAGTCGTCGCGGTAGAAGGAGATGTCGAGTGTGCCAAGTGGGTCGTCGATGTTCAGTAGTGCATGTAGGCGTGAGGCAACCCAGACACCACCGGTATGAATGCCAATCATCACGGGATTGTCGATCGAACGTGTAACCAGCAGGTCACGCAACTCATCTGCCATGCTGGCGATCAGATTGTCGACGTTAATATGTTCAGGCATGTGGCGTAATCAGCGGGTTTCAAACCAAGTGT
>DTRM01000053.1:0-28780 GCA_012965975.1 Chromatiaceae bacterium | reverse complement strand
AAAATGATGCGAGCAGCTTCGGCGTCTATGTGTTTGCGGATTGTATCAGGTCGCTGGCCCTGATCTATCATTTCTCGCCACGCCTCGCGGCTACTGAGTCGCTCGTCAACTGTTTCTACTGGAATACGGTGTCGGCCCTCGAGGCGGCGTCCAAAGCGACGTGCCTCCTCGGTTATCGTTTGCTCGCTGTCATCCATATTGAACGGCAGGCCGACGATCAGTCGCTGTGGCTGCCATTCGTTGACCAGTCGTTGGATGTGGTCCCAGTCGGGTTTGCCGCCGCGATTGGCAACCGTGTCCAAGCCACGTGCATCCAGAGTGAGGGTTTGGCCAATAGCGACGCCAATGCGCTTGCGACCGTAGTCAAAGCCCATCACTGTCTCCATTGCATTCGTATCAGGCGTGACCGGTGTCTCCAGAGATCAGGTTTAGATCAACCCCGAGCAGCGCCGCCGCGGCTTCCCAGCGTTTATCAAAGTCGGTGTTATAGACGATATCCAGATTGCCGGGACCACTCAGCCAGGTATTGCTGGCGATTTCCTGTTCCAACTGTCCCGCGGTCCATCCGGCATACCCGAGTGCGATCAGGGAACTGCTTGGACCTTCTCCGGCGGCGATCGCGGCGAGTATGTCACGTGAGGTGGTAATGCCGACGTTATCGGTGATTTTCATGGTCGATTCCCAGTCCTGGAATGGGCTGTGGAGCACAAATCCGCGGTCCGGCTGTACTGGCCCACCATGATAAATTGCGGTGCTGCCATACTCGTTGTCTTCGCAACCGAGTGACATGTGATCGAGGATTTCACTCAGGGTCAGGTCGCTGGGTCGATTGATACGGTGCGAGAGAAATTAGGATCCTGCAACGAAGGCATCGCGATCAGGAAGTGGTTCGCCAGAGAATCGGCCATGCGTGTAGTATCCGTAGATAGCGCCGCATAGGCAAGCTTTTAATTGGTTGTTGGTGAAATCCTAACGCCCTGACATACGCTTGCCATCCATGAACTGCCAGGTGCGGATGACATGAAGTACATCGGTATCACGACGAATGTCGGCCGGGAACGGAGCGAACGGTCCCGCGAGTCGAACAATTCGGATGGCCGCATTATCCAGTATCTCAGCCCCCGAACTTTTGATTAACTGAATGTCGATAATGGAGCCATCCGGGTTCAGGCTAACGTCCAATAGCAGATGGCCATTGATGTTTTGACGGCGGGCCTCGTCGGGATAGTTCATGTTGCCGACACGCTCAACCTTTTGTCGCCACGCCTCCATGTAGTTGGCGTATTTGAATTCCTGAGTGCTGGCGTTGATATGGGTATGGCGTGGGCGTTTACCGTGGCCACTGATCTCCGTGGCATCGTCTGCATTCAACTGCGATAACGCGGCGCCCGAACGAATCAGCTCGGCCACGGAGGGAGTGGGCGTGTCCAGCATTTCAGGCTTGCGCGTAGCGCTTGCTATGCTGTCAGGGCTGTCGCGCGGTATCACCAGTCGAGTGCGCTGATGTGAGGGTGAACTGGGTGTGGGTTGTGGTGCTTGCGTCGCGTTGTCGTCGGCACGCGATCGATCTGCCGGTGTGCTGCGTGGTGCCCGGGGTATTTCGGCGTGGTCGAAGTCACTGCCACCGTCAAGATTGGCTTGGGCATAAAAATCGGCGTTGGTGGGCGCCTGATCACTTTTCTGGTGAACCAGAATGATGTCGAGCGAACGTTCGCTCGTGGCTGGCAGTTCGGGAGCAGGCAGGTCGAAACTGATTCCGAGAATGACCAGCGCGTGTAATGCGACGGCGATGACTAGTGTCAGTCCGAGTCGATCCTCTTGCTCAATGGGTATGGCGTAGTTGTAGGTGCCAATCATAGAGGATCATTGTGCATAAGCTGGAGTCGATTTTTCATATCCTCGGTCATGTACCTTTGTCCGTGCCGATCAACCAGCAGTACATAGCGAATCCCCATTTTTTTAGCGATGTCGCGCCAGCGCTGGGGGCCCGCGACAAACAGCGCGGTGGCGGCGGCATCGGCGGTGGCACCATCGCCATGAATCACGGTCACGGAGGCGGTTTCCGTTGCGGGGAAGCCAGTTCTCGGGTCAATGATGTGGTGGTAGGTCTTGGCGTGATCGGTGTAGCGGCGCTCGTAATCACCCGATGTAAACACCGCCTCACCATCAAATACGTCGACGGTTGCCAACACACCATCGCCGTTGTAGTTACGAATACCGACGCGCCAGTGTCGGCCACCATGTTGTCCGATGACCCGTACGTCGCCACCGGCATTAATAATGGCGTTGTGGATACCCATGTCGCGCAGTTCCTGCAAAGCAAGGTCCACGCCATAGCCCTTGGCATACCCGCCCATGTCGATCTGCACCATTGGATTGACACATCGTAGGCTGAAGCCGTCGATGTGTATGTCTTGCATCGATGGTTGGTGTTGCGCAAGATCGCGAATGACGCCCGCATCGGGCGGTACGGAATTTTCCGGGTCATCACGATGAAACCCCCAGGCGGCGATCAGCTTGCCGATCGCCGGGTTGAACAAACCGTCACTGCTTAGTTCCAACTGTTGGCCGAGTTTGATGACGGGGAGCAGCGACGGGCTGACCGTGAAGGAGACACCGGTAGCCAACAGTTCGTTGGTTCGGCTGAGGTTGCCCGGACGCCACGGATGCCATGACTTGTGCATGTACTCAAAACTTTTAATCAGCTTGCGGCGGGCATCAATAGCTTTGTGTGGATTTACATCGGACAGAACCAAATCGATAGTGGTTCCAAAGGCGAGGATGGTGCTTTTATGCAGGCGTGGTTCTTGGCTACAGCCGCACAATACAAATACGACAAGCAGGGCTACTATCCATTTCGGTTGGCTCAGTCCTGTCAGCATGGTCGTGTCACAGGTGTGATTCAAGGCAGCTTATGAACTGATCGCAGATGTCGATATCGAACTGTTTTTCGATTTCGCGCACGCCGGTTGGGCTGGTGACATTGATCTCGGTGAGATAATCGCCGATGACATCGATGCCGACGAACAATAATCCCTGTTCCTTAAGAGCAGGACCGATCTCGGCGCAAATCCAACGATCACGCGCCGATAGTTCGATGCCTTTTCCCTGTCCACCCGCCGCGAGGTTGGCGCGCGTTTCGCCCTCCGCCGGGATGCGAGCCAAGGCGTAGGGGATCGGTTCTCCATCAATCAGGATGATGCGCTTGTCGCCATGGATAATCTCAGGGATATAGCGCTGCGCCATGATTTGTTTGTGGCCATGTTGAGTTAGTGTTTCCAGAATAACCGCAAGATTGGCATCGTTGGTCTGGACGCGAAAAATGGAAGCGCCTCCCATGCCATCAAGCGGTTTTACGATGACGTCCTTGTGTTCGTGAATGAACTCAATCAGGAGTTCGTTGTTGGCCGCGACCAGAGACTCGGGACAACACTGAGGAAACCAGGCGGTATACACTTTTTCATTACAGTCGCGCAATGCCTCCGGGTCGTTTGCAACCAGCGTGCCCTGTTGTTGCGCAAGTTCAAGAATATACGTTGAGTATATGTAGTCGATATCGAATGGGGGATCTTTGCGCATCAACACGATATCTATATCAGCGAGTGGGGTACTGATGGACTCGCCGAGTGTGAACCAGTCGGATAGATCATCATGGACGTTTAGTGCTTGCATCCGCGCCCAGGCAACACCATCGCGAACGTGTAGGTCATTTTGCCGGATGTAATACAGCTTCCAGCCACGTTGTTGCGCGGATAGCAGCATCGCAAGCGTGGTGTCTTTTGCGGGATGGATGTCCGCAATTGGATCCATTACGACGCCAAGACTAACACCCATAAGTCGGCCAAAACTCCTTTAGGGCTTTTCTTCGAAGGCGATCTCGCGTGCCGCCGCGAGTAAAGCCAGTCGAGCAATGACGCCGTAGGCGTAGAAGCGATTGGGTTCGGCATCAGGTGCCCGTGTCTTGTCGGGTTGGATACAAGATTTCGCGAAGGCTAATGGCTCGAAATGCATACCCGGTGCGTTCAGGTTTTCGTCAGTACGGCGGTCGGTATGCACTCGATAGAAGCCGCCAACAACTGAGTTGTCTATCATGTAAATCACGGGTTCGGCGATGGAAGAATTTCCGCCCC
The DNA here is from genome assembly GCA_012965975.1 of Chromatiaceae bacterium. Classification (GTDB taxonomy): domain Bacteria; phylum Pseudomonadota; class Gammaproteobacteria; order DTRM01; family DTRM01; genus DTRM01. The sequence continues at coordinate 24,650 of DTRM01000053.1, read as the reverse complement.
AGGTTTCAAAGGTGTATACGCCTTCCTGCATGATAGTGCGTGTTACGGCCCCACCTTCTTTCGCGTAGGACATCTTGGTGCGCTGTTTCCGGTTGAGCGACAACACCTCGTCTGCGCTACGCACCGTCATAACACCCATTCCATAGGTGCCTGCATCGGCTTTGACGATCACAAACGGGGGTTGATCGATCCCGTATTCATTGTATTTTTTCTGAATGTTATCAATCAGTGCCTCAACATTGCGGGCAAGACAATCTTCGCCTTCACGTTTCATGAAATTGATTTCACCACACTCGCGGAACAGCGGGTCAATAAGCCATGGGTCAATATCGATCTGGGTGGCAAATTCGCCAGCGATTTTTCGATACATCGCAAAGTGTTGGGATTTGAGCCGATCACTCCAGCCGAGCGACAGGGGTGGTGCCAGCGTTTGCTTAAGTCCTTCAAGAATCGGGGGGCGTCCGGCGGACAAGTCATTGTTGAGCAGGATAAGACAGGGTGTTAGTCCGCCGATCGATATCTTGTCTGCCTCCCGTGTGATCGGGTGCAGGGTGATGGAGCGACCACGGTCGCTGGTAATCTCGGTGGGCACGGTGATATCGGGATTTAGCGAGCCGATGCGGACGTCAAAGCCGGCATGATTGAGTATTTCGGCAAGCGTCGCCAGACTTTCGATATACGATACATTACGGGTGTGATTTTCGGGGATAAGAGCAATACCGGTGGCCTTGGGACACACTCGTTCCACGGCCGACTGGGCCGCTTGCACGCACAGCGGCATAAAATCATTGTTCAGGTTATTGAATCCGGCGGGAAACAGATTGGTATCAACCGGGGCGAGTTTGAAACCCGCGTTGCGCAGATCAACCGATCCATAAAACGGTGCGGGGGTGCTCAGCCATTGACGTCGCAGCCATGCCTCAATTGGGCCTTGCTTGTCGAGCAGAACCGATTCCAGAGCCAACAGGGGTCCGGACAAGGCGGTGGTCAGGTGGGGCACGGTGCTTAGGTGTTCTACGGCCATAGGGTCTATCGGTGATCTCAACCGATCCTCGGGGCTGTATAAGATAGCGCTAACATACCACAATTCTGGCTTTGCTGTCCCCTTTGCCTTGGTTTAAGCCGTATCGAGATGGCGAGATGGGTTGACCGGCACCGACCGGGGCCAGACTCCGCAGGGCTCTGACCCCATCGAAGCCTAGGACAAATCGCCCCAGCGTGTTTGTAGTACCGCGATTGCGGCGAGTCCGGCGGTTTCGGTGCGTAATATTCTGGGGCCGAGTTGTAGGCCGGTACAACCAAGGTCGTAGGCTTGTGTGAGCTCGTGTTCGCTGAACCCGCCTTCGGGTCCGATGAGTAGGTCGATACCTTGTTCGGGTTGTTTCAGGTCGCTTAATTGGTTTGTTGCGGTTGGATCCAGTAGTAGAAGGGCGCGATGTTGGTGGCTGTTGATGTGGTCTTCAAGCGACTGGGGGCGGTGTACTGGCGGTAAACTATTACGACCACTTTGCTCGCAGGCGCTGATGACGATGCCGCGCCAGTGTTGCAGCTTTTTGTCGCTGCGCTCGGCATTGAGTCGTGTGACTGAGTGGTCGCATTGAATCGGATGGATAGAGTGAACCCCGAGTTCGGTGGCTTTCTGCATCACCATATCCATGCGTTCGCCACGACAGATCCCTTGTATCAGCCCGATGTCGAGGGGCGATTCGGCGTCTACTGAGTGGTGGGTGTGGCATTCGACTAGGCAGTGGCGTTTGGATATTTCGGTCAGGGTGCCGTGATACTCGCCGCCTTCGCCGTTGAACAGGATCAGGGCGTCACCAGCGCGCATGCGCAGTACGCGTTGGATATGTCCGCTGGCGCGTTGATCCAGTTGCACCACCTCACCTTCCTTCAGGCTTGCGGCATGATATACGCGTGACAGAGACATGCTTTAGTTAGTCGCGGTAGCGAGTTCCAGACCTTGCCAGACGACTTCGGCAATGATCTCGATTTGTTCGGGTGCCATCACATAGGGGGGCATGAAGTAGATCACATCACCGATGGGTTGCAGTAACACGCCTTGTTTTAGTGCGTATTCGAAGATGCGATGGCCGCGCCGTTGTTCTGTGGGATACGGGGTATTGCTGACATTATCCTCGACCACTTCGATGGCCAGTAGCATGCCGGTCTGGCGTACTTCGCCAATATTTGGATGGTCGTTAAACGGTTGAGTTACCTCGGTCAGGCGGTTAACCAATTCCTGGTTGGTTTGCAGGACGTTGTCTTCGGCAAAGATATCGAGGGTTGCGAGGGCGGCACTGCAGGCCAATGCGTTGCCGCTGTCGCGGTTAGGGTGTGCGAGCGTGAAGGGTTCTTCCTTTGCAGTGAATATACCTTGATAGATCGAGTCATTGCCCAGTACTGCGGATACCGAGGCGTAGCCACCGCCGAGTCCGTTGCACAGACATAGGAGGTCAGGGGATATCTCGGCGTGTTCGCAGGCAAACATCTTGCCGGTGCGCCCCAGTCCCATGGTGGTGTCATCGATGATCAAGTGCACGTCATGGCGGTTGCAGGCTTCGCGCAGCAGGGTCATGTAGATGGGATCGTACATACGTATTCCTGCGCCGAACTGCACCAGTGGTTCGATGATCACGGCGGCAATCTCGCTGTGTTCGCGTGCGAGTAATTCATCCATCGGCAGGAACTGTCGGCGTGCCCAGGTTTCATGTGATTCTGAAACGTCGCATAAGAAGGCATCCGGGGATGGGACGTAGAGCATCTCTGGACTCATTGGGTCGAGACCGCGTGTCGGAAAGCTGCGTTCCATGGTGACGAACTTCTGTTTTTTCGGCTGCCCACTTTTGACCCAGAAGTTGGCGCTGATGCGTAGCGCCGCGACAATGGCGGAGGCGCGATTGTCTGATAGTCGGCAGTGGTTAAGGCCTTCTGGGGCGAGCGCGCAAAGACGCTCGGCTAACTCTATGGCTGGCGCATGCGACAGGCTGGTAAACGGTATTTGTTGCAGTGTCGATAGGGATGATTGTACGGCGGCGGCCAGACGTGGATTGGAGTGCCCAAACAGGTTGATGCCACCGCAACTGATGGCGTCCACATAGCGGCGGCCTTCGAAGTCTTCCAGCCATACCCCTTCGGCGCTGCGTATGGGGATGGGCGGCAAGGTATCGTATCCGCGCGCGCGTGCACCGGGATGCCACAGCGAGGCGAGATCGCGTTTAATCAGATTGGATTTGGACATAGTCAGATCCAACAGAGTTCTAGTCGCTGAGTGAGAGGTTATCCCAGATTTTGATCGAAGCTGAGGCTTGATTCAAGGTGTAAAAATGCAAGCCCGGCGCGCCTCCGTCAAGCAGTTGACGACACATCTCTGTGACAACGTCGATGCCAAAGGCCTTTAATGAGTCCATGTCATCACCGAAGTCAGCCAAACGTTTGCGCAACCAACGCGGAATCTCCGCGCCACACATTTCAGAAAAGCGGGCCAGTTGCACATAGTTAGTGATGGGCATAATGCCAGGAATGATGGGTATATCGACACCTTGATCGCGACAACCATCAACAAACCGAAAGTAGGCGTCGGCATTGTAAAAGTATTGGGTGATGGCACTGTTTGCGCCGGCATCAATTTTACGCTTGAAGTTGATCAAATCATCGCGCGCCGAATTGGCCTGCGGGTGAATCTCGGGATAGGCTGCGACTTCTATGTGGAAGTGATCGCCAGTCGTTTCGCGGATATAAGAGACCAGTTCATTAGCGTAGCGAAACTCACCAACCACAACCGTACCGGATGGAATATCACCGCGAAGCGCAACCAATCGCTGTATGCCTTTGTCATGATAGCCTTGAAGCATGCCTGCAATATTGTCGCGAGTGGAGTCTATGCACGACAGATGCGGCGCTGCATCGATGCTGGTTTCTTCCTGAATGTCGACAACGGTTTCAAAGGTGCGGTCGCGGGTACTGCCGCCGGCACCAAAGGTACACGAAAAATATTCAGGCTTTAATTTAGCAAGTTTGGCCCGCGTCGCCTTGAGATTATCGACACCTTTGTCAGTCTTGGGGGGGAAGAACTCAAAGCTGTAGGTACGATCGGCGTTGGTCATTTCGCGATCCCGATAAGAGAAAGGAAACCTGGATCACTGCTGTGATCCAGGTTGTACAAGAAGGTAATCCTAGTAACGATAGTGTTCTGGCTTGAATGGGCCGTCAAGCGGCAGACCGAGATAGTCGGCTTGTTGCTTGGTCAGGGTGGTTAGATTGGCGCCAATCTTGGCCAAGTGCAGTCGCGCGACCTTTTCATCCAGCTGCTTTGGCAGCACGTACACTTCATTGTTGTAGTTGTCAGAGTTCTGCCACAGTTCGATCTGTGCGAGCACCTGATTGGTGAATGAGTTGGACATCACAAAGCTTGGGTGGCCGGTTCCACAACCCAGATTTACCAGACGTCCTTCAGCGAGGATGATCAGTCGTTTGCCATCAGGAAAAATGACATGATCAACCTGTGGTTTGATGTTTTCCCAAGTGTATTGACGTACCGAAGCGATATCGATCTCAGAGTCAAAGTGACCGATGTTGCAGACAATGGCCTGGTTGGGCATGTTCTGCATGTGATCGTGGGTGATTACGTTGACGTTACCGGTTGTGGTGACGAAGATGTTACCGTCTTTACAGGCGTCATCCATCTGCACAACGCGGTAGCCTTCCATTGCTGCCTGTAATGCACAGATTGGGTCAATTTCGGTTACCCATACAGTAGCACCAAGGCCGCGCAGTGACTGCGCACAACCCTTGCCCACATCTCCGTAACCGAGTACCACGGCGATCTTGCCGGCGATCATCACGTCGGTGGCACGCTTGATGCCATCAACCAGAGATTCGCGACAGCCGTACAGGTTATCGAATTTGGATTTGGTTACTGAGTCGTTGACGTTGATGGCGGGGGTTTTAAGTTCACCTTTTTCAACCATCTCGTACAGGCGGTGAACGCCCGTCGTGGTTTCCTCAGACAGACCCATCACGTCTTCAAGCAGTTCAGGAAACTTCTCATGCATCATGATGGTCAAATCGCCACCGTCATCCAGAATCATGTTGGGGCGCCAGCCATCGGGGCCAAGAATGGTCTGTTCAATACACCACTCGGCTTCTTCTTCGGTTTCGCCTTTCCATGCGAATACAGGAATGCCTTGGTCGGCAATGGAGGCTGCGGCGTGATCCTGAGTCGAGAAGATATTACAGGACGACCAGCGTACTTCGGCACCCAGAGCGATCAACGACTCAATCAGTACCGCGGTCTGAATAGTCATGTGCAAGCAACCCGCGATGCGTGCGCCCTTGAGCGGTTGTTCCTTGCCGTACTCTTCGCGAATACTCATCAGGCCCGGCATTTCAGTCTCTGCAATACGGGTTTCCTTGTGGCCCCACTCGGCGAGCGAGATATCAGCTACTTTGTAGTCAGGATCCAGATTTTCGGCAGTTTGGGAACTCATTACGGTGTACTCCTAAATAAATTATTTATATTCGCTGTGATTAACCGGCTTTTAGAATGCCCGCGGACTCCCTGAGGATGTCGGCCTTGTCGGTACGCTCCCAGGTGAAATTTTCCTCTTCTCGACCAAAGTGGCCATAGGCCGCCGTTGCCTTATAGATGGGACGAAGTAGATCCAGCATGGCAATCAGGCCTTTGGGGCGGAGGTCGAAATGCTCGTTGATCAGGTCAATGAAGCGATCGTCGTCGATCTTGCCGGTACCGAAGGTATCAACTGATATCGACGTAGGTTCCGCTACGCCAATGGCGTAAGAGACCTGAACTTCACAGCGTTCGGCCAGACCAGCAGCGACGATATTTTTTGCCACATAACGGGCGGCGTAAGCGGCTGATCGATCAACCTTGGAGGGATCCTTGCCGGAAAACGCACCGCCACCGTGTCGGCCCATGCCGCCGTAGGTATCAACAATAATCTTGCGGCCAGTGAGGCCGGCATCACCCATTGGGCCGCCGATAACAAACAGGCCGGTCGGGTTGATGTGGTATTTGGTGCTGCTGCTGAGCCACTCGGCCGGTAATACGGGTTTGATGACTTCCTCCATCACGGCCTCGTGCAGATCTTTTTGGCTAATGTCGGGGCTATGCTGAGTGGACAGCACCACGGCGTCGATACCGACCGGTTTGTGATTCTCATAACGGAAGGTGATCTGACTCTTCGCGTCCGGGCGCAGCCAAGGAAGTGTGCCGGATTTGCGCACGTCGGCTTGACGTTTGACCAGACGATGTGAATAGGTGATTGGAGCTGGCATCAGCACGTCCGTTTCGTTGGACGCATAACCGAACATCAGACCCTGGTCGCCCGCGCCTTGTTCGTGATCGGCGGAATCATCGACCCCCTGTGAGATATCGGGCGACTGTTTGCCAATGCCGGTGACGACCGCGCAAGATTCCCAGTCGAAGCCCATTTCGGAGCTGTTGTAACCGATCTCCCTAACGGTGTCGCGGGTCAGTTGCTCGATATCGACCCAGGCCTCAGTAGTTACCTCGCCAGCGAGCATCACCATGCCGGTTTTGACCAGCGTTTCGACGGCCACGCGTGAGCGAGGGTCTTCCGCCAGCATTGCATCAAGTACCGCATCAGAAATCTGATCTGATACCTTGTCGGGGTGGCCTTCTGATACTGATTCGGAGGTAAAAATAAAGTCTTTTGCCATGGTAACTACCTGTTGTAATGGGGGGTTGTGGATTTAAATAATGCCTATGGTTGTGTAGCGGCGCATCGCTGACTCTTCTGTAGTTATTAGATGGGCCAGAAACAAATGCGGGGGGCTGCGCTTCCACTAGTAAACTAGGCATTATATCAGGGCGAAGTGGTTCGTAGCCAGCGCGGCCCTAGTAACAGAGCCTGAATTGGGCGAAGATAACGCCCAATTTGTATCGGGAGACAAGCAAAATGGTGAGTTTAGAGACCCCAATATGTGATTTTGACTGGGAGGCCCCTGATTTCGTACTACCGGGAATAGATGGACGCGATTGGTCGCGGGATCAATGCGGTGGAGAGCAGGGCTTGCTGGTCATGTTTATCTGCAATCATTGTCCCTACGTCAAGGCGGTGATGGATCGGATCGTGCGGGATACCGCGGAATTGAAGGGCCTGGGAATTGGCAGTGTGGCCATTATGTCGAATGATCCAACCCAGTATGAGGAAGATTCCTTCGAGAATATGCAGAAGGTCTCGGTTGAACTCGATTTTCCGTTTCCATACTTATTAGATAGTGATCAGTCGGTGGCCAAGGCCTATGGTGCGGTGTGCACTCCCGACTTTTTTGGCTTCAATGTCGATTCGGGTTTGCAGTACCGAGGGCGTCTGGACGCCAGTCGCAAGCAGGCAGCGGCCGTGGGCGTACGTCGCGATCTCTTTGAATCCATGGCAGAAGTTGCCCGCAGCGGCCGTGGACCAGCCGAGCAAATTCCGAGCATGGGCTGCTCAATAAAGTGGATCTGAGACCCGCGTCAGCGGTGATAATTATATGATCAGAAAGGAATTTTATGGCTATATGGGGTGGCCGCTCGGGCGCCTCGCTATTGCCCTGATAGCCCAAGTCAGGGACAATGGGCAGTTCCGTAAGAGGATGAGTCGGCGCCGTTAGGTCGTGTAGGCGCGATGCAGCGGACACGACGATCCGTCCTTCGTCACGAATGGTTACAGGTTTTTTCAGGTGGTTCTCACGGAGCTGCCGGAAAGTTTTTTTACTCAATATTTTGTGGAGAACCTCTTTATGTCCTCACGCAGAGATCTAGCGAATGCGATCCGTGCTTTGTCCATGGATGCCGTACAAAAAGCCAACTCGGGTCACCCGGGTGCACCTATGGGTATGGCCGATATCGCCGAGGTGCTGTGGAACAGTCACATGAAACACAGCCCATCCAACCCGGATTGGTCGGATCGTGATCGGTTTGTGTTGTCCAACGGTCATGGCTCCATGTTGATCTACTCGCTGTTACACCTGACCGGTTATGACTTGCCAATCGACGAGCTGAAAAACTTCCGTCAACTGCATTCCAAGACCCCGGGTCATCCAGAGTATGGCTATGCGCCGGGTATTGAAACCACCACCGGGCCTCTGGGTCAGGGCATCACCAACGCGGTGGGTATGGCCATTGCCGAGCGTTCATTGGCGGCCGAGTTTAATCGTGATGGTCACGACGTTGTTGATCACAACACCTATGTGTTTTTGGGCGACGGTTGTCTGATGGAAGGCATTTCACATGAAGCCTGTTCGTTGGCCGGCACCCTGGGTTTGGGCAAGTTGGTCGCGTTTTGGGATGACAACGGTATTTCTATCGATGGTCATGTCGAGGGTTGGTTTACTGATGACACACCCGCTCGGTTTGAAGCCTACGGTTGGCATGTGATTGCCGACGTTGACGGCCATGATTCAGATGCCATTAACAAAGCTGTCGACGCCGCCAAGGCGGTTACCGACAAGCCAACCATGATTTGCTGCAAGACCACGATTGGTTTCGGTTCGCCGAACAAAGCGGGCACACATAATTGTCATGGCGCACCTCTGGGTGATGATGAAATCGTATTGACGCGTAAAGCGCTGGGTTGGGAACACGGTTCTTTCGTGATTCCAGACGATATTTATGCCGGTTGGGATTGCAAGGAAAGCGGATCGGCGGCGGAAGCGGCCTGGAACGACAAGTTTGCAGCCTATAAGGGCGCACATCCAGAATTGGCTGCCGAGTACGAACGTCGCATGGCGGGTGATTTGCCAGCTGACTGGGCAGACAAGAGCGCTGCTTATATTGCCGAGTGTAATGACAAGGGCGAAACCAAGGCGACGCGTCAGGCATCGCTTGCTTCAATTCAAGCCTACGCCGGTACGTTACCGGAAATATTCGGTGGATCCGCTGATCTTGGTTGCTCGAATCTGACCGAATGGGATGGCTACAAACCCATGCGCGCTGATTCCGCAGACAGCAATTACATCAACTACGGTGTGCGTGAGTTTGCGATGTCTGCGATCATGAACGGTGTTTCACTACATGGTGGTTTGATTCCATTTGGTGCAACCTTCCTGATGTTTTCCGAGTATGCGCGTAATGCGTTGCGCATGGCGGCGCTGATGAAGATTCGTTCGATCTTTGTTTATACCCATGATTCAATTGGTCTGGGTGAAGATGGTCCAACCCATCAGGCAGTAGAGCAGATTCCTACCTTGCGCATGATTCCAAATATGTCGGTATGGCGTCCTTGCGACACCGTCGAAAGTGCGGTGTGTTGGCAGCAAGCCATAGAGAAAATGGACGGCCCGAGCTGTTTAATTTTTTCGCGTCAGGCATTGGACCATCAGGCACGTACCGATGCGCAGATCGCTGATATCGCCAAGGGTGGTTATGTCTTAAAAGACTGTGACGGCACGCCTGATGTGATTGTTATTGCGACCGGTTCGGAAGTGGGTATTGCAGTTGATGCCGCAGCGGCCAGCGGCAAGAAGGTGCGAGTCGTGTCGATGCCCTGTACGGCATCCTTTGATGCTCAGGACGCAGCGTATAAAGAATCGGTATTGCCATCAGCGGTTACTGCGCGCGTCGCAGTCGAAGCGGCAGTGACGGAAGCTTGGTACAAGTATGTTGGCCTCGGCGGCAAGGTGGTCGGTATCGATACCTTCGGTGAATCAGCCCCAGCTGGCGAACTGTTCAAGCACTTTGGTTTTACCGCTGAAAAAGTAGGTGAGGCAATCGACGCAGTTTCTGCGTGAGCTATTTTTAAGGGGTGCAGAGGTGCATCCCTTTTTCAATTTACTGGTTAGGTTTAGTTAAAAATTTAGGAGCAAAGTAATGACGATTAAAATTGGTATTAATGGCTTTGGCCGTATCGGTCGAATGGTCGCGCGTGCGGTTTACCAGGATTTTCCGGGCGTTGAAATCGTGGGTATTAACGACCTTCTGGATGCCGACTACCTAGCCTATATGCTGAAGTATGATTCGGTTCATGGTCGTTTTGTTAAGGACGTGAGTTCGGAAGAGGGCAGCATCATTATTGATGGAAAGAAGATCCGCCTGACCGCTGAGCGTGATCCTGCCGACCTCAAATGGGGTGATGTTGGCGCCGATATCGTCATCGACTGCACCGGTTTTTTCCTCACCGAGGAAGGTTGTCAGAAGCACATTGAAGCGGGCGCTGGCAAGGTTGTACAGAGTGCGCCGTCGAAAGACGGTACACCCATGTTTGTTTATGCTGTTAACCATGATAGCTACGACGGTCAGTCCATTGTTTCGGCGGCGTCTTGTACCACTAACTGCTTGGCTCCAATAGCCAAGGTTCTGAATGATAACTGGGGCCTGAAGCGCGGGTTGATGACGACGGTTCATGCGGCGACGGCTACCCAGAAGACGGTTGATGGCCCATCCGTGAAAGACTGGCGCGGTGGTCGCGGTATCCTCGAGAACGTTATCCCATCATCTACTGGCGCGGCCAAGGCTGTGGGCGTTGTGTTGCCTGAGTTGAATGGCAAACTGACGGGTATGGCGTTCCGTATTCCTTCTTCCGACGTATCCGTCGTTGACCTGACCGCCGAGTTGAACAAGCCTGCTTCTTATGAAGAAATTTGTGCGGCCATGAAGGAAGCGTCTGAAGGTTCGATGAAAGGCACTTTGGGTTACACCACTGATCTGGTTGTCTCAACCGATTTCCGTGGCTGCAGCCAGTCCTCAATCTTTGACGCTGGCGCTGGTATCGCCTTGGATCCTACCTTTGTTAAGGTCGTGTCCTGGTATGACAATGAGTATGGCTACACCTGCAACATGATGCGTTTCGTAGAACACATTGCCAAGTAAGCTGTTTGGTTAGGTTAAGCATCAGGAGATGTCAGCATGTCTGTTATCAAAATGAGTGATCTGGATCTGGCGGGTAAGCGCGTATTGATTCGCCAGGATCTTAATGTTCCGATCAAGGACGGCAAGGTTACGAGTGACAAGCGCATTCGCGCATCATTACCGACCATCGAGATGGCATCAAAGGCGGGCGCGAAGGTCATGCTGATGTCACATCTGGGGCGTCCAACCGAAGGTGAGTTCGCCGAAGAGTTTTCCTTGCAACCGGTTGCAACGCATCTGTCGGGTTTGTTCGGCAAGGAAGTGCGTCTGGTGCGCGACTGGCTCGATGGTGTCGGTGATATGAACGACGGCGATGTTGTGTTGTGTGAAAACGTTCGTTTTAACGCGGGCGAAAAGAACAACGCGGACGATCTTGCGCAAAAGATGGCGGGGCTGTGTGACGTCTATGTGATGGATGCCTTCGGTACCGCGCATCGCGCTCAGGCATCGACTCACGGTGTGGCCAAGTTTGCGCCCGTTGCGTGCGCCGGACCATTGTTGGCGGGTGAATTGGATGCCCTGGGTAAGGCGCTTGATCACCCCCGACGTCCGATGGCCGCAATCGTTGGTGGTTCCAAGGTATCCACCAAGCTAACCGTATTGGAGTCCCTGTCCGCTGTTGTCGACCAGTTGATCCCAGGTGGGGGTATTGCCAATACCTTTATCGCTGCAGCCGGGTTTAATGTCGGCAAATCACTATATGAAGAAGATCTGGTGCCAGAAGCCAAGCGTCTGATGGAAGATGCGAAAGCCAGGGGCAGAGAAATCCCGGTGCCAACGGACGTGGTCGTTGGCAAGGAATTTTCGGAGAGTGCAGAAGCCGTGGTAAAGAAAGTCGAGGACGTCGAGGATGATGACATGATTTTCGATATTGGTCCTGAGACGGCTGCGCGTTTTTCGGACATGATGAAATCGGCGGGAACCGTGGTTTGGAATGGACCGGTCGGCGTATTCGAATTCGACCAGTTTGGTGAAGGTACCCGCAAATTGGGTAATGCCATTGCCGAGTCAAGCGCATTCTCTATTGCCGGCGGTGGTGATACCTTGGCGGCCGTTGATAAGTACAATATTGCGGATCGGGTTTCCTATATTTCAACCGGAGGTGGTGCCTTTCTGGAGTTCCTGGAAGGCAAGAAGCTACCGGCGGTCGCTATTTTGGAAGAAAAGGCTAATTAGACGTGTTGCTGGCTAACGTACTGTTCGAACTCGAATTGGATTTATATGCGTAGACGCACAAAAATTGTCGCAACCCTCGGTCCTGCTACCGATGACCCCAAGGTTCTGGATGAGATTATTGCCGCCGGTGTTGATGTGGTGCGGGTTAACTTCTCGCACGGCACCGCAGATGATCACGAGCGACGCGCAGAAACGCTGCGCAATCGAGCTCGAGCCCACGGTCGTCAGATTGGGGTGCTGGTCGATCTTCAGGGTCCGAAGATCCGCATCCAGAAGTTTAAGGATGGATCGGTCGAGCTTGAAGAGGGCGCCACATTTTTTCTCGACCTGGATTGTGACCGGGACGCAGGCACGGTTGATCGAATTGGCATTTCCTACAGAGAGTTGGTCAACGACGTCAGTCGTGGCGATACCCTGCTGCTTGATGATGGTGCGATTGTTCTTTGGGTAGAAGATGTTAACGGCGGTGAAATCGAAACCCGGGTGGTTGTCGGTGGCAAGCTGTCTGACAACAAAGGCATTAACAAGCAGGGTGGCGGCTTGTCCGCAGAGGCATTGACGGATAAGGATCGCGAAGACATCAAGACTGCGGCCAAGATTAATGCCGATTATGTCGCGTTGTCTTTTCCCCGAAATGCCGAGGATGTGAATGAGTGTCGTCGCTTACTTCGTGAAGCCGGCGGCAATGGCGGTATTGTCGCCAAGATTGAACGCGCCGAGGCGCTAACCCGAATTGAGTCGATCATCGATGCCTCGGATGTGATCATGATTGCGCGTGGTGATTTAGGTGTTGAGATTGGTGATGCTGAATTGCCTGGAGTTCAGAAACGGTTAATCAAGCAGGCGCGAGAGCGTAATCGTTTGGTTATTACCGCGACGCAGATGATGCAGTCGATGGTCGAAAATCAGTTACCGACCCGAGCGGAGGTGTTTGACGTTGCCAACGCAGTGCTTGATGGTACCGATGCGGTGATGTTGTCTGCTGAGACTGCGACGGGTAAGTATCCGGTCAAGGTTGTCGAGGCGATGGATCGCGTTTGTCGTGGTGCAGAACAACAACGATCCGCCCGTATTTCCGATCATCGTGTGGACACGGTGTTTGAGCGTATCGATGAAGCAGTCGCCATGGCGACCATGTATTCGGCCAATCATCTTGGCGTAAAGGCGATTGCGTGTCTGACCGAGTCAGGCTCAACTCCGTTATGGATGTCGAGAATTAGTTCGGGTATTCCTATCTACGCGCTGACAAAGCATGTTTCAACTCGGCGTAAAGTTACGCTGTTTCGTGGTGTAGAGCCGGTTAGCTTTGATGTCAGTGTTGTAGACACGGTCCAAGCGAACCGGGAAGTGATTGATGAAATGCGACGCCGAGGAGCGGTACGCGACGGTGATTTAATTATCATCACCAAAGGTGACATGGATGGGGTGCAAGGTGGCACCAACGTCATGAAGATCGTGCGTATTGGAGACGAACTCTCTGAGTAACACGAATTATTTTTACCGGTTGAATCTGTGACGGGCTCAGCCGGCTATTTGATCGAAACTTTGTAGGTAATCACAGGAGGTCTGTTATGGCTCTTATTTCACTCCGTCAGTTGTTGGATCATGCTGCCGAACATCAGTATGGTATTCCAGCGTTTAACGTAAACAACATGGAGCAGATGCATTCTATTATGCGTGCTGCCCATGACACCGATAGTCCGGTGATCTGTCAGGCATCCGCGGGTGCACGTTCCTATGCAGGTGCGCCGTTTCTACGCCACCTAATTCTTGCCGCCATTGAAGAGTGGCCACATATTCCCGTGGTTATGCATCAAGATCACGGTACTTCGCCTGCGGTGAACCAACGTTCGATTCAGCTGGGCTTTTCCTCGGTGATGATGGATGGGTCATTGGAAGAAGATGGCAAGACCCCCGCAAGCTATGACTATAACGTGGAAGTGACTCGTCGTACGGTTGAAATGGCCCATGCCTGTGGCGTTTCGGTGGAAGGTGAGTTGGGTTGTCTCGGATCTCTGGAAACGGGTATGGCTGGCGAAGAGGATGGTATTGGCGCAGAGGGTGTTCTCAGTCATGACCAATTACTGACTGATCCTGAGGAGGCAGCGGACTTCGTTGCCAAAACTCAGTGTGATGCGCTGGCGATCGCGATTGGCACCAGTCACGGTGCTTACAAGTTCACGCGTCCGCCGACTGGCGACATTCTGGCGATTGACCGCATCAAGGAAATTCACGCACGTATTCCTGATACGCATCTGGTTATGCATGGGTCATCATCGGTTCCTCAGGAGTGGTTGGCCATCATCAACGAGTACGGTGGCGACATGGGTGAGACCTATGGTGTTCCGGTTGAGGAAATCGCAGAAGGCATCAAGAATGGTGTGCGCAAGGTTAATATCGATACCGATCTGCGTATGGCCTCTACTGGCGCCATCCGCAAGCACTTGAACGACAACAAGTCGAACTTCGATCCTCGCAAGTTTCTTCAGGCGGCGACCGATGGTATGTATGATATTTGTAAGGCGCGTTATGAGACGTTTGGCGCCGCTGGCCAAGCATCAAAAATCAGGCCCATCAATCTGGAAGACATGGTCGGACGCTACGACAGTGGCGAGCTGGATCCAAAGATCAGCTAGGATTGTTTGGCAATCGATTGAAGGGCGCCTCGGCGCCCTTTTTTTGTCTGGTTGATTTTGCGGCTCCGCCCAATGCTTCGAGGTCTAGGCCGATACTGTCCCGGGAGAAATCTATAAATAATGCTTTAATTTAATGGCTTAAAGGGTATTTTCCGGGTTTTCGGGGGGTATTTAAATAAGAATTGACAGGACAAGACTTCGGTCTATACTTAGTAAGATTGTTGGGAATACGATGTAGTTATGCGGCTATACCGCTATGAATCTGCGACAAATGCAGTTAGAATGCGTATTGTCCCTTATTACAGATAGTGTTAATGCCAGTGTTGATTCGTCAGGGAGCGGTTTCGAATGGGAAAGTTTAGTTTTTTACGAATAGCAACGGTGAGTTGCTGTATGTTGATGTCCAATGCTTGGGCATCGCAGTTCGTGCTTACGGTTAACAACGGCAGTGGCAGCAAGGTCTATGAAGAGGGTGCTACCCTTCATGTTTGGGCTTATCCGTATGAAAACGCGTCCAAGGCAACGATGACCGATGAGTTGCCTACGGTACCGATCGGTGGCGAAATCGACGAGACGATGGTGACCCGGGTTTTTGATCACTGGGAAGGTGATGTGGCCACCCTCGACGATATCACCTCAGTACATACTACGATGATGATGCCGGCTGCGGTAACGACCATCACCGCGATCTATCGCGATGTGCCACGCTGGCGCAATCCCCGAGTGATGTCATCCTTTCCACCCAACTATCATTCTGTGCTGTTCATGTTGCATGGCGGCGGCGGTTGTGCGACTTGTATGTTTTTGGGCACGACCGATCAGAACTTCATCAATGATGCGTTGTCATTGGGATATGCCGTAGTGGCGCTGGACAGTTGGGATCGCTTTACCGGTCAGTGGGATGACGGCCGCACCGTTGCCGATAATGCCGATATGCGACGCCTAGGTGAGGTCCGTCAGGATCTAATTAATCAGGGTCACATGCAAACCGACGATCCTATCTATATGCTCGGGGCATCCAACGGATCCTTGTTTGCTACATTATTTGATCAGGTTAACGCGGTTGATATGGGGTTTCCTGTGGTTGCGACCGCACTTGTGGTGGGCCCTGGTTATGATGACATGCTCGCTTCGACTGACGTTCCGACCATGTTCGTCCTCGCTGAAAATGACAGTTCACCGAACGGTGTGGGGCCAACGGCAGCGGCATTCCTCAATTATAACAACCTGTCAAACCGCGGAATTCCAACGGCGTTCTGGATTAGCCATCCGGCACCTGTGCATGCCCATCTGTGGTGGGGTGTTGAGGGCCTCAATCGCGCCGATTCGACCGCGATCTTTAATTCCCTGAATGACAATGCTTTCCTGGATGTAAGGGGTTACTTGATCGAGAACCCCAAGTGGTCGGGTTGGCAAGCCGTGATTCCGGTAAAATATGCTGACTTCATGCGACCGATTGAAGACTATATCTACGTCGCCTATGCCGAACATCGTTTTGTCGGTGATTTCAATAACAAGATTTTTCAGTTTTTTGCCGAGCATGCTCCCATCATCCCACCTACCATCACGGGTCTCTCTGCCAGTTCGGGTGTCGTTGGCGATCTGATAACCATCTCAGGTGAGGCCTTTACCGGTACCAATGTGGTGTTTCTCGGCAGTACGGCGGCCTCGTTTGTGGTCATATCCGACACGCAGATTGACGTGACGGTGCCTGCGGGGGCTTCAACCAGTCGTTTCCGCGTCTTTACCGATGGGGGTAACGACCAGTCAGTGGTTTTTATGGTTAACTGACCCGCGCGGTTAATGCCAGATAGGCACTGATCGACCGTTTTCTTTCCTTTTTACCTGAACCCTCGCTGATTCTCGGAGTGGGGTCGGTTTTCATGCCGAAGGCGTGTCTGTTGCCCATATCACGCGGGATAGTGACGGTACCCCGTTTCTGCAGTCCTGTGGGCATCAGGGGGGTGGTAGTGACGAAGATCATCCAGATCGAGGCACCGCACCGGTTGAGCGCTTGAATCGGCCTTGCAGAAACGTCAGCATGCTGATGGCGGAGCATCTGGAAGACGCTGGCTCAAACGATCCGACTCAGCGTGTCGAAACCAGGCTAAATGATCCAAGAAAAATCGTCGATAATGCGCAGGACCAGTTTTCGGACCTGGGTGACAAAAAGGCAGTGTCACAGCAGAGTGTTGCCACTGCGGGCGAGGTCGATCTGTTCTAGAAAAGCCTAGTGCGTTTGCATTAGTCGAGTTTGCGCTTCCCGGTATTTACTCGCCGTATTTTGAATCACCTCACTGGGCAATTTCGGACCCGGAGCGGTTTTATCCCAG
This sequence comes from Chromatiaceae bacterium, assembly GCA_012965975.1. Taxonomy (GTDB): domain Bacteria; phylum Pseudomonadota; class Gammaproteobacteria; order DTRM01; family DTRM01; genus DTRM01. The sequence continues at coordinate 7,632 of DTRM01000053.1, read as the reverse complement.
TCCAGCGTTTCCAGATAATCACGCACGTACTGCTTGTCGAAGCTGGGTGGGTTGGCGCCGGGTGCGTATTGATCTGCGGGCCAGAATCGCGATGAGTCCGGTGTAAGGACTTCATCAATCAGAACCAGTTGTCCATTCTCGTCCAGGCCAAATTCAAACTTGGTATCCGCAATGATAATGCCATGCCCGGCGGCATAGTCCCGCGCCTCGGTGTACAGTTTTAAACTGACGTCGCGCACCTGAGCCGCCATATCGGCACCGACCAGTTCGACGGTAGCGGCAAAGTCGATATTCGCATCGTGTTCACCCAGTTCCGCCTTGGTGGATGGTGTGTAGATCGGTTCAGGTAATGGGTCGGCGACCTGCATTCCCGTCGGCAACTGATGACCGCTGATTGCACCGGTGGCCTGATAATCCTTCCAGCCCGAGCCAACCAGATACCCGCGTACGATCGCTTCGATGGGCAGTGCCTTCAATCGCTTCACGATCATCGCGCGACCCGTTACCTGTGCGCGTTCTTTTTCATCCGGTAGTGCGCACTCAAGCGTGAGATTGGTGCGATGGTTTTTGACGATGCCAGCGGTTCGATCAAACCAAAAATTGGATACGGCGGTTAGCACCACACCCTTGCCTGGAATGGGTGTGGGCAGAATCACATCAAAGGCCGAGATCCGGTCAGTGGTGACGATCAACATCTCATGATCGTTCAGCGCGTACAGTTCACGTACCTTGCCCTTGGCGATCAGTGGCAGGGACGAGATATTGGATTCATAAAGAGTATCGGGTACAGCCATGATGAGCCTCCAGTGCGGGAGACAGAAATTTACCGCAACCAGCGGTTTTACGCAAAATCTCCGTCACCCTGACGGCAGTGGCGGATGGTAGACTAAGGGCTTTCAAACAACAGGTACGGTGACATGAGTTGGTGGGGCAAGGTTGTTGGCGGCACGCTGGGTTTCATGATGATGGGCCCATTAGGCGCTATTTTGGGCGCATCCATTGGCCATAATTTTGATCGTGGCTTGAATGGGTTGAATCAGGACCGTGGTTGGGGCGCAGGTCCCGGCGATCAAGAGCGAGTCCAAACCGCCTTTTTTACCGCGACATTCTCGGTTATCGGCGCGATTGCGAAGGCAGACGGACACGTTTCCAAGGAAGAGATCCGTTTGGTGCAATCAGTGATGCAGCAGATGGATCTGACGCCGGAGTTAAGCAAGGTCGCGATTAATCTGTTTAACCAGGGTAAACAATCGGGTTTTCCGCTGGAAGATATTCTCGAGCAATTTCGCCAGGAGACCCATCGACGCCGCAATCTGGTGCGGATGTTTATTGAGATTCAGATTCAGGCGGCCTATGCCGATGGCTCGATTCATCCCGCTGAACGCAAGATGTTGTTACACATCTGCGCGCGGTTGGGTTTTTCGGTACAGGAATACGAAAGCCTGGAAGCGATGATTGGCGCACAACGCCACTACGCGGGTGGGGTGTCTGCAGGCCCCTCGCTGGAAGATGCCTATGCGATGTTGAACATTGATGCAGAGGTATCGGACGCGGAGATGAAAAAGGCCTATCGACGTTTATTGAGCCAGCATCATCCCGACAAGCTGGTATCAAAGGGTCTGCCCGATGAAATGATTAAAATCGCGACGGAAAAGACCCACGAAATTCGGCGGGCTTATGAACAGATTTGCGAAGCGCGTGGCCTCAAACACTGAAGCCAAACCGACCACTGCTGGCAATGGCGACCACGGCCAGACCCAATATCAAATTCAGTCCGACCAGCTGCCGTATACGATTCAGCTTCTGTGCGGCATCGGCAAATGCCTCAGCCTTGACCAGTTGCGCCATGGGTTTGTATCCGGCGAAGAAGATATGCCCAAAAATCAGGATCATTACGATGCCAATGCCTTGCATGAGGTTGATATACAGAGGGAATTGAGTGACCCCGCCGTACATTTGCAATGCCATGGTATAGCCGCTGACCAGCAAGGTGAGAATGGATACCCAGACCCACGGGAAAAACTTGCCAAACACCCCGACCCACAGCGCGAGTCGTTGCGGTGGTTCCAACTGGCTGGCGGCAACCGGGCGTAGCGCCATATAAGCGAAAAACATACCGCCCACCCAAATGACAGCGGCAACGATATGGAACAGGATCGCGATGGACATGAGGGTTTCTCCTGCGATTATTTACGGACGACTTTTCCGGGTATGGTTTTGTGTAGCCATGAACGCGTGCGGATTAGCAGTTGTTCTTCGTGGTAATTAAAAAAATGATCGGCGCCGAGAATTTTCAGTTGCCGATAGTCCTTGTTGCCCGCCTTGCGTGCAGCGGTGGCGCGTGCGCGATGTGTGGATTGTACGCCAGGTAGGTCTTCGCTGCCGTAGATATCCAGCATTGGTATGTTGATTTTTTCAATCAAGCGCAGCGCATTGCGCTCACTGTGGGTTTCCCGTCCATTCAGTCCGATGGTAATCAGGGCCTTGATGCGATGCTCGGGACTCTCTGCCACAAAGAAGCTTCCCATTAGTGCACCCATGCTGTGTCCGATCAAGGCGATGTTACGGATACCCCGGGATTCAAGAAATTCGACGGCTGCGGTGATGCGTGTCGTCGCATCCTCAAACAGATCGAAATAGCCCTCGAATCCGTCGCTGCGATGGGCAACCGGCATTTGCACCGACAGGGTTGCCCAACCGTGTTTGGGCAGTGCCGAACGCAGTGGGTGAATCACGGTCGCCCAGTCAGGGTGTGCCCCCATGCCATGCAGCAAGATCACCCCACCTTGTGGCCGATCATTGTCGACCTCCGCAAAAATGGACAAAAATCGGGAATCACCATTTTTCAGCCATTCCGGGTCGCCGGTGACAATATTGTCCACCAATTCGTCGGCAAAGCGGGCTTCCCGCAGCAGATCCGGGGCAGCGGCCAGATTCGAGGCCGTCATTAAGCCTGGCAGTAGCGCAAAAATTGCACCTAAGCTTCTGTATTTCATAAATAAAACCTTATCTGCATTGCTACAATCCCTGTCTTTCGGGTAAAGTAACAGGTTTTCTGGCCCCCGATTTTACCCGGGCGGATTGTCGCCTTTAAGGAACCTAAGATTATGGCTAACGAACTGATTGCTCCCTCTATTTTATCCGCCGATTTCGCCCGTTTGGGAGAAGAGGTCGACAACGTGCTGGCCGCTGGCGCCGATGTCGTTCACTTTGATGTGATGGATAATCATTATGTACCTAATTTAACCATCGGTCCGTTGGTTTGTGACGCTTTGCGCAAACACGGCGTGACCGCCGATATCGATGTACACCTGATGGTCAAGCCGGTCGATCGTATCATTCCGGATTTTGCCGATGCCGGTGCTAGTTATATTACCTTCCATCCGGAGGCATCGGATCATATTGATCGTTCTCTTGCCTTGGTGCGCGAATGTGGTTGTAAGTCGGGTTTGGTATTCAACCCTGCCACCCCACTGAGTTATCTCGATTATGTTATGGACAAGGTGGATGTGATTCTACTGATGTCGGTGAATCCCGGTTTTGGTGGGCAGAGTTTTATCCCCTCGACGCTGGACAAGCTAAAGCAGGCGCGCCAGCGTATTGATGCCAGTGGTTTTGATATCCGTCTCGAAGTCGATGGCGGTGTCAAAATCGATAACATCGGTGAGATCAAGGCGGCGGGTGCGGATATGTTTGTCGCCGGGTCGGCCATTTTCAATACCGATGATTACAAGGCAACGATTGATGCCATGCGTGCTGAAATGGCGAAGGCCTGACGCCGATGTTGTCGAAGCCCGATATGGTTCTGATTGATGTCGATGGTACGCTGGTCGATAGTGTGCCGGATCTGGCTTATTGCGTTGATGAAATGATGAAGACGCTGGATATGGATGTCCGCGGTGAGAACAGTGTGCGTGACTGGGTCGGTAATGGTGTCGAACGGTTGGTGCGCCGAGCATTGGTTAACGCGCTGGACGGCGAACCCGATGAAGCCCTGTTTGCCAAGGCCTATCCGATTTTTCTTGAGTTGTATGCGGCAAATACCTCCAAGCGCAGCCTACTTTATCCGGGGGTGAAAGAAGGCTTGGACCAACTCAAAGCCTGCGGTTATGCGCTAGGTTGCGTGACCAACAAGGCGGCTCAGTTTACTGAACCATTGTTGGCGGATCTCGGTATCGCCGATTATTTCGAGATCATTATCAGCGGCGATACGCTGGCGAAAAAGAAGCCGGATCCATTGCCGTTGTTGCATGCCGCAGAGTTCTTTGCGGTTGATCCAACTCGGGCGATGATGATCGGTGACTCGGTGAGTGACGTGAAGGCAGCCCGGGCTGCCGGATTTAGCATCGCGTGTATGAGTTACGGCTATAATCATGGGGTGGACATACGCGACGCGAGTCCGGATGCGGTATTTGATCGCATGGACGAATTGAGTGCGTTGCTCGCATAAGCGATAACCAAGAGAATGAACAGTCGATTTCCTGCAGAAAGTTGGTGGCGATGAGCCAGTCCATCCGAGAAACCCCATTGTCTGTATGAAGCGACCACTATGACCCCAGAACAATTCGCAACACTTGCCACGCAAGGCTATAACCGAATCCCTGTTTTCAGGCAGGTTCTTGCCGATCTCGATACCCCGCTGAGTGCCTATCTCAAGCTTGCCGATGGCGCCTATACCTATTTGTTTGAGTCTGTTACCGGCGGTGAGAAGTGGGGGCGCTACTCGATTATTGGTTTGCCTTGTAAAACCGTTGTGCGCGTGAGCGGCGACCGGATCGAAGTCAGCGTCGATGACAATGTGACAGAAACCCATCAAACGGATGACCCACTGGGCTGGATAGAGGATTTTCAGGCACGCTATCGAGTCGCCGATGTGGCGGGTTTGCCACGATTTTTCGGTGGGTTGGTCGGGTACTTTGGCTACGATACGGTGCGCTATGTCGAACCCAAGCTGGGCGATTGTCCGAACCCGGATCCATTGGGCAATCCCGATATTTTGTTGATGTTGTCGGAAGAAGTGGTGGTGTTCGATAATCTCAGCGGGAAGTTGTTGGTGGTAGTGCTGGTCGATCCGAGTGCGGATCAAACGCTGGCTCAGGCGGACACCCGACTCGATGAGTTGGTGCAACAACTACGCTCGGGCGTCATTGAACCGAGCCCCGCCCACACCTTGAAAGCGGTCTCCGAAACGGATTTTATCTCTGGCTTTACCCGGGAGGGTTACGAGGCGGCGGTAGGTCGGATCAAAGACTACATCGTCGAGGGCGATGCAATGCAGGTGGTGTTGTCGCAGCGGCTGTCGATCCCGTTTCAGGCGCGCCCCTTGGATCTCTATCGTGCCTTGCGTACCTTGAATCCGTCGCCCTATATGTACCTGCTGGATCTGGGTGATTTTCAGGTCGTGGGTTCATCACCTGAGATTCTGGTGCATCTGGAAGATGGCATGATTACCGTGCGACCGATCGCCGGTACTCGACCGCGTGGCGAGTCGGAGGCGGCTGACCTTGCGCTCGAAAAAGACTTGTTGGCCGACCCCAAAGAGTTGGCTGAGCATCTCATGTTGATCGACCTGGGGCGCAACGACGTGGGTCGCGTGGCCAATACCGGGACGGTTGAATTGACGGAGAAAATGTTGGTTGAGCGTTATTCCCACGTGATGCATATCGTTTCCAATGTACGTGGCGAACTCAAGCCGGGGTTGTCGGCGGTGGATGCGTTGGCCGCAACCTTTCCTGCCGGAACCGTCAGTGGCGCACCTAAGGTCAGGGCCATGGAAATTATCGACGAGTTGGAACCGGTCAAGCGCGGTGTCTATTCCGGTGCGGTGGGCTATCTGTCCTGGTCTGGCAACATGGATACCGCCATCGCGATTCGTACCGCGGTTATCAAGGATGGCACCTTGCATATTCAGGCGGGTGCCGGGATTGTCGCGGACTCGGTCCCCCGTAATGAATGGGAAGAGACCATGAATAAGGGGCGTGCCATCTTCCGCGCGGTGGCGATGGCAGAAGCTGGAATAGGGGATGTGTGATGTTGTTGATGATCGATAACTACGACTCCTTCACCTATAACCTAGTGCAGTATTTTGGCGAACTGGGTACCGACGTTGAGGTGCAGCGCAATGATCAAATCAGCATTGCCGGGATCGAGGCGCTGAAGCCGGATCATCTGGTGATCTCCCCCGGCCCTTGCACGCCGAATGAGGCCGGGATTTCGGTGGATGCGATCAAGGCCTTTGCCGGCAAGATCCCGATACTGGGTGTCTGTTTGGGTCATCAAAGTATCGGGCAGGCCTTCGGTGGAAAAATTGTCCACGCGGGACGCATTATGCATGGCAAGACGTCCGCCATCGCGCATTCGGATACCGGTGTCTTTAGCGGGCTTGAACAACCGCTGGTGGCGACACGCTATCATTCGTTGGTGATCGAGAAGGAGAGTCTGCCGGATTGTCTCGAGATCACCGCGTGGACCGAAAATGAGGATGGCAGCATGGAAGAGATTATGGGTGTGCGTCACAGCAGTTTGCCGATAGAGGGCGTGCAGTTTCATCCTGAATCCATACTGACGCAACAGGGACATGAGTTATTGGCTAATTTTTTAAGGTTGACACTATGAGTATGGATTTACCCGCAGCCATTAAGGCGGTGACAGAACATCGAGACCTGTCGGCAGATGAAATGACGGCGGTGATGCAAACTATTATGACTGGTGAAGCGACGCCAGCGCAGATTGCTGGGTTTCTGGTCGGGCTTCGAATGAAAGGTGAGACCGTTGATGAGATTACCGCGGCGGCAGCGGTGATGCGGAGTTTGGCGCAAGGGGTTAGTGTTCAAGGCGACCATGTGGTGGACACGTGTGGTACGGGCGGTGATGCCTCGGGTACGTTTAATGTCTCCACCGCCAGCGCGTTTGTGGTGGCCGCCGCCGGTGGGCAGGTCGCCAAACACGGCAATCGCTCGATCTCTTCTAAATCCGGCAGTGCGGACGTGCTGGAGGCGGCCGGCGTGAAACTCGACATAACACCGGATCAGGTCGCCAACTGTGTACGCGAACTGGGCGTCGGATTTATGTTTGCACCGATGCATCACAGCGCGATGAAATATGCCATCGGACCGCGGCGCGAGATGGCCGTGCGTACGATTTTTAATGTATTGGGGCCGCTGACCAATCCGGCCGGGGCGCCCAATCAAGTCTTGGGTGTGTTTTCAGCCGACTGGGTAGTGCCACTGGCCGAGGTGCTGGCACGACTGGGTAGTCATCATGTGATGGTTGTACACGGTGAAGATGGTATGGATGAGATTAGTGTCTGTGCGCCTACCCAAGTGGCTGAACTGCAAGACGGCAAGGTCACGACCTACACGATTTCACCCGATCAGTTCGGCATGGCATTAGCCCAACCGGTCGATATTTCGGTTGATGGGGCCGAGCAGAGTTTGGCGATGATCCGTTCGGTATTTTCCGGTGATGCGGGTTCGCCCCGGGATATTGTGCAGTTGAATGCAGGCGCGGCGATTTATGTTGCCGGTTTGGCTGATGACATGGCCGCTGGCGTGAACCGAGCAGGTGAGGTTATCGACTCGGGTGCAGCGGCCGCCAAGCTGGATGCACTGGTTCAGTTGACTCAGGCATGAG
>DTRM01000052.1 GCA_012965975.1 Chromatiaceae bacterium | reverse complement strand
GGCGCGATGTCGGTGGCCCGCTTCAAGATTGTCGGGCAGTTGGTGTGGACGCGAGAAGAAGGGCGACTTTGATTTCGATGTACAAATATGTCTGCTACCATCGGGCTCTCTGAGCCGACCTCCGCGGAGATATTATCCGCTTCCGGTTCGCTGGCTGAGGCGATCCCCGGGTTCGCCGTACGCGCTGCCCAGCAGGAAATGGCGAGCGCAATCGAGTCGGCATTGGCCTCGCGAACATCGTTGATCGCCGAAGCTGGCACCGGCACCGGCAAAACCTTTGCTTATCTGGTGCCTGCGTTGCTCTCCGCGGGACGGGTCATCATTTCCACCGGTACCCGCAACCTTCAGGATCAACTGTTTCACCGCGACCTGCCGCAGGTACGGCGCGCGCTGGGCGTGTCCGGGGTCATGGCCCAACTCAAGGGGCGTTCCAATTATCTGTGCTGGTATCGTCTGTCTCGTACCGAGTCGGATGGGCACCTGTCATCGCGGCAAGAGGCGAGTGAGTTGGTTACCCTGCGCGAGTGGGGCGAAGTCTCCACGACTGGCGATGTTTCCGAACTGGATGAAATATCCGAGTCATCCTCCATCTGGGGGCAGGTGACTTCAACGGCGGATAACTGTTTGGGGCAGGAATGCCCGGATCATCGTAACTGCTTTCTTCTGGCTGCCAGAAAGCGTGCACAGGAAGCCGACTTGGTCGTCGTCAATCATCATTTACTGTGCGCCGATCTGGGTTTGAAGGATGCGGGCTTTGGCGAATTGTTACCCGAGGCTGATGCCATCATTGTCGATGAGGCACATCAGTTGCCAGAAATAGCGAGTCTGTTTTTTGGCGAGTCGGTGTCGTCTCGCCAATTACAGGAACTTGCTCGTGACGCGACCGCGGAGTCGCTGAAAACGGCAGCAGAAAATCGCGACGTAATGGATCTTTCCGATCAAATGCAACGCGGTCTCTATGATCTGCGCTTGGCGTTTGGGCGTCAGCCGGTGCGCGGCGCGTGGTCGGAGATGGCGCGCTTCGAACATGTTGAGCGTTCACTGCAGGCGTTAATGAAGCATCTCGGTGCGCTCGGCGATGCGCTGGATATCATATCCGAGCGCAGTAAGGGGCTGTTGACCTGTCGTCGTCGTAGTGCGGAACTGTTGTCGGCATTGCAACGATTGTCTGATCAGGACGACCAAGAGTCGGTACGTTGGTTTGAAACCTATCGTCGCAGCGTGGTCTTTCAGCGTACGCCGCTGGATATTGCCGAGCCGTTTCGCAAGCGTATGGATGAACAAGGTGGCAGCTGGGTTTTCACCTCCGCGACGCTGACCGTGGCCGACAAGTTTGATCACTTTCAACAGCGTTTGGGATTGCATGACGTTGTCGGTCAAGCCTGGGTTAGCCCGTTTGATTTCTCACAGCAGAGCTGCCTGTATTTGCCCCAGGGATTGCCAGATCCGAATACATCGGACTATATCGATGCGGTAATGAGCGTGATGTTCGATGTGCTTCAGGCGAGCGGAGGGCGCGCATTTTTGTTGTTCACCAGCCACCGCGCGGTGCAAAGCGCCGCTGAGTGGTTACACGGAAAATTAACCTATCCCTTGTTAGTACAAGGGGATTCACCGCGTACCCAGTTGCTGGACAAGTTTCGCGCGGCGGGCAATGCCGTGTTGCTGGGTACCAGCAGCTTTTGGGAGGGGGTGGACGTGCGAGGCGAGGCCCTGTCGTGCGTGATGATCGACAAGCTACCATTTGCGGTGCCGGATGATCCGGTATTGAAGGCAAGGATGGATGCCTGTCGGCGCAGCGGCGGCAACCCATTTATGGATTTTCAACTACCGTCAGCGGTTATTTCGTTGAAGCAAGGTGTGGGGCGTCTGATCCGTGATGTTGAAGACACCGGTGTTTTGGTCTTGTGCGATCCACGGTTGCGTAGCAAATCGTATGGTCGAATCTTTCTGCGCAGTCTGCCGCCGATGCCGGTGACGCACGACATCAGCGACGTGGAGGCATTTTTTGATGCGCAACCTGTTAGCGATTGAAACCGCGACCGAGGCCTGTTCCGCCGCGCTGTGGGTCGATGGAAAAATCATCGAACGTTACGAGATAGCGCCTCGACAACACGCACGACGCATACTCGACATGATCGATGAGGTCTTGGCTGAGGCGGGTGTGGTGAAGTCGCAACTGGACGCGATCGCGTTTGGGCGTGGTCCCGGCGCCTTCACCGGCTTGCGCATCGCGGCCGGAGTGGCGCAGGGCATCGCGTTTGGACTGGATCTGCCAGTAGCGCCCGTATCGACATTGGCGGCTCTGGCTCAGTCCGTTGATCACGGTAGATACAGCCAGGTACTGGCGGTGTTGGATGCCCGCATGCAACAGGTCTATGCCGGTGCGTACGGTGTGGGTGACGATGGTCTGGTCGAGCTACAAGGGACCGAGACGGTGGTCGATGCCGAAGACATGGACTTGCCTGAAGGGGATTCCTGGTTTGGCGTCGGCTCAGGTTGGAAAGAGTATGGGCTGGTGATCCAGGAGCGGATGAATTCGCGGTTGGCGGGGTTTGATGCAGATCGATTTCCACGGGCCGAATCCATCGCGCGACTGGGTGCAAAAATGCTCGCAGCGGGTCAGGGGGTGGCACCGGAACAGGCCTTGCCGGTCTATTTGCGTGACCAAGTGGCTGATCGTTCAGCCAAAGTGTGAGGAGATACTTTTAAGTCATCGAAATAGTGGGTAAGTATAAAACCACCTAAAACCATCCTATTTTAGTAATCCCCCTCCTTGGCCGACACCCATGGGACTATATTTAGTGTGATTGAGAAGAGTGGGTATGCGCCATTTTTAGATCCAAACATTTATCGGAGCTATTTTTCCTTATCGTGGTGGTCGTGACGGTCGCGCTGTTGTGGTGGAACGGACAGGTTCGGTTGGTACAGTTTGAACAGTCTCAGGCGGAGTTGGGCCAAAGCTTGAGCGAGACTACCGCTACGGGGATCGAACGAATCATTGCGGACCGGGTGCGGGAAGTTACCCTGTTTGTGGATGATTTTCACGGCGATATCGACCGGCTCGCGTCGAATCTAGATGATGATGACCTGCTCGACCAGATCACCGAACAAGTAGTTCAGCATTTTCCCGGTGCGTTTACCTTTACCTTGGCAGACCCCAAGGGTAATCCTCTTCTCGAGGATATCGAAGGCCTGGTGGGTGATCTATGCCGCGTGGACATACGGCAATTTTCGTTGTCGTCAGTCGAACCGGATGGGCAACATCTGGATAGAATCTTTATTCATCCGCAACCATTCCATTATCACTTCGATATTATGATTCCGTGGAAGGGTTCGGCGGGCACCGGTGTGTTCTTTGTCAGCTTTGAGGCCACAGAACTGATTCACTTGATAGCGGCCCATGAGGTGCCGGGGCAGCGGATTTATTTGGAACGAACAGATGCCCCGGGATTGATTGAGGTGAGTTCGGAAGGTACCCGTAATCAGATAGATCGAGAAATGCGATTCTCTAAATCCGAAGAGGCGCGCGTTGGCTCGCGTCTTTCAATCAGTGGGACGCGATGGAGTGCGGTGGTCATTCCCGATGTCAGCTTGATGGATAATTTTCGTAGTCAATTGATCAGACAGTCCAGCTTGACGCTTGTTGGGGTCATCTAGCGAAGAGCGGCGGCGGACGGATGCTGAAAAAGCGCTTGAGCGGAGCAATGCGGAACTGGATATTCGCGTACACCAGCGCACGCGAGAATTGAACAGCGCCATCGCCGACGTTCGCGAAAATGAATTGCGTTTCCGTACCTTGATCGAGTTAGCGCCCTTCGCCATCGTGGTGATTGATCGAGCAGGTCATATTCGCCTGGCCAGTGCCGCGGCCTATCGAATGTTTGGCGTTGATGAGGGTGACTTGCTGGAGCGATCGGTTGATGATTTTCTGCCCGAGGAGTTGGGTGTAAAACATATTGGCGACTTTGATCAAGACCCCGAGCCGAGAATGCTGGGTTTGTCGCGCCCACTTGATGCCCATCGTCTGGACGGCACGCGGATTCCCGTGGAGATTGGTTTGAGTCCGGCTTATGTCGATGGCCAACAAATGATTGTTGCCTTTGTCTCCGATATCAGTGAGCGACGTGCCGCTGAATTACTAGCCGCGGAGAGGGCTGAATCACTGGAACAAAGCAATCAGGAGTTGGAACAGTTCGCGTATGTAGCATCACATGACCTGCGCGAGCCGTTGCGTATGATTTCCAGTTATCTGGGCCTGTTATCACGCCGCTACACGGGTCAGCTTGACGATGATGCCGATGAGTTCATCCATTTCGCCGTCGATGGCGCGGCGCGCATGTCCGGCATGATCGAGGATTTATTGCAGTATTCGAGGATTGGAACCCAAGGCGGCGAACTGCATCCGACCAACAGTGGTGAGGCGCTATCGGAGGTGCTGCGGGATCTATCCATGGCCATCGAGGAAGGTGAGGCCCAGATTGAAGTGGGTGATATGCCTTGGGTGATGGCAGATTCAACCCAACTGCGGCGTCTGTTATCCAACCTGATCGGCAATGCCCTCAAGTATCGCGGCGAGGCTATTCCCGAAATCAGTATTCACAGTGAATTCAAGAACAGTCGCTGGGAATTTACCATCAGTGACAATGGGATCGGCATTGATCCCGAATTTCATGATCGAATTTTCCGGATATTTCAACGTCTGCATGGGCGCGGAGAGTACTCAGGTAGTGGGCTTGGTTTGGCAGTGTGTCGTAAAATCGTCGAGCGTCATGGGGGGCAGATCTGGGTTGAGTCAAGACCACTGGGTGGTTCCCTGTTCGTATTTACACTGGGCGAAGCACAGAGCCAGAAAGAGGCCGCCAAGGAGTTTTGAGCGTGAATTTGGATTCGATGGACCTGTTGATAATTGAAGATAATCCAGGTGACGTGGTGTTGGCGAAAGAGATATTGTCGCAGGTTGAGCGACCCGTTTCGATTCGGGTCGCCGAAGATGGTGAAACCGCACTCAGTATGTTGGACGAGCACCTGCCAAATATGGTGTTGCTGGATCTTAACTTGCCCCGTATCAGTGGTCAGGACGTGTTGCGGGCGATTCGCGAAAACCCCAAGTCCCATGCCGGCCCGGTGATTGTCTTTTCGACATCCGATGCCGAACGGGATGTTGTAGCGGCCTATGATGGTGGTGCAAATTGCTACATAACCAAGCCCGTGGATTTGGACCGGTTTTTCAAGGTGGTTCGGTCCATCGAGAACTTTTGGCTCGATGTAGTGCGATTACCCGCGAGTTAATCAGAGTTGCTCTAGCTCCTTTTAGGTTTCTTTTGCCGCCCTTTGAATTCGGCAATGCCCCGTACAATCTGTTCCGCAGGAATCTCGTCAAGCGTATCAAATCGAGTGATCGCAGCGGTTACCAAGGCATTAATGTCGGTGAGTTCCTGCCCCTGCGGATCCAGCGTGTTGCCGAGTCCATGCAGTCCGCCAACCTGAACCCGAATCGCCTTGCCATGCGGCAATTTTCCCTTGTCCATAATTTTAAGCGCGAAGTTCGCACAATGGCGTAGGTAGCTTAAAACTTCGACACAATTATCTCGTGCCTCGGTGTTTTTACACCCGGCGATCTCGCGCCCTGCGAGCAAATGGCGATGGGAGAATCGGCAAGGGTAGTGATTGTTGAGAATGGTTTTCTCAAAGACGCAGTGAACCAGATTCAACTCGCGCAGTGTTTCACGAAATTCAGTTTCATCAACCATGACGCTAACAGGCCCTAGTCATCGTGCGATTGTTTGAAACGATGAATGAGGCGACGATCGCGTTTGCTCGGTTTTCGTTCCGCCTGTGGGTGTGCCGCGTACTGCTGCCGTCGAGTTTCGGTGGCCGCTTCGCGTTGCGTGATGCTGTCTTCCGATTCGGTATAAAGCAACGTCGCTTCCGCGGCCGGGCGTCTATGTTTGCTCAGTCCCGCAACGTTTACCGTCCACTCCAGTTCGTTTTTGTGAATGCGGATGCTGGTACCAACCTCGATTTCCTTGGATGGCTTGGCGCGGGTGCCATCGACATGCACTTTGCCGCCATTGATGGCCTCTGTCGCAATCGCACGGGTCTTGAAAAAGCGCGCGGCCCACAGCCACTTGTCGAGCCTGAGTTTGGCAAGTGGCTGCTTATCACCTTTGCCCATAGATACGGCTCAGATTAGATTCTGTTGCAGAATGTCGTCGAGTTTACCCTGCATGTCGAGGTCTGACAGGTCGTCATAACCACCGACGTGATAGGCGCCAATAAAGATCTGTGGCACGCTACGTCGGCGGCTGCTTTTCCTCATGATCTGCATTTGCTCGGGATCCAAATCAACCCGAATCTCGCGATACTCGATACCTTTGCGTTGTAATAACTGTTTCGCCCTGACGCAGTAAGGACACATGGCGGTACTGTAGACGATGACTGCAGACAAAATACGACTCCGAATTGACTGACATAGACCCAATCTAGGGCGGTCTGAATAAAGTATGCCTATAGTGACACTAAGATCGGTTCGATGATAGTTGCCCCAAGTGTTCGCGCGCTTCGGTGATGCGGCGTAGCAATCGCTCACGGTTTTCATTCGGCACGCTACTCAGTCGACTGGTCGATCGCCTTGGCGATCAAGTCATAGCGATAATCATAATGGTTTTTAAGACCCATGCCGGATGCCAGTATCGAAGACAAAGTCTCAGTACATAGCAGGGTATTTTGACCGTCACGGTCAAACCGTTCGATGGCGAGTGCTGGCATGCCCTTGAACCCGCAGGCCCAGTAGCGAGGCACATCAAATCCTGCGGCGCGGCGCATATCCAGCGCCATGGCGTTGAGTTCAATAATGCCGGGGTAGCGGGTCGTTTGCTCAAATTCGAACGCAGTTTCCTACTGATTTGGCGCAAGGGCTACGCGATGAGAATCGCCCCGCTTGATGATGAGCAATTGAGCCTGTTGCAGGAAATTGAGGCCGGTCATCAGCTTGAGGATCTGGTATTGATGCAAGTAACAGCCCCGAGCGACTCCAGCACGCCATGGTTCGGTGCTGGATAACAGGATGGCATATTTAAGTCGGGTTAAGGCGGGTAGATCGTAGTGTCTACTCTCGGTGCATAAGACAATACACACACGGTGCCAGCAATAGACTAACCAACAGTGAAAAACTGAGCCCAAATACGATCGTTAAGGCCAGCGGTTGTAACATCTCAGCACCTTCGCCCAGCGCCAGTGCCAGCGGCGTCAGTCCCGCAACCGTGGTCAGTGTCGTCATGAGAATGGGTCGCAGTCGAATACGTGCGGCCGCAACGATCGCATCCGTGACTTGCATATCTTGTCGACGTTGAATCTCGATACACTCGACCAACACAATGGCATTGTTGACAACAATGCCGGCCAGCATGATCAGCCCCAGTCGCACCGGCATGGATACGGGTAACCCGAGCAGGGAAAGCCCTAGTGTCACGCCAATCACCGCAAACGGAACGCTGGTAATAATGACCAGTGGATTGCGTAGCGATTCGTATTGCACGGCCATGACCACGAAGACCAGAAAGATCGCAAGTCCAATCAACGCCATGCCGAGTTCGCGACTGGCCTGCAAGGTATCTCCAGCGCCGCCTTCATAAAATCCGTATCCATCCTCGATGGGGACCTGCTCCAGACGTCCAAGTATACTCTCCAGCACCTCGCCGAGTGGGGTGGTGCCATCGAGTGAGGCGCTGACCTCCACGATGCGCTGCTGCAGGTCACGTCGAATCGTGGCCGGCGATGCGACCAGTTCAACCGTTGCGACATCGGCCAGATGTACAATCTGTCCGCTGCTTGAGCGCAGGATGATCTCGTCGAGGTGTTGCGGCGCGGATAATGATGCGGGTGCGAGTCGTAGGCGAACATCAATGCTGCGGTCACCATCGATATAGTCGCTGACAATGCTGCCTTCCAGTGCATTGCGTACTGCGCTGCCGATGTCTTTCCCGGTGACGCCAAAACGTGCGGCGCGCTCGTGATTGATCACCACCGCGAGTTCCTGTTTTTTATCTTCAAGGGAATGTTCTAGGTTACGCACCCCTTGTACCGATTCGAGCGCGGAGACAAAGCGATCGCCAATGTCCTCGAGGGTGTCCAGACTTTGTCCCTGCACGCGGATGCTGATGTCATCGTCACCATGACTGAGGCTGACTCCGCGTAGCCCTCTAACCCGCATGCGTACTGATACCCCCACCAAGCCGAGTTGGGCAACTTCTTTTTGCATGACGGATACCCACGCGTCGCTGCTTAGATTGCGCCGTGATCGGGGCGTCAGTTGCACCGACAGGCTGCTGCGATTGCTTGACTCGTAACTGGAGCGCCCGAAGACGAATCCCCCCACTTGTGCAAACACGCTTTCAACATCGTCACGCGACTGATATAGGGTTTCAATGTCTCGAACAATATCGTCCATGCGTTCAAGATTGATGCCGGGATCGGCCGTGATGCTGACGCGAATCTGGCCATCGTCCATGCTCGGCAGGAACGTCTCATCCAGCGATAAAAGGGTGGGTACGCTCCACGCGAGCAGCGCGATAAACACTCCAATCACGATCCACGGTGCATTGAGTGCCTTTCTGATGTTGTCCGAGTACCTGTTTTGCAGACGCTGCATGGTGTTATCAATATGGGTGCGGAAGGTATTGGTCGGCATTAGCCCGATGCGCGTCGCCAGTGCGGGAACCAGCGTGAGTGCGACCAGCATGGACGCAAGAATCGCAGCGGAGATGGTGAAGATCAGTTCCCGGAACAGCAGTCCCGTGAGTCCGGTGATAAATAGGAACGGCAGGATCGCCGCCAGATTGGTCATGGTGGAGGCGACGATGGCGCTGTTGACCTCGCCAGCGGCCTCTACCGGCGCTTGTTCGAGATTGCTATCGACGTGCTGATGTCGGGTGATGTTTTCCAGCATTACAATGGTGCTGTCGACTAGCAAACCAATGCCCAGCGCCAGTCCGCCCAGAGTCATGACGTTGAGTGTCAGGTCGCCGAACCCCATCAATAGAAAGGTCACCAGAATGGCAATGGGAATGGCGCTACCGATAATCAGGGTGCGCACTAAACTGCCGAGAAACAGGTATACCACCAGCATCGCAAGGATGCCGCCCGACAGCGCGGCCTGGCTGGCGTTGTGTAGTGCCTGGCGCACAAACACCGCCTGATCGGAGACCGTCTCAATCGACACGCCCTTGGGGATCAGTGATTGCTTGCGTAACCAATCAAGGCGGTGACGGACTTCATCCACCACTTCTACGGTATTGGCACCGGGTTGCTTCTGAATCGATATCTTGATGCCGCTATCCTGATTCAGGCGAATGCGCAGGCGCTCATCGGCATGGGTATCCAGTGTGTCGGCAATTTCCCTTAGCAGGATCGGCTGACTACCCTCGTTGGTGGTACTCAGGGCGATGTTGTTTAGGGCCTCAATCGAGTCAAGACGCCCGATGGTGCGACTGCTGATCTGTTGGTTGCCAGACTCAAGACGACCCGCGGCATAGTCTTGATTGTTGTTACGGATCGCGTTGGCAACGGTGTCGAGATCCATGTCACGACCGGCCAGTTTGACGGGATCGGCCAAAACCTGAATTTCGCGCTCGAGACCGCCCCCAACCTCAACCGCAGCAACGCCCGGCAGGGTAAGAAACCATTTGGTGAACACATAGTCGACCCAGGTGGTGAGGGAAACGGCGTCCATACTGTCTGACGCGACCACGATTTCGAGAACCGGTATCTGCGAGGGGTCACGTTTGTAGATGACAGGGGGTTCAATACTGTCGGGTAAGAATCGTTTGGCTCGATCAAGGCGGGTACTCGCATCGCGCAGTGCCTGATCAATATCGGTACCGTAATCGAAACTCAGATCAACGGCGCTGCGTCCTTCGCTGGTGCGTGACTGAACGCGTACCGCACCTTCGGTGATGGCCAGTTGTTCCTCCAGTTGGCGTGTCACCTTGTCTTCCATAATGGTGGCTGGTACGCCCGAGTCGAGAATGCGCACACGGATATCAGGATAGATCAGGTTGGGTAACAAATCGACGCCGAGGCGGCCGAGGCTAAACAAGCCAAGCACGATGATGGCGATGGCGATCATGCTGACCCCGATCGGGTGTCGCGTGGACCATACGGCCAAGCCGCCGCTGGAAAACTTCTGCTTCATTTCGCGGCGGGCAACGCGACCGTTTTTCCGTCACGCAGGCCAAGAAAACCGCGAGTGACAACCGCTATGCCGGCCACCAGTCCCGTCGTGATCTCGATCTGCTGATCGATCCGCATGCCGCTGCCGACATCCACGCGCTGGGCCTTGCCTTGATTAACGATGTAGATATGTTCGCTGCGCGCATCGCGTTGCAGCGCGGCGAAAGGAATCATCAGACGATCGCTTGCAGGTAGTTCAAAGGTGACTTGGCAGAGTTGTCCCATGCGTGTGTTGGCAGGCAAGCGATCGAACTCAAGCTCAACAATGCCTTGGTGCGTCGTGTTATCCAACTGTGGGTGAATGCGGGTTATCTGCGCGCGAACCGGATTTCCATGCTGGGCATCGATTGCAACCGCTGCTGGGTCGCCGACCCGCAACTGTGACAACAGCTGGTCCGATACTTGTACCTCGACAAACAGCGAGTCGGGATTGGTGAGGCCAAGTATGTGTGTGTGATTGCCCACGGCATCGCCCGGCTCGGCGTGCCGCTCGCTGATGATGCCACCAAACGGCGCCTTGATCTCAGTGTACGCAAGCCGGGTCTGGGTCACGCTTTCGTTCGCAAGCGCGACTTGCAGGCCGGTCTTTGCCTGCGCTAGTTCATCATCGGACGCCAGCCGTTCGGCGTTCAATTGTTTAACCCTGGTCAAGGTCAACTCGGCTTGCTGCCGACTGGCTCGTTCGCGTTCCAGTTCAGCCTTTAACAGTCGTTGATCGAGTGTCGCGAGAACATCACCGGTGTTTACGCGGTCACCCGCATAAAATGGCAAGGATACGATCGCACCATCCACCTGAGTAAAAATTCGAACGCTCTGGCGTGCTTGAAGCGTGCCGCTGCGCGTACGGGTCATGCTGATGCGTTGCAGGGTCGCGATGCGGGTTTCTACGGCATGCGGCGCCGATGAACCATGGTGGGAGGAGGGGGTGTTGGTCTCATCCGAGCAACCAAGCAACCCCATCGTTAGCAGCGCGGCAAGCAGTGAAGACAGTCGATTCATCAGATTTTGTAGTGTTTTATCTTGCGTTTAATATTGCTTTGCACGATTAGACCGATCACCGTGAAGGGTAAGGTAATTTCGATCTCCGGATAGATGTCGTTCAGTGGCATCAAATAACGTCGCCCATCGGCCTCGATATACTGTCGAAACCAGCGTTCTTCACCATGTTCGGCGAACACAAAGTGACCATGATTGCAGCGCTCCATTGGCTCGATAATGACAACGCATCCATCGGGAAACTCGGGTTCCATGCTATTGTCGGTGACTTGAAGGGCGTAGGGTTCTTTGTTGCCACATCCTTCACCAATGGTATTTATATCGTCTTCCACAATTCCAACCTCTGATAAGATAGCTGATCGACTGGATCAGCTCTGAACTTTAAACACGTAACTGGATATATAGTATCAGTTTGGCATGCATACACTCTACACATCAGAACCCCATACTGACCGGCGCGACTGGCAGAATATCCGCGCGATGGCCCCACTTTTGTGGGATTACCGCGGTCGTGCGGCGTTGGCGCTGCTGTCGCTGGTGCTGGCCAAGGTTGCAAATGTCGGCGTACCGCTGGTTCTGAAGGAAATCGTGGATAGTCTTGATGCCACCGGCGCCGGGCCACTGGTGTTGCCGCTGACCTTTCTGCTCGGCTATGGTGCGCTGCGTTTGGCGGCGTCGCTGTTCAATGAATTGCGCGATGCGGTATTTGCCAAAGTCCGCTATCGCGCGATGCGGCAGATTTCCCTGAAGGTTCTGCGGCATTTGCACGAGCTTAGTCTGCGTTTCCATTTGCAGCGCAAAACCGGCGCGATCAGTCAGGATCTGGATCGCGGTACCCGTAGCCTGAGCAGTATCCTCAACTATCTGTTGTTTAACATCCTGCCAACCATGGCGGAGTTCGTGTTGGTGGCGTCGATTCTGTTTAGTCAGTACGACGCCAAGTTTGCGTTCGTGACGTTTTTGACGGTCGCGGCATATGTCATATTCACGCTGATGGTGACCGAGTGGCGCATGCATTTTCGTTTGACTATGAACGCACTCGATTCTGAGGCCAATTCCCGTTCCGTCGATAGCCTGATTAACTACGAGACGGTGAAATATTTCGGTAACGAGGAGTTGGAGCTAAATCGCTACGACAGCACGCTCGAAAAGTGGGAGCACGCCGCAGTGCAAAGTCAGACATCCATGTCGGCGTTAAATTTCGGGCAGGGATCCATCATCGCGGTCGGTGTCACGTTTCTGATGATTTTTGCCGCTAATGGTGTGGTTTCCGGCGAGATGAGCATGGGCGATCTGGTGTTGGTCAACGCCCTGTTATTGCAGTTGTTTATCCCGTTAAATTTTCTCGGCATTGTCTATCGTCAACTCAAGTATTCGTTTGCGGATATGGATTTGATGGTGAAGTTGCTGGAAACCGAGGCCGAGGTACAGGATGCGGAGCAGGCCACGAGCCTGAAAACCGATCATGCGAAGGTATGTTTCGACGCCGTCAATTTTTCCTATCAACCCGAGCGCCCGATCCTGAAGGATTTTAGTTTGACCCTGGAGCCGGGCAAGAAGGTCGCAGTGGTCGGTCCTAGTGGGGCTGGTAAGTCGACGCTCGCGCGCTTGTTGTTTCGGTTTTACGATGTGACCGATGGTAGTATCACCATCGATGGGCAAGATATTCGTGAGGTGACACAGGATTCACTACGCGCCGCGATCGGTATTGTGCCACAGGACGTGGTGTTGTTTAACGATACCTTGTACTACAACCTGGCGTATGCGCGACCCGATGCCAGCCGTGCCGAGATCGAACAGGCGGCGGCCATGGCGCACATAAAAGAATTTATCGAATCGTTGCCCGATGCCTACGAAACCATGGTGGGTGAACGTGGCCTTAAGTTGTCGGGTGGTGAGAAACAGCGCGTGGCCATTGCCCGCGCGATCTTGAAACAGCCATCCGTGCTGGTATTTGACGAGGCGACCTCTGCGCTTGACACCAAAACCGAACAAGACATCCAGGAAACGTTGGCCGAAGTCGCCAAGAATCGTACCACGCTGGTGATTGCCCATCGTCTGTCCACCATTGTCGATGCCGATCAGATCGTGGTGTTGGATCAGGGTTCGATCGTAGAGCGGGGCACGCACGAGGAACTGTTGGCACACAACGGCCACTATCTAACGATGTGGGAGTTGCAGAAAAAAGAACCACAGGGTAGTTCAGGGTCATGAACATCTATCTGGTTGGCGGTGCGGTGCGTGATCATCTGCTGGATGTGACGCCGATCGATCGCGACTGGGTGGTGGTAGGTGCGACCGAACAAGATATGCTCGATCAAGGTTATAAACCCGTGCACGGCGATTTTCCGGTGTTCCAGCATACGGATACCGGTGAGGAGTATGCGCTCGCACGCACCGAGCGCAAAACCGGCGAGGGCTACACCGGGTTTGCAACCTGTAGCGATTCTGATGTGACGCTGGAACAGGATTTGGCGCGTCGTGATCTTACGATTAATGCGATGGCGGAGGATGGTCAGGGGCAACTGATCGATCCCTTTAATGGTCAGCAAGATCTGCAGGACGGTCGCTTGCGTCATGTATCGCCCGCGTTTGTCGAGGATCCGCTGCGCGTGTTGCGCGTCGCACGATTTGCCGCGCGACTGGGGCAGTGGGGTTTTAGTGTTGCGCATGAGACCCATGGTTTGATGAAAACCATGGTAGCGTCCAGTGAGTTGTCTGCGTTATCGCGCGACCGGGTTTGGTCTGAGACATTTCGTGCGATGTTTGATCCACAGCCGCAGAGATACTTTGTGGTATTGCAGCGCTGTGGTGCGCTGGCACAGATTTTCCCCGAGATTCATCATCAACTCGACTCCAGTGACAGTGGACATGGCAATACCACCCCAACACCGACTGCACTGGAGGTGCTGGCACGAGCGGCCACCAAAACCGAGCGCGCGGACATCCGTTTTGTGGTGTTTTGTCTGGCGCTGGATCTATCCGACTCCATCGCAACGCTGTTTTCGAGTTGGGCGATTCCCCCTCGGCTGACGGAGTTGGCTGACGTCGCCGCCATTTTATGGGCAGAAACCAATCCCTCGTCGGCGGATGATATGCTGTCGTTACTGGAGCGCGTCGATGCAATACGGCGTGAACAGCGGGCGCGTGATGCGCTGATGGTTTGCGAACTGTTAACGGAAGCCGACCCACCCAGGTTGTCGGTGTTACGGCGTTCACTTGATGCCATGTTGGCGGTCGACACGGCACCGGTACAGGCATCCGGTGTGAGCGGCCCTGAATTCGGGCAGGCGGTTCGAGTGCTGCGTTTGCAGGCCGTTTCCGAGGCGATTGCACAGGAGAAAACTCATGACTAATTTGTTGCAACGAACATGCGTCGCACTGGCAAAGGGTTCACCTGCGTTGACGTCCGATCAAGCCAAGCTGCTGGGTGAGCAAGTCGATGGTTGGAGCATTAATGCGGACGCCAACGCAATTGAGCGCGATTTTCGCTTCAAGAACTATTACGAAACCATCGCATTCGTGAACGCGATGGCGTGGATTGTCCATCGGGAGGACCATCACCCCGATTTGGAGATCGGCTACAACCACTGTTTGGTGCAATTCAGTACTCACTCGGTCGGCGGGCTATCCGATAATGATTTTATCTGTGCCGCAAAAATCAATGCCATCCAAGACTGAAGTTAAAAACAGTGCCCGACTCGCGCAGCGCGCCGCGGCACTGGAAATACTGTATGACGTAGTCGATGGCATCAATCGCTGTCCAGATCTGGACAGCCTGTTAAATCACTCTCTGCGCGTGTTGAAGGAAATGGTCGGCGCTCGTTCCGCAACGGTGAGGACGCTGAATTCCAAGGGAGAGATGTGCCTGGTCGCGAGTCTGGGTTTTGATGAAGATGATGTTGCCACGCGGATTACCTTGCCGGTGGAGAACTGTTTTTGTAATCAGGCTTTGTCTCGCGGTGAATTGCTGTGCAAGAGCGATCCGGAAAGTTGTTCCTTATTAACGGGTGATGCAGTACTGGATGCGTCATCTTCGCAGATGATTGTGTTGCCGCTGTATTATCAGGGGGCCACGCTGGGTGTATTCAATCTTTTTTTGGACGATGAGGGCATGGCCAAACGCGAGGACGTGCTGGATCTGTTGCGACGGATCGGCCATCAACTGGGTGTCGCGGTCGCCAACGCCCGGCAGGTGGAAGAACTTCAGCAGCATACCATCCGCAATACACGCGCATCACTTGCCCATGAGTTGCACGATTCGCTCGCACAGACGCTCGCCAGTTTGCGCTTTCAAGTTCAGGCCTTACAGGAAACGGTAGGCGGCACCTTGCCCGTATTGGTCGATCGGCAGTTAAATCAGATAGGCGATGGTGTGGAACAGGCGCATACCGAGTTGCGCACGTTACTGGCACATTTCCGCGCGCCGATGGATGGCAACGAATTGGTCTCATCGATCCAGCAGGTGGTTGATCGATTTAATCAGGACTCAGGTATTAACGGTATCTTCCAGAAAGAGTGCGGACAGGTGCTGTTGCCCGATGAAGTTCAACGACAGGTTCTGCGTATCGTGCAAGAGGCGTTGACGAATGTTCGCAAGCACGCCAACGCCCGTACCGCGCGCGTGTTGTTGCGCGCTGTCGGGAATCACTACACGGTGCTGATCGAAGACGATGGCCAGGGTTTGGTGGGACATCGCAGTAAACACGAAGGGGAGCAACTGGGGCTTGAGATCATGCACGAGCGAGCCCGTGCACTGGAAGGGGAGTTGCGGGTGGAAAGCGAGCGCAGCGAAGGCACGCGTGTCGAGTTGTCATTTCAGTGTCAGTCAGTGATTCGTTCCGTGGACGTCAAGGACGTAGAATAGCCGTCATGAGAATTCTAATTATTGATGACCATGCCCTGTTTCGTTTTGGCATTGAGGAGTTGCTAAGTCGGCGCTCGATCGAAGTGGTTGCAGCAGTGGGTGATGGTGCCGAAGGCGTCCGCATCGCGCTACAAACGGTTCCCGACATTATTCTGTTGGATATGCGCATGCCGGGGATGTCGGGGCTGGAGGTGCTCAAGGCGCTAAAAGAACAAGGCTCAGAGGTTCCGGTGGCGATATTGACCACCAGCGGCGATGAGAGCGACTTGGTCAAGGCGTTGCAGGCCGGTGCGCGAGGCTATCTATTGAAAGACATGGAACCCGATGACCTACCCAGAAAGCTGATGGAAATTGTTGCCGGACATACGGTGGTCGCACCCGAACTTGCGGGGGTTTTGGCACGGGTGGTGCAGGGTGATGCCGTGGTTGCCCAGTCAACGGATCAGCCCAACCTGACGCCGCGTGAGTATGAGATTCTTGGACACGTTGCTGCCGGGCAAAGTAACAAGGTGATTGCCAGGAATCTCGATATTTCCGAGGGTACCGTCAAACTGCACGTGAAATCGATCCTGCGAAAGCTCGGTGTACGCTCCCGCGTGGAGGCGGCAGTGCTTGCCGTTGAAAACAACTGGTGCGGGAGATCCGCCACATGAAAAAACTTAGTGATCTGGTTGCAGAGGCCCTGACTGAAGTCGAAGAACAGTTCCCATGGGATTTATCCGAGTATTTGGAGCAGGGCAAAGAGTTACTGCTATTGGACATCCGCGAACCCGCAGAATACGCGGCCATGCATATTGCCGGTTCGATCAATGTGCCACGAGGTATTCTCGAATCATCCTGTGAGTTCGGTTTCGATGACACCATTCCCGAGTTGGCCATGGCACGCGATAAAGAGATCGCGGTGATCTGTCGATCTGGCAATCGCAGTGCATTGGCGGCTTTGACCATGAAGTGGATGGGTTACCAAAACGCGTGGTCGTTAAAAACCGGATTACGCGGTTGGAACGACGCCGAGCAGCCGATGGTGGATCAAGAAGGTAATGAAGTCGATATTGATGACGCGGATGAGTTTTTATCGACGAAGTTACGTCCCGATCAGATTGCTCCTACTCACTAGATTGCTCTGCTGGCGTCTTAAACCAGTTCAGTTTCTCTCTCAGGGTCACCACCTCACCAATAATAATCAGTGTCGGTGCCTTGGGTTTCTCGGCTTCGATCGCATCATGCAGGGTGCTGAGTGTCGCGGTGATCACGCGCTGGTTTGCAGTGGTGCCTTGTTGCACCAGCGCCACGGGCATATCCGGCGACACGCCGTGTTCAACCAACTTGTCGCAAATAATGTCGATGCCACGCAGTCCCATATAAATGACCACGGTTTGACGTGGCTGGGATAACAGATCCCAGTTCAGATCAATGGTGCCATCTTTAAGTTGACCAGTGACAAACACCGTGGATTGCGCGTAGTCGCGATGGGTTAGCGGGATGCCGGCATAGGTCGAACAGCCAGATGCGGCCGTTACCCCGGGAACCACTTGAAACGGCACGCCCTCTGCGGCCAGTGTTTCAATCTCTTCGCCACCACGACCAAAGATGAACGGGTCGCCACCTTTTAAACGTAATACACGTTTGCCTTGCTTCGCCAGTTTGGCGAGCAGGCTGTTGATCTCATTTTGTGGCATGGAATGGTTGGATCGTTCCTTGCCAACATAAATGCGTTCGGCATCGCGTCGCGTCAGGTTGAGTACACCTTCCGATACCAAGCGGTCGTGTAATACGACGTCGGCTTGTTGCATTAATCGCAGCGCGCGAAAGCTGAGGAGGTCGGGGTCACCTGGTCCGCCACCGACGAGATAGACCTCACCCTTGCAGCGGTCGCTATCGACCTCGTTGCTGAGAATCTCCTCTAACGTGGTGCGTGCTTGTTCGTCTTGTCCGCTTAATACCATTTCAGTCACTGGCCCACCGAGAACCTTTTCCCAAAAGGTGCGGCGTTCTTCGACGCTACTAAAACGCTCTTTAACCTTGTCGCGAAAACTTCGGGTGAGTTCGGCCAGGCGCCCATAAGCGGTTGGAATGATGGACTCGATCTTGCCGCGCAGCAGACGTGCCAAGATCGGGGATGCGCCACCGGTTGATACCGCAATCACCACCGGCGAACGATCAATAATCGATGGCATCACGAAGCTACAAAGCGCTGGACTATCAACGACGTTGCAGGGCAGGCATCGGGCTTGTGCAAGCTCGGATACCAAGCGATTGACTTGGTCATCATCGGTGGCGGCAATCACCAGATGCACGCCTTCAAGGTCGGTTGCTTCAAACTGGCGAGCGATATGGGTGAGTTGATTACTGCTTTTCAGGCTATTTAACGAATCCGTCAAATCCGGTGAAACGACGGTTATCAGGGCATCGGCCTCGCGCAGCAGGGCGACCTTGCGACTGGCGATTTCGCCGCCGCCAACCACCAGGCAACGGCGCTCACGGATGGACAGAAATATGGGTAGAAAATCCATTGTCAATAGCTACTTAAGTTTATTACCTAATATTAATTATAATGCTATACTTGTGGTTCCGCAGCACTGGAATCACTTGAACTGGCATCGTTAAATAAGCGACGGTTCACTGCGAAAGAGGCGGAATAGTGATGCAAATGAACAGCTTCTGCAACTTTGTTTCGACTTGCTAGAACGATGGGCTTGGGTGTATTGTACACATAAGAGTAATATTCCAATTCTCTTACATACCACGTTCTAAATACAGAACTACACAATTAGACTCAACGAGAATAGGAGCCAACTATGGCTGATTTTGATCAAGAACTGGATGCAACAGGTTTGAACTGCCCTTTGCCAATTTTACGTGCCAAGAAGAGTTTGAATGGTCTGGAGGCTGGTCAGATTCTTTCTATCATCGCGACTGACCCGGGTTCTGTTAAGGACTTTGAGGCGTTTGCAAAACAAACAGGTAACGAACTGCTTGAGTCCAAAGAGGACGGTGGTAAGTTTTACTTTCGAATCAAAAAGAGCTAGACGCGTCAGTCTGATGTGTTTGGTTACCAGGGAACTGGGAGGATATTAAAATGGCTCAGCAAAAGTTAACGATTATCGCAACGAAAGGTACGCTGGATTGGGCGTATCCTCCGTTTATTCTGGCAAGTACTGCCGCTGCACTGGGTATGGAAGTATCGGTATTTTTCACCTTTTATGGCTTGAATTTGCTACTGAAGGACACCAGTCCATTGAAGGTGACGCCCATGGGTAATCCTGGCATGCCGATGAAAATGCCATTTGGACCGAAGTGGCTTCAGTCCATCGATTTTGGTCCGAAGATGCCTAATCTGATGTGGAGCGTGCCATTCATGGATGCCTTCGCAACCACCATGATGAAGAAGACCATCAAGAACTGCGGTGTTGCGACCATTCCGGAGTTGCGCGACCTGTGCATCGAGGCCGAAGTGAAGATGCTGGCTTGCCAGATGACGATTGAGTTGTTCGGCTATAATCCAGCGGTATTCATCGACGGCGTCGATTTTGTTGGTGCAGCAACTTATTTCGATGAGTCGTCTGACGCTACCCAGTCACTGTTTATTTAGACAGTCGGGCAGAAAACTGAAAAAAGCCGCGCTTAGCGCGGCTTTTTCTTTGGCCTCGGCTTAAGCTGGGAGAACTGTTTTGTCTGGCGAGTGGTCGAAACTCGCAGATTGACTGGATATTTTGTGAGCAGACTGGAACAATACCGTGTCTGGGTCACTAGGTCCCGGGACAATTCGCGTTCAGGTAAGTCTCGGGCGCATTGATACTATAGAAATAGACATGTCCAATGACAGGGCATGATAATTGAGGAGGCGATACATGAAGATTTTTTCCAAGCTTTCCACCGCTCTGCTTTCCGCAGTAGTCGTTGGATTTTCCATTAGTTCCGCATGGGCTGAAAACTTGCAGCCATTCGTTTTGGCATCCAAGGGCGGCGGCGACGTTGCTGCGATTGCTGCAGATGCCAAGGGCAAGCTGATTGCCGGTGGTTTTGAAATCGCTGGTGAATATGCACCTTATGCCGATGCGCATATTATTGTTGTTACCAATTCAATGTTGCAGGCCAATGCAGCCAAGACCGATCGCGGTGGTTATGGCGCCGTTGCTCGTGTTGCAGTGACTAAAGTAGGTAGTGAGGTTCAGGTTTCTTTTACCAATCCGGTTTACTGGTCAGCAACCTACCGTTTGGCTGGGGACAATGCTGTTGTCAAGGCTGCGCTTGTATCCGCACTGGGTAAGGTTGAAGACTATGGCACACCTAAAGAGTTGGATAAAGATGCGCTGAATGGCTATCACTACACCATCATGATGGAGTACTTTGATGACCCAAGCGACCTGGCCGAGTACGATAGCTATAACGAAGCCGTGGCTGCAGTAGAAGCCAGTCTTGCAGAAGGCCTAGGCGCGACTGCCAAGGTCTATCGTGTTGATATCCCAGGTAAGGACGAGTCTGTCATTGGTGTTGCCTTGAATGGTCAGGATTCTGACGATTGCAGTAGCGATGCGTTCGTCATGGGTCGTGTCGACAAAGAAGCTATCCGCAGTACTGCACACCTGCCATACGAAGTTTTGGTGACTGGTAATAAGGTTGAAGCACTGTACGCGCGTTTCCGTATTGCGATCAGCTGGCCACATCTTCCTATGATCGCCAGTGACACCGGCGGTACCTTCTTTAGCATCATGTGCTCACCTGATGCGATTGAAGAAGCCCTGATTATGGCTGCTGGTGAAGAGCCATAAGTTTGTTTGGATCCGCTTTGCTTTACCTCGAGTAATTGAGGTGGCATAAACGATCACAGAGACCCCAGCTTCGGCTGGGGTTTTTTATTGCGCAGAATAATCCCTCACGGGGATCTATTTTGTATTTGTAGGCATATGATTGTCTTTCAGATACAATGGCTTGAGAATTCTAGTTGCCGTCCATTCCAGGAATAGTAAGGGAGAGAAACCGTGGCTGATCGCCGATTACAGGTGTTTCATACAGTGGCTCGGCTGCTGAGTTTTACCAAGGCGGCCGAGTCGTTACACATGACTCAGCCCGCGGTCACCTTTCAGGTTCGTCAGTTGGAAGAACAACTCAATACCCGGTTGTTTGATCGGACCCACAATCGTATTAGCCTGACCGAAGCAGGTAATCAAGTCTATCTGCATTCTGACCGTATCTTTGAAGTCTACGCAGAAATGGAAAATGCGATTCGGGAAATTACCGGCGAGGTCAGTGGCGGCATGCTGATTGGCGCAAGTACCACGATCGCCGAGTACATGTTGCCCGCATTGCTAGGTGACTTTAAGAAACAGTATCCGGATGTTGATATTCACCTGAAGGTATCGAACACCGATGGCATCGTGTCCATGGTCGAGAATAATGATATTGATTTGGGTGTGGTGGAAGCGCCAGTAGGAAATAAAAACCTGGTGCTGGAAATTTGTCGGACGGACCATTTAGTCGCGATCGCACCGAAAGGCCACCCGCTGTCAAAATATTCCTCGATTTCGATTTCAAAAGTGATGGAACACCCATTTATCTGTCGTGAGGAAGGCTCAGGTACGCGTGAGGTCATTGAGGAGTACATGGCGAAACATGGGCAAGAGGGTGAGAGTATTTCTCCAGGTATGGAGTTGGGCAGTCCTGAAGCCATCAAAGGCGCGGTCGAGGCGGGAATGGGCGTGTCTATTGTGTCGGCAGCGACCGTTCAAAAAGAGCTGCGACTGGATACGGTGGTGGCAATCCCGATGGATCCTCCCATGGAACGACCTTTTTCTTTTGTTTATCAGAAGCAGAAGTTTCGTCACCGCGTAATGGAGGAACTACTCGATTTTGCGCGAGCCTACTGTGAGACCCATGCCAAAGACGAAGTTTGATTCGCTGTTTCAGGATTTGACTCCTGAGGATCAGAATAGCTTGTTGGCCTTCGCTGAATTTTTGCATCAGCGCGGCGGGGGTGCATCCCTTCCTGACACGGCTGTGGTTGTGGAACCCGAGCCTATTCCTCGCCCCGACGATGAGTCGGTGGTGACCGCGTTAAAACGACTATCCAAAACCTATCCGATGTTGGGCCGAAAACTGTTGTTCGACCAGACCTCCGGGATGATGATGAAACACGTTATGCAGGGGATACCCGCATCAGATGTCATCGATGAGTTGGAAGATATGTTTCGCGCTCAATATGACAAATGGGTGATGCAGATAAAGGATACCTCAGAGACTCCTTAGATCATGGATGCGTTAAAAGACTGGTTCAACCGTTATCTCTCAGACCCCCAGGTTGTCTTTCTGACCCTGTTTCTGATTATAGGATTTGGCATTGTCATCTTTATGGGCGACATGCTGGCGCCGGTACTTGCCAGTGTGGTGATCGCCTATCTTCTGGAAGGACTGGTAGTAGTGCTTGAGAATAAGGGCATTAACCGGATCCTTGCCGTGTTGTCGGTCTACGTTGCATTTATGGCCTTTCTGCTGTTTATCTTTTTCGGCGTGATGCCCTCGTTGGTGAGTCAGGCGACCCAGTTGGTGCAGCAGTTGCCGAGCATGATCAGTAGGGGACATGGTTTATTAATGGAGTTACCCAGTCGCTACCCTGATTATATCTCGGCCGCGCAGATCAGCGATCTGACTAGTATGGTACGAACGGACGTAACGAGTTGGGGGCAGTCGATCGTGTCGTGGTCGCTGGCCTCGGTTGTGGGTGTGCTGACGCTGGCGGTTTATTTGGTGTTGATGCCGTTGCTGGTTTTTTTCTTTCTCAAAGACAAAGACGTTATCGTTAACTGGCTAAAGTCGTATGCACCGCGAAACCGTGCATTGGCTTCCGATGTCTGGTCTGAGGTGGATGCGCAGATTGGCAATTATGTGCGGGGGAAGTTTTGGGAGATTTTGGTGGTGGGCGTGGTGACGTTTATTACCTTCTTTCTAATGGGGCAGGACTATGCCATGTTGCTGTCCGCGTTGGTTGGGTTGTCGGTGATTATTCCTTATGTGGGCGCAGTGGCCGTTACCATTCCCGTCATTATGGTCGCGTTTTTTCAGTGGGGGTGGGGGGCTGATTTTGCCTGGATTATCGTTGCCTACGGTGTGATTCAGGCCATAGATGGCAATGTCCTGGTTCCGTTGTTATTTTCAGAGGTGGTTAATCTGCATCCGGTAGCGATTATGACCGCGATTTTAGTGTTTGGTGGTTTGTGGGGCTTGCTTGGCGTGTTCTTTGCGATTCCGCTGGCGACACTGGTGCATGCGGTATTAGTCGCCTGGCCGCGAACAACTCAGCAGCCTGTTGCTTAGGCCTTGATCGGTTCAATCACCGAATCCAGGTTGAGTTGGTCAGAAAAATCCATGAACTCCTCGCGCAGGGTAGCAATGCGTTGAGACGCGGGGATATCGACATTCATGTGAATCGCAAACATGGGTGTTTCGGTGTAGTTGGTCTGGTAGGTATTGGTCGCCATTTCCCGGATTGAGATGTCGCGCGAGGCAAAGAAATGCGCAAGTTGATGCACGATTCCGGGCTGATCCAACGCAACCACTTCTACCGCGTAGGGCATGATGTTACTGCTGCTGGGTGCAGGTTCGGTGCGGTGGGTGGTGATATCCAGCCCCGTGTGTTCACCGACGGCGGGCAACATACCTTCAAGTTTGGCCAAGGTATTCCAGTTACCGCTGACCAGCAACATGGCGGCGAACTCACTGTTCATGGCTGTCATCCGGCTCTCGAGGATATTGCAGCCGCTATCCGCGACCGCCTCGGCCAGATTGTCGACAATTCCGGTTTTATCCGGCCCAACGGCCGAGATCACGATGTAATTTTTTGCCACGAATTCAGGTTCTCTCTGCTATTGGCTAAGTGTAGCACTTAAGCGGTGCATTGGCCGTGTTTTGGTGGCGTTGGCGTGCCCCTCGCGGTAAGATTGGCGCTTTCCGGGAGCCTCTGATTCCCGATCCATTGCATTAACGAATGCCCATGATCGAAGGAAGTATTGTCGCACTGGTTACGCCCATGCATCCCGACGGTGCGCTGGACTCCCGTGGCCTGGAAAAATTGATCGATTTTCACATTGAACAGGGTACGGATGCCATTGTTGTGATGGGCACCACCGGTGAGTCCGCGACCCTGAATGAAGATGACCATTGCGACGTGATTCGCCAGTCGGTCGATATCGCAGCGGGACGGATTCCGGTGATTGCGGGTACCGGGTCAAACTCAACTCAGGAAGCCATCGATCTGACCGACTGCGCGGCAGCGGCCGGGGCGGACGCCTGTTTGCTGGTGGCGCCATATTACAACAAGCCGACTCAGGAAGGTCTTTATCTGCATCACAAGGCCATCGCTGAAGCGGTCGACATCCCCCAGATTTTGTATAACGTTCCGGGGCGTACGGTGTGTGACTTGTTACCAGAAACGGTTGAACGTCTTGCGCCACTCGACAATATTGTGGGTATCAAGGAAGCCACTGGCGATCTCGATCGCGCCAAGGACATTATGCGTCGTTGCGGCGATGATTTTTATGTTTACAGCGGTGACGATGCGATGGCGATGGAGTTGATTCTCGCCGGCGCAAAGGGAAACATATCAGTGACGGCCAATGTTGCGCCCAAGGCAATGCACGCCATGTGCGTAGCGGCTGCAGCCGGGAATCGCAGGGAGGCTGAGGCGATCGACAACACCGTGGCTAGGTTGCACGAACTCTTGTTTGTTGAGGCCAACCCGATTCCGGTGAAATGGGCATTGCATCACATGGGATATATATCTGAAGGCATTCGGTTACCGATGACAGTATTGTCTGAACGATACCGAACGCCACTGACACAGGCTTTGAACGACGCAGGATTGTTATGAAACGATTGATTCGATGGGCGCAGTTGTTGGGTATTGTGGTTGTGGCCGGTGGCCTGATTTCCGCCTGCTCGACGACACAGAAAGATATCGGTCCGACGGACTACCAGCACAGTGAGTCACGTCCGGGCTTGCAGTTTCCCCCGGGTCTCAGCACTGGCCGTATGGATCCTCGTCTGATCGTTCCGGAAGGCCGCAGCACACGCTTGTCGACCTATGATGGAGACCGACACGATGCCGGGGTGTCGGGTGGAGTGGGGGTCGTATTGCCAGAAGCCGAAGGCTTGCAGGTGATGCGCAGCGGTTCACAACGATGGCTGCGAGTGAGTACGGTGGCTGACACCGTCTGGCCTCAGGTGCGCGAATTTTTCGTGCGACAGGGGTTTGAGTTTCATCTGGAGGACCCTCGTCTGGGTATTCTTGAGACCACGTGGCGCGAGAACAAAGATGATATCCCGCAAACAACCATTCGCCGGTGGCTGGGCAAGGCGGCAGAGTTTTTATACGAATCGCCGACACGGGACCGCTATCGAGTTCGCCTCGAACGACTATCTGACACGGGTCAAACGGATATTTTTATTACGCATCGACGCGCAATTGAGATCGAAGTAGGACCGGACTCAAACGAAAGCACCCTCTCTTGGGCGCCGGGTGATACCGATCCCGAGCGCGAAGCGGAGATGTTGACCCGCCTGATGGTGTACTTGGGTGCCGATACACTGCACGCCGAGGCGTCCGTTGCACAACCAGTTGAACAAAAGGCGCTGGCAAACTTCGTTAAGCGTGATGATCAGATCTCTGTGCTGGTATCGCAGGACTTTGCGGACGCGTGGCGTGCGGTGGGATTAGCGCTTGATCGACTGGGCATGTCGGTACAGGACCGCAATCGGACGGAAGGAAAATATTATGTTCACTACGCCGACCCGTATCGGCACGCGGACGATTCAGTTTTTTCCAAGTTGGCTTTCTGGCGATCGGATGATGCCGCGGCCGACGATTACATCATTGGTGTTACTGACAGTGCTGATGGCGTTGAGGTCACCCTCTCTGATGCAGATGGGGAGCGCAGCAATTCTGAAACGGCAGAACGAATTCTTCAGTTATTGCTGGAACAGTTGCTCTAGGAACCATCGGGTATTCTATGTTTTACCATCAGGGCGGTTCCGCGCTTTCCTCTTTTCGTCGCAGTAAATTGTGCGCGCAGATTCGGGCAGAAACGGGGCTGGATCTGGACGTCTATGCTGAGTTCGCTCACATTGTCGATCACGAAACACAACTCGATGAATCCGTCATCTCGGTACTCAATGCCCTGTTGCACTACGGCGCTGTGGCCGAATCCAAGCCTACCCCCGATCTATCTTGTCTGACGGTTCCACGGCGCGGAACGATTTCACCGTGGAGCAGCAAGGCGACGGATATCGCGCACAATTGTGGCCTCGCCTCGGTCAGTCGAATCGAGCGCGGCACCGCGTGGTATTTGCTTAAGCGCAGCGGCGAAATCCTGAGGGATCAGGAGATAAACGCCTGTCTTCCCTTTCTGCATGACCGAATGACCGAATCGGTTTTGTTTTCATTAGATGATGCGACAGAGATTTTTCTGCATCAGGAACCGGCCCCGTTTGTCACGGTTGATGTTATCGGTGCGGGTAAAGCTGCGCTCGAACACGCCAATCAGTCTCTGGGGCTGGCTTTGTCGGATGACGAAGTGGACTATCTGGTGGAAAGTTTTACCGCATTGCGGCGCAATCCAACCGATGTCGAGTTAATGATGTTTGCGCAGGCCAACTCGGAGCACTGTCGCCACAAGATTTTTAATGCCGACTGGATCATTGACGGCGAGACTCAGACAGAGACCCTGTTCGGCATGATCCGTAACACCACCAAGGTTTCGGGTGATGGCGTGTTATCTGCGTACCATGATAATGCCGCGGTCATTGAGGGTTTGGGTCAGCAGCGTTTTTCTCCCGATTCAGCGGATTCGGTGTATGGCGCTGTAGCCGAGCCTGTGCATTTGGTGATGAAGGTTGAGACCCATAATCACCCCACTGCGATCGCGCCGTTCCCCGGTGCGGCCACGGGTTCCGGTGGTGAGATTCGAGACGAGGGCGCAACCGGGCGAGGTTCCAAGCCCAAGGCCGGGCTGACGGGGTTTTCGGTGTCCAATCTTCGTATCGAGGGGTTTGAGCAGCCATGGGAAAGCAACTTCGGCAAGCCGGAACGTATCCAGTCGGCCTTTGACATCATGATCGAAGGGCCGCTCGGTGCAGCGGCATTTAACAATGAGTTTGGTCGTCCTAATCTGGGTGGGTATTTCCGTACCTTTGAAGAACGGGTACCGGGCGCGACGGGTGATGAACTGCGGGGTTATCACAAGCCGATCATGATCGCTGGTGGTATCGGTACTATCCGACCCGACTACGTCGACAAGAAGCCAATCCCTGAGGGTGCGATGATCATCTTGCTCGGCGGGCCAGC
The DNA here is from genome assembly GCA_012965975.1 of Chromatiaceae bacterium. GTDB lineage: Bacteria > Pseudomonadota > Gammaproteobacteria > DTRM01 > DTRM01 > DTRM01. Next base: position 9,569 of record DTRM01000052.1, on the reverse strand, counting down.
CATGCTGATTGGCTTGGGTGGCGGTGCAGCCTCATCGATGGCCAGTGGTCAGAGCCACGAAGACCTGGATTTTGCCTCAGTGCAACGGGGCAACCCGGAGATGGAGCGACGCTGTCAGGAGGTGATCGATCGCTGTGTTGGCCTCGGAGACCAGAGCCCGGTGTTGTCGATTCATGATATCGGCGCCGGCGGTCTGTCCAACGCGGTGCCGGAGATCATAAATGACTGTGCAGCCGGTGGTCGTTTTGAGCTGCGTACCGTATTGAATGATGAACCCGGTATGTCACCGATGGAGCTTTGGTGTAACGAATCGCAGGAACGTTACGTGATCGCCATTGAGGCGAGTGGGCTTGACGTGTTCAAGCGTATTTGTGAGCGTGAACGTTGCCCTTATGCGGTGATTGGAGAAGCCACCACGGAACAGCAGTTGGTGCTGGGTGATGGACATTTCGATAACTGCCCGATTGATCTGCCGATGTCCCTGCTGTTTGGTAAGCCGCCGAAAATGTTGCGTGATGTGCAACACCACGGATTTCAAAAGCCTGAATTTATTACCACGGATATCGATATCAATGATGCCGTCGCGCGGGTGTTACGTCTGCCGTCGGTTGCCGATAAAACTTTTTTGATCTCCATTGGAGACCGCTCGATAACGGGTATGGTGATGCGTGACCAGATGGTCGGCCCTTGGCAGATCCCGGTGTCCGATGTCGCCGTGACCTGTGCGGACTACGATGGTTATGTCGGTGAAGCGATGGCCATGGGTGAGCGCACGCCCATCGCGACGATTGATGCACCTGCCTCGGGTCGTATGGCGATAGGTGAGGCGTTGACCAATATTGCCGCCGCGCCGATTGGAAAGCTCGGTGACGTTAAACTGTCAGCAAACTGGATGGTGGCTGCGGGTCACGGCGGTGAAGATGCCGCTCTGTTTGATACGGTCAAGGCGGTGGGCCTTGAATTATGCCCACGCCTGGGCATAGCGATTCCCGTCGGTAAAGACTCGTTGTCGATGAAGACGGTGTGGCAGTCGGATGATGAGTCGCTGACCCAAAGCTCTCCATTGTCGTTGATTATATCTGCCTTTAGCCCGGTAACGGACGTGCGTCGGGTGCTGACACCGCAGTTGCGCAGCGATCGTGGTGATACCGATCTGCTATTGATTGATCTGGGCAAGGGGCGTAATCGTCTCGGTGGTTCGGCGTTGGCTCAAGTCTACAAACAAGTAGGCCACGAAGCGGCCGATCTGGACGATCCCTCTGCGCTGTGTGCATTTTTTGCGCTGATTCAATCGTTGAATGCAGAGGGAACCCTGCTCGCCTATCACGACCGTTCGGACGGTGGCCTGTTGGCCTGTCTTTGCGAGATGGCGTTTGCCGGCCACTGCGGCGTGGATATCGATGTGATGAATCTGGGTGATGACGTAATCGCTAGTTTATTCACCGAAGAACTGGGAGCTGTGATTCAGGTTGATCATCGTGATGTTGATGCGGTCATCAAGTCGGCACACGTCGCGGGTTTGGGTCGCTATACTCATGTGCTTGGAACCCTGTGCGATGATGCCCAGGTGTGTATCCGCAGGGGCTCGCGCGAGTTAATCAGGCAGTCACTGGTTGATCTGCAACGTATGTGGTCGGAGACGACCTATCACATGCAGAAGTATCGCGATAATCCCGAGTGCGCGCAACAGGAATACGATTCGATTCTGCAGGTCGATGACCCCGGCTTGAATGTGACGCTGTCGTTTGATGCCGATGACGACATTGCGGCGCCGTGTATTGCCTCCGGTGTGCGTCCGCGCGTTGCGGTATTGCGGGAACAGGGAGTGAACGGCCAGATTGAAATGGCTGCGGCGTTCGATCGTGCCGGATTTACCGCCGTCGATGTGCATATGAGTGATGTATTGTCGGGGCGCGTGAGTCTATCTGAGTTTCAGGCGCTGGTGGCGTGTGGCGGATTTTCCTATGGCGATGTGCTGGGTGCGGGTCTCGGTTGGGCCAAGTCAATATTGCACAATGATCGAGCCAGCGATGAGTTTTCCGAGTTTTTTGAATCCGATGACACGTTGGCCTTGGGTGTCTGCAACGGTTGTCAGATGTTGTCCGGTTTGAAATCCTTGATTCCGGGCGCCGACCAATGGCCGCGCTTTGTACGCAATCGCTCGGAACAGTTTGAGGCGCGTTTCTGCTTGACCGAGGTGCAGAAGTCTCCCTCTTTATTCATGACTGGAATGGCCGGTTCACGCATACCGGTTGCGGTTGCACATGGAGAAGGGCAGGTTGAGTTTGACTGTCCATCCGAGGCTCAGGGTATTGCGGAGCAGGACTTGGTTACACTGAGATTCGTCGATAACGGTGGTCAACCGACGGATCGTTATCCAGCGAACCCGAATGGTTCGGCTGATGGAATTACCGGGCTATGTACAGACGACGGACGCGTAATGATTTTGATGCCTCACCCCGAGCGGGTATTTCGGAGTGTGCAAAATTCCTGGCATCCGGATGACTGGGGTGAAGATTCTCCCTGGATGCGGATGTTTCGTAATGCCCGGGTCGAGCTTCAGGGTTAGTTACACGATGACAATCCGGTCGTAGGTCCAGTACAAACCCGTCAGGCCAATTGCTGCCGACAACGGCACAACGATTCCAGCTCGATACCACGTTTTTTTATTGAACCAGAAGCCAATGGCCGCATAGGCTATCGCGATCACCGCCAGTTGCCCCAGTTCCACCCCAACATTGAAGCTGATTAACGCAGTGGCGAAGGCATCATCCGGCATGCCAAACTCGCTTAATACTCCGGCGAAACCCAGTCCGTGCAGTAAACCAAAACCAAACACCAAGGCCAGTCGACTGTTGTGCAGACGCTTCGACAGAATATTTTCAATACCGATATACGCAATCGATAATGCAATCAGTGGTTCCACCACCCGAGCAGGCAACTCGATGATGCCGTTTATGGCGAGTGCGAGGGTGATGGAGTGTGCCACGGTAAACATCGTGACTTGCCACAGCAGTGGTCGCAAGCGGACGCTCAACAGAAAAATACCCAAAATAAAAAGAATGTGATCGCGCCCATAGGGCAGGATGTGGCGAAATCCCGAGTCGATATAGTTCGCGGATGTTTGGTACCAGGGACGTTGGGTGAAGATCTCGGCCAAAGAAAATGGTTCGCTGGCGACATCGGTCTTGATCCACTGCCACTGTGACCAGTGCCATTGTTCACGTTGCTCATCGACTTGGCGAACGCGTACGGCATGATCGCCGAAGCGAGAGGGGTAGTACCACTGCAGTGACTCGGCATGGGTGGGGAGGCTGCCCGCCAAGCGGATCACGCTGTTTCGAGGCACCTTGGTGTATCCCGGTTCTGGAATTTCGACGGCTTGAACGTGCAGAGGGGTCACTTTGCCGTCAATGGTGAGGCGCAGCGCGTTGGCGAACTCATCCTGAAACGCGATGAAGTGGCGCTCCAGTTCGGGCGCTTGCAGCACCCGGAGGTCGTCATAGGCTTGGGCGTTGGGTGATTCCCGTGTGTCCCGGTAGCGAGCGTTAATTCCGGTCAACAGGGCCTCAATGCTGGCTCGAATTTCGATTTTGTAGTGCCCGCCGCTGATGACGCTGATTTCGATCAGCGCGGGTTTGACCATGTCTGCAGCGGATATTGCAGGGAAAATTAGCAGTGCGCCAAGGATTGGCGACAGCGCGAACCAATGGACGAAAATCTGACGCAGAATTCCCATAATTGTGGTGGGCAGGTGGCCTTGTTTGGTCTAGGATGCAGGGTTAGTAGGGCGTATTATATAAAAGTCCTGAACGGAAAAACTCATTTTCAAATAATAAGGAAACTTCATGCCACCGTTTAATCGCCGAGACTTTCTCAAGACGCTGGGGGTCGGTACGGCTGTTTCGACTGTTCCGGCATTGCTGGCCCGTCAGGCCTTCGCAGGCACATCCGTACCGAAAGGGTTTTACGATGTACCGAAGCGCGGTACGGCGCGTATTCTGCATATTACTGACGTCCACGGTCAGTTGTTGCCGGTTTATTTTCGCGAGCCGAATGTCAATCTGGGGGTGGGTGATGCCTTTGGTCGTCCGCCGCATGTCGTCGGCAAGGGTCTGCTCAACAAGATGGAATTGCCAGACAACGGGCCCGAGGCCTATGCCTATACCTATCTGAATTTTGAAAAGGCCGCCAATAAGTACGGCAAGACCGGCGGTTTCCCCCAAGTCAAAACCTTGCTTGACCAGCTTCGCCTGCAGGCGGGTGGCGTGGCGAACACACTGACACTGGATGGTGGAGATCTATGGCAAGGATCTGGCACATCGCTATGGACGCGAGGGGTCGATATGGTTGAGGCATCCAATATCCTCGGTATTGATGTGATGGTCGGGCACTGGGAGTTCACCTATCGCGAAGAGGAAGTATTGAGCAATATCGCGTTGTTCAAGGGTGACTTCATTGGTCAAAACGTGCGCGTGAAGGAAGACGCAATCATGGGCGACGACTATCCAGCGATGGTGGAGCGCTATGACGGCAGTGGTCTCTATGATGAAGACTCCGGGCATGCCTTTCGTCCCTACGTGATTAAAAACGTCGGCGGCGCGCGTATCTGTGTGATTGGTCAGGCCTTCCCGCGTACCGGCAATGCCAACCCGCAGGAGTTTTTCCCGGACTGGTCCTTCGGCCTGCGTGAGGACGACATGATCGAGTTGGTCGAGCAGATTCGAGCCGATGAAAAGCCGGATGCGATCGTGCTGTTGTCTCACAATGGCATGGATGTGGACATCAAGATGGCCGAACGCGTGCCGGGATTGAATGCGGTGTTTGGTGGGCATACCCACGATGGCATGCCGAAGCCGATCAAGGTCAAGAACGTCGAAGGTAATATCTGTTGGGTCACGAATGCGGGTTCAAACAGCAAGTACATCGGGGTGATGGATTTTGAGTTTGCCGATGGCAAGGTCAAGGATATGCACTATCAGATGCTTCCGATCATTTCGGATTGGTTACCCGAAGATAAGGAAATGGCGGCATATATCAAACAGATGCGCGAGACCAAATATGACAAGAAGATTATCGAGAGTCGTGCCCCGGATCATTTTTATCATCCCGCACGAGTGGGCAAGAGCTACGCAGAAATTCTCGATGAGAAACTAGCGATTGCCGATCGGACGTTATATCGACGCGGTAACTTCATGGGTACCTGGGATCAGGTGTTGTGTAATGCATTGCGCCATGAATACGATGCAGACATCGCGATGTCGCCCGGTGTGCGTTGGGGCACCACCACGCCCAAGGGTCATTGGATCACGATGGAGGATGTGATGACCCAGTGTGCGATGACCTACGGCGAAACCTATGTGTCGGAGATGAAGGGTAGTGATCTGATGTCGCTTCTTGAGGGTGTGGCCGATAATCTGTTCGATCCGGATCCCTATCTTCAGTCAGGTGGCGATATGGTGCGGGTTGGTGGTATGGATTACACAATTGACCCATCAAAGTCGATCTACCAGCGTGTGAGCAATGTACGGTTGGACAATGGCCATCTGATTGAACCGGATGAAACCTACAAGGTTGCGGGTTGGGCATCGGTCAATCGGACGCCGGAGGGGCGTTTAATGTGGGATGTGGTGCGGGATTATATCCTGACGACCCGAGGTAAGGATGGTGTGCTGCACCTGCCGAAGATTAATCATCCGAAGTTGATTGGGGTCAGCGAGAATCCCGGCATCGCAGATTACCCCGGCGAACTGGGATAACAACAAAAATACCTTCTCCTTCAGGGAGAAGGTTAGGCTGGAGGGGTTAGGTTGGCGGTGTTACATCGTGGCCTCTCTCGATCCTGCAATTCCCGGACACTACTCGATGCTAGTGCTAGCGTTGGCGGCGTTTCTTTTTACGCATGTCGAGTTGCGCCATTAGCATGGCGAAAAACAGAGTGCCACCGAGGGCCCAGTACATTGCATCGTTCTGCGAGGCGCCGCAATAAAGTGAGCCTCCTCCAAACAACGCGGCGCCCATACCGCTGAAGGCGAAACCTCGCATCAATCGGCACATGGCGCAATTGGTTGCCATTAGTGGCTCAGCTTCTTGTATTTGATGCGCGTGGGTTGGTCAGCAGCATCGCCCAGGCGTCGGCGGCGATCGGCTTCGTAATCGGCGTAGTTACCTTCAAACCAGGTCACTTGGCTGTCTCCTTCAAAGGCCAGTATATGCGTTGCGATGCGATCCAGAAACCAGCGGTCATGGGAGATGACCACCGCACATCCGGGGAAACTCAACAGCGCTTCTTCCAGTGCGCGCAGGGTTTCGACATCGAGATCGTTGGTCGGTTCATCGAGCAGTAACACGTTGCCGCCACTGCGCAGTAGCTTGGCCAGATGCACTCGGTTGCGTTCACCGCCTGACAAGTTGCCAACGATTTTTTGTTGATCCGAACCCTTGAAGTTGAAGTGGCTGACGTAGGCGCGTGAAGGCATTTCAAAGTTACCGACGGTGATGATGTCTTGTCCGTCGGAGATTTCATCCCAAACAGTTTTCTTGTCATCCAGTGAGTCGCGTGATTGATCGACATAGGCGAGTTGTACGGTTTCGCCGAGCTTGAGTTCACCGGCATCGGGGCTTTCCTGGCCGGTCATCATGCGGAACAGGGTGGTTTTACCCGCGCCGTTCGGGCCGATAATGCCAACGATGCCACCGGGTGGCAGGTTGAACTCGAGATCTTCAACCAGAATCTTGTCACCAAATGCCTTGCGGATGCCTTTGGCTTCTACCACCAGATCACCGAGTCTGGGGCCGGGTGGGATATAGATTTGGTGGGTTTCGTTGCGTTTTTGCACCTCTTCGGATTGCAACTCCTTAAACCGTTCGAGTCGGGCCTTGCTCTTTGCGTGCCGGCCTTTGGGATTGGTGCGTACCCATTCCAGTTCGGTTTTTAATGTGCGCTGGCGAGAGGATTCTTGTTTCTCTTCCATTTCCAGACGCTCGGTTTTTTGTTCAAGCCAGGAAGAGTAATTACCTTCCCAAGGAATCCCGCGACCGCGATCGAGTTCCAGTATCCAACCGGCGGCATTATCCAGGAAATAACGATCATGGGTAACGGCGACGACGGTGCCACTGAAGTCTTGCAGGAAACGTTCCAGCCACGCGACGCTCTCTGCATCAAGATGGTTGGTGGGTTCGTCCAGCAGCAACATATCCGGTGCCGATAACAACAGTTTGCAAAGCGCCACGCGGCGACGTTCACCACCCGATAGCGTGGTGACATCGGCATCCCATGGCGGCAGGCGGAGCGCGTCGGCGGCGATGTCGAGTGTGCGATTAATTTCCCATGCGCCAGCGCTGTCGATGGCATCCTGTAATTTTGCCTGTTCGGCGAGCAGATCGTTCATCTCATCGTCGCTCATCGGCTCCGCAAACTGCATGCTGATTTCATCGAAGCGTTGCAGTAGCTTCATGGTCTCGCCCAAGCCTTCCTCGACATTGCCACGTACATCTTTATCGGGGTTGAGTTCGGGTTCTTGCGACAGAAAACCGACCTTGATGCCGGCCTGAGGTCGGGCCTCGCCCTGAAACTCTGCATCGATTCCGGCCATGATGCGCAGCAGCGACGATTTGCCGGAGCCGTTGAGGCCCAATACGCCAATTTTTGCGCCGGGGAAGAAGGACAGGGAGATATCTTTGAGGATCTCGCGTTTCGGTGGAACGACCTTGGAAACGCCGTTCATGGTGTAGATGTATTGAGCCATATTGTGTTTCTGGGTATGAAGATTGATCGCCGTATTATCTGGTATGTGTCAGCCGAAATCCATGTCACTGACAGCGTCGATGCCGGGTCCTGAAAAAGGCGTGTAAAAAGGGTGCCTTTGTGGGTGAGATCGCTGTAAAATCAACGCTTTGTAGATCAAAGTACAGGAACCCTCTATGTTTAGTCAGGACATGACCATCGCCGGTTTTGATGATGAGCTCTGGAATGCGATTGAAAACGAGAATCGTCGACAGGAAGAACACATCGAACTGATCGCCTCGGAAAACTACGCCAGTCCGCGCGTCATGCAGGCGCAGGGCACGGTGTTGACCAACAAGTACGCGGAGGGCTATCCGGCCAAACGTTATTACGGGGGTTGCGAAAACGTCGATGTCGCTGAGCAGTTGGCGATTGATCGAGCCAAGCAGTTGTTCAAGGCCGACTATGCCAATGTGCAACCGCATTCTGGCTCACAGGCAAACGCAGCGGTGTATCTGGCCCTCTTACAACCCGGTGACACCATACTGGGTATGAGTCTGGATGCGGGTGGGCATTTAACCCACGGCGCCAAGCCCAATTTTTCGGGCAAGATTTTTAATGCGGTTCAGTATGGGCTGAACAACGATACCGGTGAGATCGATTACGATCAGATGGAGGCGTTGGCCCAGGAACATAAACCGAAAATGGTCGTCGGTGGTTTCTCGGCGTATTCCCGCGTGGTCGATTGGCAACGTATGCGCAAGATCGCCGATGATGTGGGCGCATGGTTTTTTGTTGATATGGCGCATGTCGCCGGTTTGATAGCGGCGGGCATCTATCCCAGTCCGGTTAATATCGCTGACATCACGACCACCACCACACACAAAACGCTGCGCGGTCCGCGCGGTGGCTTGATTCTGGCGCAAGCCAACCCAGAGGTTGAAAAGAAACTCAATTCGTTGGTGTTTCCTGGTATTCAAGGTGGTCCTCTGATGCATGTGATCGCTGCCAAGGCGGTGGCATTGAAGGAGGCATTGGAACCAGAATTTGTTGAGTATCAAAAGCAGGTTCTCACTAATGCGCGGGCGATGGCCGATGTGATGTTGACGCGAGGCTACAACATCGTGTCCGGTGGCACCGATGATCACTTGTTTTTAGTTGATCTGATCGACAAGAATATGACCGGTAAGGTCGCCGATGCCGCTCTGGGCAGCGCCAATATCACCGTGAACAAGAATGCAGTACCGAATGACCCGCAGTCGCCGTTTGTGACCAGTGGTATTCGTATTGGCACACCGGCCGTCACCACGCGTGGATTTGGTGAGTCTGAGGTACGGGATCTGGCGGGCTGGATTTGCGATATCCTTGATGATGTCGAAAATCAGGACATTATCGATCGCGTGCGCGGTCAGGTGTTGGATGTCTGCAAGCGTTTGCCGGTCTATCGAACCTAAATACCATGTACTGCCCGTTTTGTGCCACTGAAGATACCAAGGTGATTGACTCACGTCTTTCTACCGAAGGTGATCAGGTGCGGCGACGGCGCGAGTGTACTCAGTGCAGCGAGCGATTTACTACCTATGAAAAAGTAGAGTTGGTATTGCCCTCGGTGGTCAAGAGTGACGACAAGCGTGAGGCATTTGATGAAACCAAGTTGCGTGCGGGTCTTAGCCGGGCGCTCGAGCGCCGACCGGTTGCCAGTGAGCACGTCGAAGATATGGTCAATCATATTCGCAAGCGTCTGATGGCGTTGGGCGAGCGCGAAGTATCCTCGCGCACGGTGGGTGAATGGGTGATGGATGAGTTGCGCGAGGTCGATCATGTGGCCTATGTAAGATTTGCA
>DTRM01000051.1 GCA_012965975.1 Chromatiaceae bacterium | reverse complement strand
TCGATCGAGTGATCGCGGTGCTATCGGCACAGGAAACTGGAGTATCAAGTGATTAATGTGTTGTTCGTTTGCATGGGCAATATCTGTCGGTCTCCAACTGGAGAAGCGGTGTTCAAACATCTGTTGGAAGAAGCCGGTATGCACTGGGAGGTTCATGTCGATTCGGCTGGAACCATCGCCATCCACGCGGGGGCGAGTCCTGATTCGCGGGCCGCTCAGGCGGCGAGGGCGCGCGGCATCGATATGGGGAATCAGACCTCGCGGATGATAGAGGCACGCGATTTTGTTGATTTCGACTATATTCTGGCGATGGATAATGACAACTACTGTGATTTGATGGGGCGCTGCCCGCCGGAGTATCAGGACAAGGTCCATATGATGCTGGAGTATGCGCAGTCGCAGGACTTTAGCGAGGTGCCCGATCCGTACTACGGTGGGGGTAAAGGTTTTACGGTCGTACTCGATTTGATCGAAGATGCATCACGTGGATTGATCGCTGATATCCGGTCGCGTTACGCGGACAAGCTGGGGTAGGTCCACCGCTCGTCATTCCGGCCTGGGCCATATCGTTGAACACTGTACGGTAAGTCGCGCGATTTTTGGTTGGCCGCTGACTTAAATGCAGATCCCCTCTCCCTGAGGAAGAGGGGATTGATGTCAATTACTACTCGGGGTTGACGTTTGGTTTCTTGGTTTCAATCATACCCGCTGGTTTTTTGGTCTCTACCATAGCGGTTGGTTTTTTCGGTGCTGCCGCAGGTTCTGCTTGCTTTGCGGCAGGTCGAGGTTCTACCGGCTTGGGTGCTGCTTTCGCTTCGGGTTTCGTATCCGCTTTCCCCGCCGTCACCGTGCTGGTGGGTTTGACGTCGTCCGCTTTAGGCACCTGAACCGGCTTTGGGGTAATGCTTCGTACCGCAGGCGCAGGTTTTGTCTCCACCGCGGATTCAGATTTTGCCGGCGCGGGTTTTGTCTCCACCGTAGATTCAGATTTTGCCGCCGCGGGTTTTATCTCCACCACAGATTCAGATTTTGCCGCCGCGGGTTTAGGCGTATCCGTCTTGTTTTCGGACGCCAGTTTTTTGCTCACTGCCTCTGGTTTTGCAGCGGCGGGCGTCGGCGCATCGGTTGCTGCCGCCTCTACTGTTTGCGCGTTTTTGTTACGCGGTGGCCTTTTCCGTTCAGGTTTCTTTGCTGGTCGATCTGAATCGGCACCCGAGTCTGTGGTTTTTTCTGTTGGCGATTGTGTTTGTTGGCCAGTTTGTTCAACCTCGGCGTTTTGCGTTGACTGCTCCGTCGAGGCACTGCCTTGACCACTTCCTCGACCGCCACGGCGACGGCGACGGCCACCGCGTCGACTGCGTTTTTTACCTTCACCTTCACCTTCACCCTCGCCATCCGCGTCATCGGCGGTTGCGACCTTGGCGTTGGTGTTTCCGGCCGTTGTCTTGGCGGTCTGACCTTGAGTTTTATTCTCCGTGTTCTCATCGGTCTGCTTCTTGCGCGGGCCACGACGTCGTTTGCTTTGGCCGGAGCGATTACCACCGCGTGCGTTGTTGCCATCACGTTCGCCACGACCGCGTGAACCGCTACCTGAGGCCGGTTTTTCCGGTTCGGTCTGGCCGCTGTCTTCAGCAGCTGCGGTGCTTGTGGTTGTTGCGGTCGGTGTTGTAAACAGGTTGCCTATCAGGCGTCGCAGAAAGCCGTGCTCACCGGGTGCGGGTGTGGCCTCGGCAATCTGTGGCTGTGGAGAGGCAGGCGCAGACATTGGCGTAGGTGCAGGGCCTTGAGGGGTAATATCACGCACGGTGGGAACTTCCCGCTGGATCTTTGGTGGTTTGCCACTGGGGGTGTCCGCGACAGGATCGGCAGCGGATGGCAGGTCGTGGCTGTGCATATCGTCATCGATATCGACGTCGGCTTCGCGGACTCTCTGGATGTCGTAGGCCGGGGTATCCATATCGGGATTGGGGATCAGCACAATGCGGATGCGGTGACGGCTCTCGATCTCTATCACCGAGTCGCGCTTTTCGTTCAGTAGATAGGTTGCGACCCCCACGGGGACTTGCGCGATAAGTCGGCCAGTCCCGGTTTTCATTGCATCTTCTTCGAGGATTCTCAGAATCGAGAGCGCCATCGAGCGGACGTCACGAACACTGCCCTGACCGCTGCATCGTGGACAGGTCTGTTGACTGGCCTCGCTGAGTGACGGACGCAGGCGCTGTCGTGACATCTCAAGCAGGCCAAAGCGGGAAATACGCCCGATCTGGACACGTGCTCGATCGACTTTTAATGCGTCACGCAGGCGGTTCTCAACCGCACGTTGATTCCGTGTCGGTGTCATGTCGATAAAATCGATCACCAACAGTCCACCGGTATCGCGTAACCGCAGTTGCCGAGCGATTTCGTCGGCGGCCTCAAGATTGGTATTGAGAGCTGTTTCTTCGATGTCGCTGCCCTTGGTTGCCCGTGCCGAGTTGACATCGATGGACGTCAGCGCCTCGGTGGGATCGATCACAATGGCGCCACCCGAGGGTAGCCGTACCTCACGCTGGAACGCGGTCTCTATTTGGCTCTCAATCTGATACCGATTGAATAGCGGTACATCGTCTTCATAAAGTTTGATCTTGCTAAGGTTGTGCGGCATGACCTGTTCCATGAACTGGTAGGCCTGACGGTGAACCTTGGGGTCGTCGATTAACACTTCGGCGATATCACTGCGCAGATTGTCACGTATGGCGCGGATAATGATATTGCTCTCCTGAAAAATCAGGAACGGTGCCTTGCCTGCTTCGGCGGAGCGGTCAATCGCGCCCCACAGATGCAATAGATAATCCAGATCCCATTGCAGTTCTTCGGCTTGGCGACCCACACCGGCGGTGCGCACAATGAGTCCCATACCCTCAGGAATTTCCAGCACGCTCATGGCTTCACGCAGCGCGTTGCGATCCTCGCCTTCGATGCGACGTGAGACACCACCGGCGCGCGGGTTATTCGGCATCAACACGAGATAACGACCGGCGAGGCTGATAAAGGTAGTTAACGCCGCGCCCTTGTTGCCGCGTTCTTCCTTTTCGATCTGGAGGATTAACTCCTGACCTTCTTTCAGCACGTCCCTGATCGATGGGCGACCTTTTTCAGGCTGGTTAACAAAGTAACTGCGAGAGACTTCTTTTAATGGCAAGAAGCCATGACGGTCGGCACCATAGTCAACAAACGCGGCTTCAAGACTCGGCTCGATGCGCGTGATGCGTCCTTTGTAAATGTTGGATTTCTTTTGTTCTTGCCCGGGAGACTCGACGTCGAGGTCATGTAATTTCTGTCCGTCTACGGTCGCAACGCGCAACTCTTCGGGCTGAGTTGCGTTGATCAGCATTCTTTTCATTGTATCGTTCCCTGCGCGCTTTTTCTGACGACCATATGCGGTCATACGCAGTCGAACCACTAAAACAGTGGGTTGTCGCAATACCGGGAAAATCCGCTGATAGAAGCATCAGCCTGATGCGTTAAGAATAGCGGTAACCTCTGGGGGAGGTCGTTGTTATCCTTAGTAACTCAGTCGCTCATTCGCAGGGGGAGGGTCTTGCTCAACCCCGGCATGAGTCTGGTATCCGGTATGCGCTCGACTGCTAACAGGAGCGCTTAAATTAATAATCATTATTCAGGTTCAAGCGCCGAACATGGCAATCAAACCCAACCAAAAATTCTTTGTCTGATTCTGGCGGCGCTACAGCGTGTCACCGAATTCAAGACCGGAAGACGACCGATCTGGCTTTAGTGGGATTGATAGTATTTGTTTTTCCACCCTGACGGATATATCAGATTTAGCCGAAGCCCACGGCCCAGCGCCATAATGCCGCTGTATTTACATCTTCACGCTCTGATGTTAGCAGCACGATCTGGATAGATCAATGCGAAAAAACCTCCATGTAACAGTGATCTACCGAAAAAACCTCTGCGCTCTGTTATGATCGCGGCCGTGAGCAGCACAGATGCCAGTCAGCCCAACCGCGTGCGTTTTATCGATATCGACGCCGAGGATCAGGGGCAGAGAATCGACAATTTCCTGTTGAAAACCCTGAAAGGGGTGCCCAAGAGCAAGATTTACCGGATTTTGCGCAAGGGCGAGGTGCGGGTCAACGGTGGTCGCGTCAAACCCAGTCAGCGCCTGGTGAGCGGCGATCGCCTGCGTATTCCACCGGTTCGTACCGCGGCACCCGGGCAGCCCGTGGTGCTGCCAGCGTATTTGCGCGCGGAGTTGGAGCAGCGTCTGTTATTTGAAGACGAGCATTTACTGGTGCTGAATAAGCCGTCAGGGCTTGCAGTTCACGGGGGTAGTGGTCTGAGTTTTGGCGTCATTGAGGCATTGCGCGAGTTGCGACCCGGGGTTCGCGGGCTGGAGTTGGCGCATCGGCTGGACAAGGCGACATCAGGTTGTTTGTTGATTGCGAAGAAACGTAGCGCATTGAGAGTGATTCAAGAGCAGTTTCGTCGTCGCGAGGTGCGTAAGCAATACTTTGCGTTAGTACACGGGCGCTGGAAAGGCGGTAAGCGATTGGTAGAAGTCCCGCTGCAAAAAAATCTGTTGAGTAGTGGCGAGCGGATGGTGCGAGTCAGTGCCGACGGGAAGGCCTCGGCGACGCGGCTGCGCCCCATCACAAATTGGGGCGACGTCAGTTTGCTTGAGGCTTGCCCGCAGACTGGGCGGACCCACCAGATTCGGGTTCACGCGCAGTATTGTGGGCATCCGATCGTGGGTGATGAAAAGTATGGTGGTGACCACGCCATGGGGTCCATGCCATTGCCCAAGCGACTGTTTTTGCACGCGCGTTCAATTTCGATTGTTCATCCTCAGAGTAACGAGCGCGTCAGTTTTTACGCACCACTGGATGCGGAATGGATCGACCTGTTGGTACGGTTGGATGCCTAGTCGTGGAAACTGTGGGAGCGGGGCGATCCCGCTTCTGCAGTTTCCCACAGATGGGTTATGAACCTTCAACAACCAAAACTGATCGTATTCGATTGGGATGGGACCTTGATGGACTCCGAGGCCCATATCGTTGCTTGTCTACGCGGGGCGGTTGCCGTGGCGGGTGCGCCTCAACGCAGCGAGGCTCAGCTTAGAGACGTCATTGGGCTTGGTTTGGCCGAGGCGATTGAGGCGCTGTTTCCCGGCCATGACCGCAATTTTCAGCAGGTGCTGGCGGATGGGTATCGGCGCCAGTTCCTGAGTGATATGTACCCGCGGTCTGAGTTTTTTGACGGCGTACCCGAGATGCTGGCTTTCCTGCGGGCAAGGGGCTATCGCTTAGCGGTGGCGACCGGAAAAGGTCGTCGTGGGCTCGATCACGTACTCCAACAAACCGGCGTGGCTGGGCTTTTCGAAGTCACCCGTTGTGCCGACGAAACCCGCTCTAAACCGCATCCGATGATGTTGCAGCAACTAATGGCGTCTGCCGGCGTCTCAGTGGACGACACGTTATTGGTCGGTGATACTGAATATGATCTGGAAATGGCCGCTAACTGTGGTGTGTCGAGTATCGGCGTGAGTTGTGGGGTGCATTCGCGAGAGCGTTTACTTGCCCATCAGCCGCTGGCCATTCTGGAGATGGTTACGCAGATCGTGGCCTATCTGGACAATCTCTCTGAATAGCAGGAACTGAACGACTATGAACGATTGGGAACAAGGTTTGATCGAAAAACTGACGTTACAGGCGTCCAAAGAGCAGGTGCGTCATCGTCGTTGGGGCATATTTTTCAAGTTTCTTACCTTTGCTTATATCACGCTTATCTTGGTGGTCTATCTGCCGTCGGATATGCAGATGGATGTTGATGGTGATGAGGACCATACCGCCGTGATCGACATCAACGGTGTGATTAGCGCCAAAGAAGAAGCCAGCGCCGACAACATTATTTCTGGCCTGAGGGATGCGTTTGAGGACGAACACACCAAAGGGATTATTTTGCGCATCAACAGCCCCGGCGGCAGTCCGGTGCAGTCAGGGTATGTGAACCGCGAGATTAATCGACTACGGGAAAAATATCCGGATATCCCGGTTTACGCGGTGATTGCTGATCTATGTGCCTCCGGGGGCTATTTCATTGCCTCGGCGGCGCAGGAAATCTATGCCGATAAAGCCAGTCTGGTTGGTTCGATCGGGGTCTTGATGCAAACCTTTGGCGTGTCGACTGCAATGGAAAAACTCGGCATTGATCGGCGTCTGTATACCGCGGGTGAGAATAAAGGGTTTATGGATCCGTTCTCGCCGGAGAAGGAATCTGACGTCGCGTTCGCGAAAGTGTTGCTGGGAGAGTTGCATCAGCAGTTTATTGATGCCGTTAAAAACGGTCGAGGTGACCGACTTAAACCTGATCCACAGTTGTTTTCAGGCTTGATCTGGTCGGGCGAAACCGCGCTGAAGATGGGTTTGATCGATGCGATTGGCAGCGCCAGTTATGTTGCACGCGAAATTATTGGCGTGGAAGAGACCGTCGATTTCACACATAAGCAGAGTGTATTGGATCAGTTTGCCGAGCATCTGGGCGCCGGGGCGGCAAAGGCGCTGGCTTACGTTCCCGCGATAATGGGGCCGCAATTACAATAGCGTGACGCCCGCGTTCTCCAGCATTCTGACGAGTCGAATCAGGGGTAACCCCATCAGTGCGCTGGGGTCGTCACCCATGAGTTTTTCAAACAGGGTGATGCCTAATCCCTCTGATTTGAAGCTGCCCGCACAGTTATACGGTTGTTCGCGACGCAGATAGGCGTCGATTTGAGCGTCGCTCAATTTCCGAAATTCCACATGAAACGGTTCGACCACCACCTCGGCGTGGTTGTTGCGAGTGTCAAGCAGGCACAGGCCGGTCAGGAAACTGACACGGCGCCCAGATGCCCGGCGTAGTTGTTTGCAGGCATTGTCGTGGGTATGGGGTTTGCCGATGATCAAACCGTCGATCACAGACACTTGATCGGAACCAATGATTAATGCGTTCGGGTATTCACTCGCCTTGGCGCGCGCCTTGGCTTCAGAAAGCCTCGCCACCAGTTGCCTTGGAGACTCGTCGTCCAGGGCAGTTTCATCCACCTCTGGCGCGGTCACTTCAAACGGCAAACCGAGTCGCTCAAGTAGCGCCTTGCGAAACGGGGACGTTGACCCCAGTACAAGGTTGGGCGCGGGTTCAGTGATTTCGTTTGTCATAGTTAAGGATGTGGAGTGCTGTCAAAGTTGGTACAATTGTCCAGATGACCGCTCTATGTGGTTGATAATTCGGCAATTCAATCTTAAATGAAGAGCAAAAGGTTAATCCAGCGTAGCGATTAGGATACACTAATCCGCTTTGACCGCATGGGGGAGGCGATAGAATGGAATACGAACAACTGATTCGTCAGGGTGGTGACCTTATGCTGGTGGGCATGGGGGTTGTGTTCGCGTATCTGGGGTTTCTGGTATTTCTGGTTTGGGCGGTGTCCCACTTGGCTCGATGCATTGGTAGCGAAGAAGAGAAAGCCACCGCATCCCCCGCCGGTGGATCGACTGCGATATCCGATGATGTACCCGCGGTGATTGCGGCAGCGGTACATCAATATCGTTCCGATCAAAACAACTAAAACGGTTATTTGAGAATCATTCATGGTTAAGCCCTTAGGGATTACAGAGCTCGTGCTGCGTGATGCGCACCAGTCGTTGTTGGCCACGCGAATGCGCATCGAAGACATGTTGCCCATTGCGCCAAAGTTGGATCAGGTTGGTTACTGGTCGTTGGAAACGTGGGGTGGCGCGACCTTTGATTCGTGCATCCGCTATCTCGGTGAAGATCCGTGGGAGCGTATTCGCTTGCTCAAGGCAGCGATGCCGAAGACGCCACAGCAGATGTTGCTGCGTGGGCAGAACTTGCTGGGCTATCGGCATTACGCCGACGATGTGGTCGAGGCCTTTGTCGAGCGTTGCGCAGTCAATGGTGTTGACGTGTTCCGCATTTTCGATGCGATGAACGATATACGTAATCTGCAGACGGCGGTGCGGGCAACGATTAATTGCGACAAGCACGCGCAGGGCACGATTTCCTATACCGTGAGTAACGTGCACACCATCGAGATGTGGGTCGACATGGGCAAACGGCTCGAAGACATGGGCTGCCACTCCTTGGCCATCAAGGACATGGCCGGGCTGTTGCGCCCGTATGTGGCGGAAGAACTGGTCGGTCGACTTAAAGAGAGCTTGTCGATCCCGATTGCGATGCAGTGTCATGCGACGACCGGTTTAAGTACCGCGACCTACGTCAAGGCGATTGAAGCTGGTCTGGATATGTGTGATACGGCGATTTCATCGATGAGCATGACCTATGCCCATTCAGCCACCGAGTCGGTGGTGGCCATTACCGACGGCGGTGAGCGCGCCACCGGTCTGGATCTGGATTTACTTGGCGAGATAGCCGCCTATTTTCGCGAGGTGCGCAAAAAGTACGCCGAGTTTGAAGGCCAGTTAAAGGGCGTTGATGCACGCATACTGACCGCTCAGGTTCCAGGCGGCATGTTGACCAATATGGAAAGCCAACTGCGCGAGCAGAATGCGGAAGATAAATTTGACGCGGTGCTTGAGGAAATACCTCGTGTGCGCAAGGATCTAGGCACCATTCCGTTGGTAACGCCCACGTCGCAGATCGTCGGGACGCAGGCGGTACTGAATGTGTTGACGGGCGAACGCTATGCAACCATCACCAAGGAAACAGCTGGCGTTTTAAAGGGTGAGTATGGCGCGCCGGCGGCACCGGTTAATCCTGAGTTGCAGGCTCGTGTGCTGGAAGGGGCTCAACCTATCACATGTCGACCGGCAGACCTGCTTGAGCCCGAACTTGAACGACTCACACAGGAACTAACCGAGATAGCCAACGAGAAGCAACTCGATCTGGTCGATGACGTTATCGATGATGTGTTGATTTATGCCTTGTTCCCTCAGGTGGGTCTGAAGTTTCTCGAAAATCGCGGTAATCCGGATGCGTTTGAGCCAGTTCCCACGGGTAAGCCCGCAGCGGCGCTGGTTGCTGGAGATCCGGCAAGTTATCAAGTGGTGGTAAATGGCTTGGCCTACGATGTTCAGGTCGCTCCCGGTGGCGCGATTCAAAACATCACGTCAACAGCAGTTGCGCCGACGGCGAGCGCACCGGCCGTGGCCACGGGGGGTGGTGAGCCGGTCCCGGCGCCGTTGGCAGGTAACATCTTTAAACTGGCCGTGAACCCGAACACGGAGGTTGCTGCAGGCGACGTCATCGTGATCATGGAAGCGATGAAAATGGAAACCGAAGTACGCGCCAGTCGAGCTGGCACAGTGACTTCGTTCGGTGTCGCGATCGGTGACGCCGTTCAGGTCGGTGACACATTATTTACACTCGCCTGATCCTCGCAACTTAACCAACAGAACGTTACACATACCTTATGGAAAACAGTCTTCTCGAACTTTGGGACTCCACCGGTCTGGCCAACTTTGAATGGGGCCAAGTGCTGATGATTCTGGTCGGCTTCGTGTTGATCTATCTCGCGATCGCCAAGGGCTTTGAACCCTTGCTGCTGTTGCCCATCGGTTTTGGCGCGATTCTGACCAACATTCCTCTCGCGGACATGAGTGGCCCGGAAGGGCTTCTGGGTATGATCTATCACGGCGGTATCGAGACGGGTATCTTCCCGCTGTTGATTTTTCTCGGGGTCGGCGCATTGACCGATTTTGGCCCTTTGATTGCGAACCCCAAGACCCTGCTGCTGGGCGCGGCGGCGCAGTTCGGTATTTTCGCGACGCTGATTGGCGCGCTGGCGATCAATATCATCCCGGGTATTGATTTCTCGCTGCAGGATGCGGCCGCAATCGCCATTATCGGTGGTGCCGACGGACCGACGGCGATTTTTCTGGCGTCGCGACTGGCGCCGGATCTACTCGGTGCGATCGCGGTAGCGGCCTATTCCTATATGGCCTTGGTGCCCATCATCCAGCCACCGATCATGAAACTGCTGACCACAGAAACCGAGCGCAAAGTGGTGATGCAGCAGCTACGCCCGGTCAGCCGCACCGAAAAGATCTTTTTTCCGTTTACCGTGTTGCTGTTGTGTGTGTTGCTATTGCCGACCGCGGCTCCACTGATTGGCATGTTGACCTTTGGCAATTTGCTTAAGGAATGTGGTGTGGTGGAGCGTTTGAGCCGTACCGCGCAGAACGAATTGATTAATATTGTGACCATTTTTCTGGGTCTGGCGATTGGCTCCAAGTTACAGGCGGACCAGTTTCTGACGGTTCAGACCCTCGGAATTCTGTTGTTGGGCGCATTGGCCTTCTGCATTGGTACGGCGATGGGCATTCTGATGGGCAAGCTGATGTATCGTATGACCGGTGGCAAGGTGAATCCCCTGATTGGCGCGGCGGGTGTCTCGGCCGTGCCGATGGCCGCGCGGGTGGTGAACAAGGTCGGACTGGACGAAGATCATCATAACTTTTTGTTAATGCACGCGATGGGGCCAAATGTCGCGGGCGTGATTGGGTCGGCTGTCGCGGCGGGTATATTGCTGGTTCTGGCGGGGGCGGGCTAGGCACTAGGCAGATTTGGTCGATATTGGGCCAAGTGATTGGTTTTATTGACCAGACGCTTGGTTCTCCGATAAAATCCCCGCTTTATGTCGATGAACGATCTGCTGCCCGATCGAGTCAACGTGCGGCGCTTGGCATCCCGAGCGGCCAAATTGACTGGAATCTGTCCAATAGGGGGGTGTAAGCGGTTGCTTGCGGTCGTATCCGGGACCGTGGGGGATGCGCAGGTATCCTTGTCGTTTTCGATCGACGGTCAGCATCGTGCACTGATGCATTGCACGGTGATAGCGACCGTCGAAATGCCCTGTCAGCGCTGCTTGGAGCCAATGTCGGTTGAACTGGTTGCCGAAGCCGTATTGGCGTTGGTGATTACCGAAGAGCAGGCGGCGAATTTACCCGCGGGCTATGAGCCACTGTTGGCGAAAGATGACATGGTTGAGTTGGCTAGTGTTGTCGAAGATGAATTATTGCTGGTGTTGCCGTTGGCGCCCAGTCATGACACCGAAGGGTGTTCGCGCACGGAGTCGGAACCTGAATCTCCGCTTGAAGACAAGCCGAACCCGTTCGCAGTGTTGGAAACATTGAAGCGCAAGTAGCGTTGATATTTAACATAGTTAATACGTTTAAGGAATATAGAGATGGCCGTTCAACAGAACCGTAAAACTCCCTCACGTCGTGGTATGAGACGTTCACACGACAGTCTGAAATCGCCTGCGTTTTCGATTGAGCCGACGACCGGTGAAACGCATCTGCGTCATCATGTCAGCGCTGACGGTTACTATCGTGGTAAGAAGGTCATCGATAAGTAAACAGAACCACCCGTTTTCGTATGGTTAGCCAGGATGTTAGCCCTGGCCTCCTGTCTTTTATTTGAATGCTCGTAGCCTCGGTGAGGCTGCGCCAGCACAGCATCGGAGTTCATTCGTCAGTGGCCAGAACTATTACCGTTGCGGTCGATGCGATGGGTGGCGATCATGGCCCACCGGTGACAGTGCCTGCAGCAATAGGCTGTCTGCGAAAATATCCCGAATTACATCTGATCCTTGTTGGCCAATCCCAGCCGATTCAGGAAGTCATTTTGGCTTCCGGACTTGCGTCGTCACATTCCGATCGCTGGCATGTTCATGAGGCAACTCAGGTCGTGTTGATGGACGAATCTCCCGCTTCCGCCATGCGTTCAAAAAAAGATTCATCCATGCGGGTAGCGATTAATCTGGTACACGAGGGTAAGGCCGATGCCTGTGTCAGCGCGGGCAACACCGGTGCGTTGATGGCCACCGCAAAATTTGTGTTGAAAACCATCCCTGGGATCGATCGCCCGGCCATCTGTACCGCCGTTCCGGCCACCTCCGGTTTTACCCATGTGCTTGATTTGGGGGCGAACGTCAATTCATCGGCAGAACAGTTATTTCAGTTTGCGGTGATGGGTGAACAGTTGGTCGCCGCAGTGACGGACAAGAAAAACCCTACAGTGGGTCTGTTGAACATCGGTCAGGAAGACATGAAAGGCATAGAAACCGTCAAGAATGCCGCGAAGCTCCTAGCAGACAGTTCGATCAATTATGTCGGCTTTGTCGAGGGCGATGATATCTATGCGGGCAGCGTTGATGTGGTTGTCTGTGATGGTTTCGTCGGCAATGTCGCATTGAAGACCAGCGAGGGAGTCGCAAAGATGGTCACCCAGTTGATGCGGCAGGCGTTTAAGAAAAACCTGCTGACCATGTTGTGTGGTTTGGTCGCAGCGCCGGTTTTAAGGGCAGTTAAATCCCGAATCGACCCGCGACGCTACAACGGTGCCAGTCTGGTCGGTTTACGCAAGATCGTGATCAAGAGTCATGGTGGTGCGGATCCATTTTCATTTTCCAACGCGATAGGTATCGCCATAGATGAGGTTGAAAACGACGTGGCCCAACGGATCGGTATGCAGGTAGAACAACTCCTTTCGCAGAGACAGGTCAGTTGAGTTTCGCCCGCATACTGGGCACCGGCGGATACCTTCCCGAGAAGGTGTTGACCAATGCTGATCTGGAAAAGATGGTCGACACCAGTGACGAGTGGATTCGCACGCGTACCGGAATCGAGGAGCGCCACATAGCGGCGGACGGGGAGACCGCTTGTGATCTCGCAGAACATGCCGCCCGTCGCGCCATCGAAGCAGCTAATCTTCAAACGTCTGACATTGACCTGATTATTGTTGCCACCACCACGCCCGATCGCGTTTTCCCCAGTACCGCCTGTCTGTTACAGAAACGGCTTGATATTCACGGCTGTGCCGCATTTGATGTGCAGGCGGTCTGCACGGGTTTCGTTTATGCCCTTGGCATCGCGGAAAAGTTTATCAAGACGGATTCCTGTCGCAATGCCCTGGTCGTCGGTACCGAAACCCTGTCGCGGGTGGTTGACTGGACCGATCGTGATACCTGTGTCCTGTTTGGCGATGGTGCGGGTGCGGTGGTGTTGGGCGTGGATGAAAAAGTAGGTATTCGTTCCACCCATTTGCATGCCGATGGTCAGTACGACGATCTGTTAACGGTGCCGGTGGGAATCTCTCAAGGATTTGATCTGGTCAAGGAAGGCAAGGCGTTTGTACAGATGCGCGGCAACGAAGTGTTTCGCATGGCCGTGAATACCTTGGGGCGGATTTGCGATGAGACCTTGGCGGCGAACAATCTCGAAAAAACCGATATCGATTGGTTGATTCCGCATCAAGCCAATATTCGAATAATTTCAGCGATGGCGCGCAAACTTGGTATGTCCATGGAGCGCGTTGTGGTGACAGTTCAGACTCATGGTAATACCTCGGCGGCATCTATACCGCTCGCACTCGATTGTGCGGTGCGCGATGGTCGAATCAAGCGCGGCGAAACCCTGTTGATGGAAGGGTTTGGTGGAGGTTTTACCTGGGGCTCAGTACTGCTCGACTATTAATTATAAAAGAGGGAGTGTGCTGGCCTGAATCGTATTCGGGTCATGCGTGAGAGTATGTCAAACCTTGTTACCCAAGCTAATCTAGCCTTCATTTTTCCTGGTCAGGGATCGCAGTCTCTCGGCATGATGGCCGCACTTGCGGACACCCATCCCGTGGTCGAACAGACCTTTGCTGAGGCCTCGGAGATATTGGGTTACGATCTGTGGAAGTTGGTGCAGGAAGGACAGGCTGACGATCTCAACAAAACCAGTTGTACCCAGCCCGCGATGCTGGTGTCCGGCGTCGCAACCTGGCGGGTCTGGTGTGAGTCGACCGACCGGCGCCCAGCACTGATGGCTGGCCATAGCCTTGGTGAATACACCGCACTGGTTGCCGCTGGCAGCCTGAACTACGCTGATGCCGTTGCGATTGTGCGTAAACGGGGGGAACTCATGCAGTCCGCCGTGCCGGAGGGCACGGGTGCGATGGCGGCGGTACTTGGGCTTGACGATGATGAGGTCGTTGCGGTGTGTGCGCAAGTGCAAGCCAATAACAAAGGCGAGGTCGTCGCCGCCGTTAACTTTAATGCCCCGGGTCAGGTGGTCATCGCGGGACACGCAACGGCCGTCAGAAAGGCATCCGATGCGGTGAAGGAAGCCGGTGCAAGGCGAGTTCTGGCGATTCCGGTCAGTGCGCCGTCACACTGTTTGTTAATGAAACCCGCCGCGGCGTCTCTAGAGCCGATGTTGGCAGACACGGCGATC
>DTRM01000050.1:3692-4134 GCA_012965975.1 Chromatiaceae bacterium | reverse complement strand
CACAACAATCGCGCTATCTTTTATCTTATACTTCATATTGCCCTGAACGCAGCCGCTAGTCCTTATGAAACCCGACACCGGGTCGTATTTACTGCGCGATATATCGATAATAAGATATAAATAGTTATTAACTAATTTGGTAGCCCTGTAATCATTCATGAAACGCGAACCTGGCATTCTAAAAACTCTGTTTTATAACCCGGCGCTGAGCATCACCGTGATTTTTATCATAGGGCTGATTCTGTCGCCCTCGGGGGCTGATGTCGTGGGACTGAAGCAAGGCACGATCGATATCGGATCATCGGGTAAACTCTGGCGCGTCATTACCGTTGGACTCGCTGCATTGCTTACCTTGGGTGTCTTTATGAGCAATCCAGCCAATCGCATCAAAGCGATGTTCACTGGTAACCTCCGCTATCTGACGATTTATGCTTGCCTCGCA
>DTRM01000050.1:0-3646 GCA_012965975.1 Chromatiaceae bacterium | reverse complement strand
GTTGGTGCAATCATTGCCACCAGCAAAGACAGAGAGTCCAGCGCCATCACGTTCACCACTGGAGTTTTCTGGATTTACACTCTCTCAGTATTCAGCGCCCTGATCGAACTTGCCGTCTTCGGTAGCGCTCAACATAAACAACTGGTTGGCGCCACGCCGCTGCTCTCTACCCAAATGGAATCATCCTACCCTCCAATGGTCGGCAATGGGCTCGGGTTTCTGGGTGCATTGACCGCCCTGTTCGGACTCTATCGTTTCGATATGCCCCAAGCCCGCAACCGAACCAAAGCCATTGCTCTGATTATATTGGCGGCCGGTGCAGTAATATTGTTTCTCAGTTATACCAGAAGTGTTTTATTATTCTTTATTGTCAGCGTCTTGATAATTGCCGCGTACGAAAAGCGAACCATTCGAATCGGGGTTATTCTGATTACTGTCATTTCTCTTCTCGCTGCGCCTGGGATTCAAGATAAAGTGATTGACCATCTAAGACGAGGTGCAACTGATGAGCAAATTACGTCGCTCAGCAGTCGGACACAGTTCTGGGATACCATACTTAAACGCGACCCGGTTCAACTTATGGTTGGGGAGGGTTTTGCGACAGGAACACTATTTCAGGACTACCAAAGCAGAGGCACCCACAAAGTATTCACGTCGCGAAATGCACATAACAGCGTTCTGGAAATCATCATGTCAAGCGGGTTTATTGGTGCTGCGATCTGGCTAACGATTATTATCCGAATCGGCCTGCAGATGGTGAAAATCCGGCGTAAGTTGCGCAGCATGAAGGAGTGGGGGAGACTGCATTTTCATCATTTTATGATGGGCGTATTCGTGTTGTCAGTGCTGCGCTCAATCATGAACTCAACATTCGTCTACGTTGATTATTTTTTCTTCGTATTTCTCGCGATGATCATGTATACCGAGACGCTTAGTATCTCGTTACTTCGGCCTAAAACAATCGCACCAAAATTCCGACCGATGAGCCGCTAAGGTATCGGCGTAACTACTGGGTTTCATCTAACGGGAAGGCATCATCCCAGTTAGGTCGCCCATCACCATCGTGATCGAGGCTAACGCCTAAGTTAATGTGTTGGATTCCATCCAAGTAGTTGCCGATAAACATCGTATATCCGTCGATCAGAAAGTCCCAAGCAAAGCCATTGGTCGCATAGCTGGTCGAGATAACAGGATTCTCCGGATCAGAGATATCAACGACCTGTAACCCATCGTCACCATCCGCCACGAAC
The DNA here is from genome assembly GCA_012965975.1 of Chromatiaceae bacterium. Taxonomy (GTDB): domain Bacteria; phylum Pseudomonadota; class Gammaproteobacteria; order DTRM01; family DTRM01; genus DTRM01. The sequence continues at coordinate 2,396 of DTRM01000050.1, read as the reverse complement.
AAAAAGTCACCAACGATCTCCATCTTGAACGGTGGCTGATCGTTCCCATCGAGAATCAAATTGACATCGGGTAGATCGAGTTGCGTCACAAACGTGGGGTTTAATACGTCCAAAACATCGTATACCCGCAGACCACTACCCTCACCTCCGGTGAATATGTAGTCGCCCTGCTTCGCAATCGCCCACATCGCAAATCCATCGGCACCGACACCCGAGACTTTCTTCAGGTTCGATGGATCGGTCACATCCATAATAAACAGACCCGAGTAATACGCGGCGATGTACGCCAAGCCATCCTCGACGACTACCCGTTCAAACTCCGTCGGTGCGGAAAATGCCCCTAGATGAACCGGTGCGCGGACATCGGAGATATCATAGGTCTGAAGGCTGTTGCGGTCACTCAGAATCAAGATGTCGCCATCAATGGTCAGAAAGGTGGCCTTTTCCGGTGTAGGAAGCGTCATGATCAGCTCAGGGTTCAGCGGGTCAGTTACATCGAGCACCATCAAGCCATCGGTTCTTGCCGCCACCAACAGCGTATTACCGACCAACTGCACCGAACGAGCACTAGCCTCACTACCGGTACTCACTGGAACATTCGCGATCTCTGTAAAATCACCGGTCAGGCCGTCGAGTCTGAAAATTGTCACGCCCGCCGACCCATCGGCGGCATAGATGATCTGCCCGTCTCTGGCAATGCCGCGCAACTGACCGCTAGCGGTATCGAACGACGACACCCACTGCAGGATCGGCTCGATCAAACTATCGCCCATATCGCCGACGCCATCCCGGTCGACATCCTCAGTTTGGTTGGGGTCCAGCGGAAAGGCATCGCTGTTGTCTCCGACCCCATCCAGATCAGTATCCACTGACTCCGTCGGATCCAGTGGAAACACATCCACCCCATCGGCTACACCATCACCATCATCGTCGGCATCAGCACCGTCTCCGACCCCATCTCCATCAGTATCCACGGACTCGGTCGGATCCAGTGGAAAGGCATCCGCGCCATCCAGTGTGCCATCTCCATCCATATCCGTGGTCGCAAAAATATCCACCAGATGCACACCTTCGTTCTCATCTGCAACTACCAATGTACGGCCCTGTACGAAAACTCCTAGGGCTTGATCCCGAATCGCCACATGTGACACCACAACGGGATCAAACGGATTGGTGATGTCGACTGCGTGAACACCACTGGCACCATCGGCGACGTACAAAATATTACCGTCAATACGCAAGTCAAAAATCCCGTGGGTGGTACCCACAGGTGAGAAGTCCGGCAAGATCAGATCCGTCACAAACTGCGGGTCGCTGGGATTGTCCACCCAGTACACAGAGAGAATACTGGCATCGCCACCAATAAACAGGTAATCACCTTGCTTTGCTACCGCTCGGGCACTAGTGCCAGTATTGACCTGCTCCCGCAACCGTAGGGCCCCAGGGTCGCTAATATCGATCACCACCAACCCTTGGCTAAATCCGGCCACATAGGCCGTACTGCCATCGAGAATAAATCGTTGGTTGGGCGAATCTGCCGCAAGTGAACCTAATTCGGCAGGTGAACCCGGCACCGAGACATCATAGATGCGAAATGCACCCGACGTGGCAACATACAAAAGATTGTCACGAACTTTGACGGATGACGCATCATTGTCGGTGGCAATCAGCGCGATTTGCACCGGGTTCTGTGGATCAGAGACATCCAACACGTAGATACCTTCATCGCGGGTCGCCATAAAAAGCGTATCACCATTTTTAGCGACCGAGTAGCCACGCCCGGAGCCACCCACGATGTGGAACTCACCCACCTTGATGAGCCTATCGTAAGAGGTGAACTGAAGAACGGAAAGACCCAGAAACCCGTCAGCGACATAATAGAGATCACCTTCGACCAGGACGTCGCGCGACTGACTGGAACGCTCGAAGGTGGACTGGATAGTTAAGGTGGGTGGACTCAGTAACGCCTCGGCTACGGCATTAACCCACGGCCCAACAAACCCAGAGCCAGAACCTCCAGCGGCCACAGAGTCAGAATTCCTGCATCCTGACACCGTCAACAGCGGAAAACACAGGACAAGCACAAGAATTTGCCGAATACACTTCATCACTACCGCTGTTACCTATATCTTCTGGCTAAAACGAGTTATTTATTAAACTACCCAATACGACAACATTGCACGGACTTTGTTCGATGTGCACAACGAATTCTACGTTTCCTGTGAAGAATCGATATAGCCTTCCTTGAACAGGAACAGAAAGATCTGTTGGGCGGCTTCCATTGGCGTCAACGTCGAGGTATCGATCCGAATCTCAGGACGCTCTGGCTCTTCATAGGGGTCACTAATGCCAGTGAACTCAGGGATAATACCCTTACGCGCCTTGGCATATAGTCC
>DTRM01000049.1 GCA_012965975.1 Chromatiaceae bacterium | reverse complement strand
CCATTTGATACAGGCCGGCTTGATTGATGTTGCTGAGTACATCAAGCTCTGACTCTTCAATTCGAATAAGCGTGTCTATCTCTTTGGCCGCCTGATTGAGTTGTCCTTTCAGATACAGATCACGTGCGAGGTGGAATCGGCCTTCCTGAAAGTTTGGGTCGCGAGCGAGATCGGCGGTAAACAATGTCTTTGTTGAGCGCCAGTCGGGTAGGCGCTGCACGGTCTGTGCACTCAGACCTGCGACTAACGCGATCGACACCCCGAGCATAACCGCGGATTGGGTTCGTTGGCTATTGCTGTGGGTAAGTGTCTGAATAACGCTCACCAGTAATAGCGCACCACCACCAATAGATAAAAACAAATAGCGGTCGGCGTGGGCGTGAATCATCGGCACTAGGTTGGCGGTGGGAAGAAACGCGATCCAGACCCAAGCGAGACCAAAGGCGGCAATGCCCATGCGCCAACGTAATAGGAGTATCCACAGGCCAAACGAGCCAACGCCGAGTAATGCACCTGCCCATACCGCCGGTTCCGAAAACGAGCGATAGATCGGCGTGACGTCGCTGGTGGTGGGGTGTATCGGCAGAAAAAACCCAAACATCGTCGCTGGCCAGTTGCCGATAGCGGTTAGCCATTGCGTGGTCATGGAGCCAGTAAGGGACGCCCCGGCGGTACCGATCTCGAGTATCATCGGCCGCCAAACGCTGAGATAGCCGAACACGGTAAAGGCCTGAATGATAATCAGCCATATTGCCGGGTCATCACGCCAGTCGGCGTATTGTTTGTGGTTGAGTGATGCCCACTGAGGTTGCCTACCGAAGCGCAGGCTGATCAGTAGGGCGATACTCATGACGGGAAGCACAACCGATTTTTCTTTAAACAATAACGCGACCACCATGCACAGACATGAACCGATGACATAGCGCAGGGCCCGAGTTTTATCCGCTTCACCCATAGCAAGCAATGCCAAAATCAGGCTGGCGACGATCCAGAAGGCGGCGGCACCTTCGGCAATGGCCGATATCCAGGCAAAGGACTCGATCGAAAACGGATGAGCAACCAGAATCAGAGAAGCAGCCAAGGCCGGGATGAAGCGACGAAACAGTAACCATGCGAGGAACGCAAACAACGCGGAGTAAGCTGCACCGATGGCAATCGCGCTGGCGCGGTAATAGCGTGGGGTTAGTCCCACCCGGTGATAAATGCTGCTGACCATGAGCAGTTGCAAGGGTCGGTAGTAAGGATTCTGGGAGGTATCGCTGCGACCACTTTGGGTTACATGGAGCGGTCGAAAGAACGCGTTGACATAGTCGTACTCAGGCAGTATTAGATTGCCTTCCTTGATCTCAGGAATATCCATCCACACGAACTCATAGTCCAGTGATGGAAAATATAGCGCGATGAGCAACAGGGCGGGTGCGCCGAGCAGTGTCAGGGCCTTCAGTGGTGTCAGTGAGTCAGTATTCGACATCAGGTGAAAGCCTTTGGCGGTTATCGTTTATGTCCTGTGTTATCAGGGAATAATATCAGAGTTAAATGAAGAATGTTCTGATCGAACCCAACTCATTTGTCTCCCGGTAGACAGTCCTTTCTCCCTTAGGGAGAAGGTTAGGATGAGGGGTTAAGTGGGCAGAAATGCATCCCATTATATTTCAAATTCTTCTCGATCGTCCTCATCATTCACCGCGGTGGCGACTTCGCGAATGGTGGGAGTATCAAACAATACGCGTAGGGGAAGTTCCACATCGCAGGCGCGGCGTATACGTGAAATTAATCGCGTCGCAGACAATGAGTCACCACCGTTCTCAAAAAAGTTATCCGTAACGCCCGGCGCCTCACCTCCAAGCACTTCCTGCCAGAGTCGTGCAATGATATTTTCGCGTTCAGTGCTGGGGGCGACGAACTCGGCAGCGGCAGAAATTCTGCCCCAGGCAGGTGCTGGCAGTACATCACGATCAACCTTGCCATTGGCGGTCAATGGCAGTTCGTCAAGCACCACAAACGCCAGTGGGATCATGTAACTGGGTAGCGTCTTGGTTAGAAACTGCTTGAGTATTTCACTGGTGAGCGTGGTATTCGGTTCCGCTACCACATAGGCGGCCAACCGCTTGCTGCCGGGCGTATCAAGGCGAGCGAGAACCACGGCTTCGCGAACCTGTGCATGCCGCGTGAGTTCCACTTCGATCTCTGCAAGTTCGATGCGAAAGCCGCGAATCTTGACTTGATGGTCGATGCGGCCAACAAACTCGATGAGACCCGAGGGCAGTATGCGAGCCAGATCTCCACTGCGATACAGACGTGCTCCCGGTACCGCACTGAACGGATCGGGTATGAACTGCTCTGCGGTCAGCGTGGGACGATTCAGATAGCCCATCGCCAGACCGACACCACCGAGACACAATTCTCCAGCGACGCCGATAGGACACAGATGGAGATCGGGACCGACAATAACCATCTGTGTCCCGTTAATCGGGCGTCCGATAGGCAGAGGTTGGTGCGCGAGATCTTCCTCTTTCACCGTATAGCAACTGCTGAAAGTGGTATTCTCGGTTGGGCCGTAGCAATGGATCAGGGTACAATCAGGATGGGCTTGCATTATCTTACCGACATGTGGCACCGACATGACTTCACCACCAAATAATAATTGCTTGAGTGGTGCAAGGGCTTGCAGATCTTCGTCAGCCAGTTGGTGGAACAGACCCGACGTGAGAAACATGGTGGTCACGCAGTGACCGTGTATGGCTCGGCCGATTTGTTCCAGCGATGACAGATTGTCGGTCATGATCGCTAATTGACCACCGTTGAGTAGGCTGCCCCACAGTTCAAAGGTGGAGGCGTCGAACGACACCGGTGCCAGCATCAAAATGGTTTCAGTTGCATCCAACGAAACATAGTCGGGGTTGATAACCAGTCTTACGATGGCCTTGTGCGGAATCAGAATACCTTTCGGTACACCCGTCGAACCAGAGGTGTACATGATGTAGGCGGGATGATCTACGGTGACCACGATATCCGGAGACGTGTCATCGCAGGCCGCAATATCGCCGCTTGTTTCATCGAGAAGAATCAAACGTGCGATACCATCAGGTAGATGCGCGTGACTCAGGTTGTCCGACAATACCACCAGCGTTTCACTGTCATCGGACATGAAGGCGAGTCGGTCTGGTGGGTAGTCCAGATCCAGTGGTACGTAGATAGCACCAGCCTTCAGTACTGCCAGAACTGCCGTGACAAAACGTGTTGAGCGTGCCAGACAAATACCAATTTTGTCACCGGGTTTGACGCCAATCTGAATCAAATAGTTAGCTAGCTGATTAGCATCTTCTTGTAAGACCCGGTAGCTCGTTGTGGTATCACCTTCGATCAGTGCCACCGTGTCTGGGGTGCGTGCAACTTGCTGATCAAACAGGTTCTGGACAGCATATTGCGTCGCTTGAACCTCAATCACAGGGTTTAGCCTCGCTATTGTTTGCATTTCATTATGTGGCAGCAGACACCGGGACGAACAAAGGGCATCTGGATTTTTCGTAAGGGTTGCCAGAGTTTTAAAATAGTACTCGCCGATGGATTCAATCTGCTTCGGGCTGAGTTCGGCGGCATCGAAATCCAGTGTGATGGAGAGTCGATCTTCAAGCGGATCATGAATGAATACGCTCATCAACGGAAAGTCAGTTGGAGCCCAGCGCCGTGTTTCACTGATGCGGCGGAGTTTTCCCGTGCGATACAACTCTTCCATAACATGGAAATGCACGTAGCCGAAAGCCGACTCGAACAAGAATTCCTGTCCGGTGTCTTTCTTGATCTGCCCCATCGGGTATTGGCGGAACGGAAACAGACGTTGTTCCTTTTCGTATATGTGCAGGACCAACGATTTCCAGGTGTGTCCTCCCAAATCCATCACCATCGGTATCGTGTTGAGATACAATCCTTTGATGGCTTCGCCACCTTCAATATCCGGTCGGCTATGTGACACCATCCCCGTACAAACTCGTTGGCTCCCCATGAGCATGGATATGACCTTGATATGCGCGGCTAGAAGCACGGCTTGCAGCGGTACTTTGAGGTCTGATGATAGGGCGGTAAGGTGGTGGGTCAGCTCCTCGCTGACGTGCTGTTGTGGAGAACATACCGGTGTCAGCTCAGTGCTTCGATATTCCTGAGGCCAGCGCGGCAGTGCGGCAGGTTCGTATCCCTCTATTTCTTGTTTCCAGAAGGTTCTGTATTTGGTATCGCTAATAATGCTCCGTTCGAGGGCGACAAAATCCCGGTAGGTGCCGGGCAGTGCTTTGGGACAAACGGATTCCCCGGAAGCGTACTGGAAATGTAAATCCCATAGTTCTGTGATGGTCGAGTTCTCGCTCCAGCCATCGAACACCACATGACACACGGCACCGGTAAACTCGATCTGAGTATCAGTGCGCTGATGGACAGAAAAACGGATCAGGGGGGCGCTGTCGAACGCAAAGAGGCTGTCTTTTTCTTCCCGCAGCCAGGAGTCGATGCAAGATTCCTGCTCGATCTCACTCATATGCCGTATATCTCGGTAAACAAAATTGGCCGGGGCCGACCGGTGTACTAACTGTAACGGGGTACTGTAGTCGGCAAGTGACAATGATGTCCGTAAAACGGGGTGTCGAGCGAGGGTGGTTTCAATGGCCTTGATGAATGCGTCAGCATCGAAGTCCACTTCCAAAATCGTGCTGTGCACATCGTGATAGATCCGGGACTCTGGAGACAATTGCATATGAAAGAGAATGCCAGCCTGTAACATCGATAAGGGGTAGGCATCGACAACATCATTTGGGAGTCGTTTTCTGTCTTCCTCGGATATCAGGTCAAACGCTGCCGTGATGACCGTTTCTATGTCGTCGGAGTCGTGTGCATCGATGCTTCTGGCCAGGCTTTGGATGTCCGGATCTTTGAACAGTTGCAGCAGGGACAGGCTTAACCCCTGTTTTCTTGCCCTCGCGATCACAGGGATACTTTTGATCGAGTCGCCACCGAGAGCAAAGAAACTGTCATGGATTCCCACGCGCTCAATCGACAGTACGTCTTGCCATATTTCGGTGAGTGTTTGTTCTGTTGGGGTGCTGGGTGCGACGTAGGTATCGGTCGATCCAATGGTTCTTGTTTGCGGCTTTGGTAAAACAGCCTTATCGAGTTTCCCGTTCGGTGTTAGCGCAAAGCTGTCGACGAATACAAACGCTGCAGGGATCATATAGAGGGGGAGGGTGTTGCCTAACCAATCTCGAATATCCTCGACCGGAATCGTTTGGTCTGCGACCAACCAGGCAACCAGTTGGGGCGCATGGCCTGATTCATCCACCACCAATACGACGCTTTCCTGAATCTTTGGGTGAGTGCTGAGTGCGGATTCAATCTCCCCCAGTTCGATGCGAAAGCCACGCAGTTGCACTTGTTGATCGATGCGACCCAGATAATCAAGGCCACCGTTGCGCAGTTTTCTGACTAGATCACCGGTGCGGTACAGTCGTTCACCGGGTTGTGATGCCCACGGATTTGGGATGAAGCGCTGCGCGGTGAGGTTCGGCTGATTCAGGTAACCCTGCGCCAACCCAGCGCCGCCGACATGCAGTTCGCCGGCTACGCCAGTCGGAACCTTCTGACCGTAGGCATCAAGCACATAGCATTGCAGATCGGGAATCGGGATGCCGATGTCGCTGCGAGTACCGGAGTCGAGATCCCGCAAGGACAATGGTCGATAGGTGACATGCACTGTGGTCTCGGTAATGCCGTACATATTGATCAGCCGGGGTGTTTGATCACCATGCCGGTCAAACCACGGGCGTAAGGTCTGAAAGTCGAGTGCTTCGCCACCGAAGATGACATAACGCAGGGCCAGCATCTGAGGATCGCTTGATGAGGCCGAGTCATGGCGAACCAGTTGCGCGAAGGCGGTGGGTGTCTGGTTGAGAACCGTGACACAGTGTTCAATCAACAAGGCATGAAAGGCATCCGGCGTACGCGTGACCTCGAACGGCACGATAATCAGACGCCCGCCGTAGAACAGGGCGCCCCAAATTTCCCATACGGTAAAATCAAACGCATAGGAGTGGAACAGGGTCCAGACATCGTCTTGGTTGAACCCGAACCATGCGTCGGTAGAGTGGAACAGACGCGTCACATTGGCATGTGGAATGGCGACGCCCTTAGGTCGGCCAGTCGAACCTGATGTATAGATTATATAGGCGATCAGCTGGGCATCGATCGCAACAGACAGATTGTCGTCTGACTGTTGTTGAATGGATTGTGCATCGCGATTCAAACAGACGATGACTTTTTCGGCCGAGGGCAGGGATGTGTTGTTGTCGATATCGGTGACGACAATTCCCGCGCCCGAGTCATCCAGCATGTAACGTATGCGCTCGGCCGGATAGGTTGGGTCCAACGGAACGTAGGCGGCACCAGTCTTGAGTATGCCCAGAATGCCGACGATGAGTTGGCTGGTTCTCGGTAGACACAAGCCGATTCGGTCACCGTGGGTTACGCCTAGGGTTTGTAAGTGGCGTGCGAGCTGATTCGCCTGTTTGTTGAGTTGGGCGTAGTGAGTGTTCTGCCCATCGAACACCGTGGCGACGTTAGCCGGTGTGGCGGCTGCCTGTTGCTCGAACAGTTCGATGATATTGGTCGAGACCCTGTCTACGCTGGTGTCTGCTGGTGGCAGGGAAGGTTCGTCAGTCTCTCCGATGGTTAGCGCTGACACCGGTTGATGCCACTGCTGCGGCAATGACTTTAGCAGGGTCTGCCACGCGTGCTGAAATAACTCGATGGTCTCACGATCAAACAATGCCGAGTCATATTCCCAATTGAGATCAAGACCGGTGCCGGTTTCAACTACCTCCAGAATAAGGTCGAACTTCGAGGTTCCGCTATGGGTTGTCAGCGGGGTAATCGAGGTTCCGGTGAGAGCAAGACTATCGCTCTGTGCATTCTGGTAAACCAGCATGACCTGAAAAACTGGCGTGCGGCTCAGGTCACGTTCCAGATCAAGTTCGGTTACGACCTTTTCAAACGGTATGTCCTGATGCTCAAAGGCCTGCAGGGTAATGCTGCGTACATGTTCGAGAAGGTCTGCAAAAACCGGGTTGTGCGACAAGTCGGCGCGCAGTGCTAGTGTGTTTACAAAAAATCCCAGCATACCTTCGGTGCCGGCATGATTGCGATTGGCTATCGGTGTACCGACGACGATATCGTCCTGTTGGCTAAAGCGATGCAGTAGCACAAACCAGGCGGCCATCAGCCCCATGAACAGGGTTGCCCTCTGGTCTCGGCAGGCCATTTCCAGTTGATCACGCAGTTCACTAACCAACGAAAAGCGCGCGATATCACCGCGAGCTGAGCGCGTGGCGGGGCGTTGATGGTCGACAGGTAACGTCAGTGGCGGGGGTAGATCGGCAAGAACAGACTTCCAGTAGTCGAGTTGCCCAACTTGTATGTCTCCACTGAGCCACTGCTTTTGCCAAGCCGCAAAGTCGGCATACTGGAAGGGTAGGTCCGGCAGCATGGCCGGTTTGTTCAGAATCCGCGCGTTGTACAGTGCCGACAACTCCTGCAACAGAACGCCTAGAGACCATCCATCCGAGATAATGTGATGCAGCGTGAGTAACAAGAGAGTCTCTTGCCCGGAGAGCAGTAGAACGGTGACGCGCATCAACGGTCCATTTTCAAGATCGAACGGTTTGGCGGCCTCCTGTTGTATAAGGGTGTTCTGCAGCGTGTTTGGAGTTGACTCGCCACGCCGATCACGAATGTCGATCAACGGAGCCGAATCCTCATCGATAATCGCGCCAATCTCGTTCTCAGACACGGCAAAGCGAGTGCGCAGTGCGGGATGTCTGTGAGCCAGTGTATCTAGACACTGTTGCAGGGTCTCGGGATGAAACTCGCCCTTTATTCTAAATGCCAGCGGTATGTTGTAGGTGGCGCCACCGCCATCCCAGCCGTGCAGAAAGAACAGGCGTTGTTGCGCAAACGAAACGCCATGGATCGCATCATCAGCTGTATGTTGCAGGATTGTTGAGTCGGAATCGGAAGCCAGTTGAGCTGCGGCGCGTACGATATCAGCCAAGCCAGCTATGGTCGGTTCTTCAAATAACGCATTCAGGGAAACGTCTACGCTAAAGTGGCTGCGCGCCTGCGCAATAATTTGGGTAGCCTGTAGTGAATTGCCGCCGAGCTCAAAAAAATCGTCGAATATGCTGATCCGGTGTTGCCGTAATGCTGTACACCAGCATTGCGTGAGCCATTGTTCCAACTCATCGCGTGGTTTGATATAGCTTCCACGAGTGGTCGGTTGTGAACGGTTCTGCAGTCGAGCATCGATGGCATCGAGGATCTTCTGCGGTCGCTGCAGGTCAAGTGCTATCCGGGACAGGCGAGTTCCACTGTGACGCATGAAACCTTTAGACCTCTACCGATAGTGATTGAATACGAAAGCGATACAACAGGGCCTGTTCCTGCGTTGCGGTACTGTGTTCGCCTAACTGCTCAAGAAATCCAACAACAAGATGGTTTTTTTCGTTTTTTACATAGCGAACCTGTAGCCACTGGCAACCCGCGTCGATGGCAATGTTGGTGAGTCTCTGGATGACTTGATGTTCGATTCGCTTACCCAGTGCGCGACAGCTTAGTAGCAAGGATCGGACATCCAACGTGTCACCGTCAATCCCGTAAACTGCAACGCCAATGAGCCCATAGTCACCGAACCGATCCTGGGCAGATGTGACCAAAACCTGTTGCTGTCCCGACTGCAGCAGGGCGCGAACTTCGCCGCTGGAATATCGCTGGGTGGTCGCATTGAACTGGTTGGTTCGATTGAACAGTTCAGCGACGCGGGGGATATGGTCGTCGTTCATGCGTTCGATGCTAACCGACAGATTCAGATCGTGAAGAAAGTCCTGTAATGTCAGGGCCTGTGTTGCGGCGGTTTGGCGCTGTGCATTTTGACGATACAAGGCATTACGCATCCGTGCCTCATCCGTGGTATCGCTGTGATCAAAGGCCCACACATGGTGCAGGAAACGCGCGATCAAAGGCCGTTGGCGAGGCAATTGCAAGGTGGTGACCTCGGGACAGCGTGTGTTGACCTCGCTACATTCGACCGCATCATCATCGACAAAAACAAAGCTGTCCAGTCCCAGTCCAAGTTCGTCGGAAAGTGACTTCAGGTTGTCGGATTTAGGCTTCCAGTTGACGCGCGTTGCGACGATATCGTCCAACGATAACGGCATGTCTGAGTGTTGAGCGAATACATCGAGCACATCCTGCTCATTGTTTTTGCTGCACAAACACAGCAAAACCCCAGCCTGATGTTGCTCCAGCATGAAGTCTTGCAAGGCGTGGCATGCGCTGTCGACCTCGACCCCGTGTGCACCGACTTCACCGCACACACCGCGCCATAACGTATTGTCGCAATCCAGTGCAATGACTTTGATGTCAGGCGTGATCATCGCGTAGAAGCGTCGCATGATCAGAGTAGCCAACGAGGTGTAGTAAAGGCTGGTGTACGGGATGCAGGCCAGTTTGTCCTGTTCCGCATCATGATATGTCTCTACCGGATACAGACGCTCGACGTCGTCAGGCGTAATTACCTGTATCGAATCAAGCATCCTCAGCTCCGACAGTAGTTTCTCGTAGGTGTTGGTTCCTTTAGATGGAGTGTCATGGCAGATACAGATTAGCCACATAGCAGATGATTGTGTGGTGACGGCCCCAAGCGCAGATACGAATTTTGATGCGTAGTGTTCGAACGAATCATCTTGTGTATCCCAATCACTGGGACGAACCAATATCACGTTAAGTCCACTGCTATTGCTGGCAAGCAGGCTGTCCGGTGCAAGTAACTCCTGAAACACTTGGGCGAATGGTGCAAATTGTATATTGGCCTCGAACGCCAGTTCCGCCAGCCAGAAGTCGAGCGCTTCCTGCAGAGGTTCGGCAGTGAACGTGGCACTGACTGCAATCGTTGGGGTTTGAATCGGCTGTTCCTGGCTCGGGCTGGCGTTCATAGGACTAGAGCAAAATATCAGTAGGATGGGTTGGGCGTTCGGGTGTCGCCCACTGTCTGTGTCTCAATGCTTGCGTAGACTGAGTGGTCTCATATCAGTCCACACGTCGTCGATATACTTCAGGCAGTCGGCTTTGCTGCCAGTGGTATCCACATCTTTCCAGCCAGGTGCATTTTCACGGCCCATCGGCCAGATGGAATATTGTTCCTCGTGGTTGACTACGACCTTGTATTCCTGATCGTCGTCATTGTTGGTGTCAGACATCGTCATGAACCCCATTATTGTGTGCGGATAATATCGGCCTGCGATGCGACAAGTTTAACCGCTATGCGGGGGGTTTCAAAATATAGTGGGCCAATTTAGCCGCCAGAATCTGCACGTTCGGATCCTGAACGCAGGTATTGTGATCACCGGGTACGATGTGATGGGTGAGCTCACCGTCAATAAGTTCAGCCCAGCGTTGGCGTACCTGCGCGTTGCGCTGCGGTGGATCCTGTTCGCCCTCGAACAGCACGATGGATCCGGGGTAGGTCGCGGGGATATAGAGTCCACGTGACTTGAAATGCGCGTTGGCCACTCGCCCGAGTTCGGGGGGATGGTTTTTCAGGGCGCGATACAGTTCCTTGGGTGGATTGTGCATGACTTTTTGCAGGGGTGGCAGGGTCGGCACAATCATGCATAAACAACCGACGGTTTCATTTTGTGCGGTGAGTTGCTGGGCGATCTCAAAGGCCGTGGTTGCGCCATCACAAATACCAATAATCTTGTATGGCCCATGCGGTTGAACCTCGCGCATCAACTGGATGTATTCGGCAGCGGCGTCCTCCATGGACTCATGTGGATGCTCTTTCCCCTGAACCCCCCGTGCCTGCAGGCCATACACGGTACTGTCAGCCGCGAGATACCGCCCGAGCCTGAGGTGAATATGAAATATAATTCCGTCGGCCAGAGGCAGGACAAAAACCGGATTACCTCCGCCTTCTTTAATAGTTACCAGCGAGGCGGCATCGGACGAGAACGCGCTCGAGTCACTGTCCTTGATTCGTTGCGCCAGAGTCTCGATGGTCGGTGCCTGAAATAACGTTGCCAATGGTAGGTTCTGGCCGGTGACTCGATTTACCTGATTCATCAAACGTACCGCAGCCAGAGAATGTCCCCCCAGTGCAAAGAAATCTTCATCAATGCTAATTGGCCGCGTGAAGGTAAACAGTTCTTCCCAGATCTCGGAAAGTTGGTACTCCAGCGCATCGCGAGGGGATTGGTAGTTGGCCAGCCAGTCCTCATCAGAGCCGTTCGTTGAGGTGGATTGAAAGTCGGGCGCAGGCAGGTTTTTGCGATCAAACTTGCCATTCGCCGTTAGCGGGAATTCCGCTAACCTAATAAAGACAGAGGGCACCATGTAGTCTGGAAGACTCTGTTCGAGGTGTTGCCTGAGGTCGTTATTAGACGGTTCATTGTCGTTGGCGCGCACGTAGTAGGCGACCAACACGGTGTCACCGGGTCCACGTTCATAAGGCAATACGGCGGTATCGCGTAGATCAGGGTGTCGATCAAGGCAGGCTTCGATTTCGCCGAGTTCGATTCGGTAGCCGCGCAATTTGATTTGATGATCCAGTCGTCCGCTGTATTCGATACTACCATCGGCGCGATAACGGGCCAGGTCACCGCTTTTGTACATCTTTGCGTGTACATCCTTGCTAAACGGGTTGGCGATAAACGTATCGCGGGTCAGCGCATCGTTGTGCAGATAGCCGCGCGCCAGACCCACTCCGGCGATATGCAATTCCCCAGCGACGCCGATGGGAACCGGCTGTTGGTAGCGATCCAGAATATAAATTTGCGTGTTGGCAATCGGATACCCGATGGGTACTCGATGGCTGGATGGGTTACGCTCGCAGGTCCAATAGGTGACGTCAATCGAGGCCTCGGTGGGGCCGTACAGATTATGTAGTTCGGCATCCAGCCGTGAAAAAAAACGTTGTTGGGTATCAAACGGTAGCGCCTCGCCACTGCAAATTACACGTCGCAGAGTGGTACACTGATCAACCTTGGGGTCTTCCAGAAACAGCTGCAACATCGACGGAACAAAGTGCAGGGTGGTGATGGCTTGATCCGCGATAACCTGTGTGAGATAGCCTGTGTCCTTGTGGCCCTCGGGGCGGGCGACCACCAGCGTCGCACCACTGATTAACGGCCAGAAAAATTCCCATACCGATACATCGAAGCTGAAAGAGGTTTTTTGCAGAACCCGGTCACTGGTGTCAAGTGAATACATCTCTTGCATCCACTGCAAGCGGTTACAAATACCCCGATGCGGAACCATGACCCCCTTCGGTTGGCCGGTGGATCCCGAGGTATAGATCACATAGGCAAGGTCATCCGGAGTATTGACGATGGATGGATTATCTTGTGGTAGTACATCAAGTTGATCCCATTCAGAGTCGAGCGCGAGTAGCGTTGCGTCAGTTGTCGGTAACTCGGTGCGCAGCGACTCCTGGGTCAGAACCACGGGCGCTTGGGAGTGCTCAATCATGTAGGCGAGTCGGTCTTGCGGATAGGTCGGATCCAGTGGCACATAGGCGCCGCCCGCCTTGATAATACCCAGCAGTCCGATCACCATTTCCAGTGAACGATCAATGCAAATCCCGACCAGAGAGTCTGGGCCGACATTCTGCTCACGTAGCCACGCAGCCAGTTGGTTGGCGCGAGCGTTGAGTTGTGCATAACTGAGCGCAGTGTCCTCAAACACGACCGCGGTGGCATCGGGGGTTTGCTCACATTGAGCGTCAAGTAAATCCTGCAAGCAACGGGTTTCAGGGTATTGTTTTTCAGTTTGGTTCCAGTCGACGACTTGCTTCCGAACGCTGGCATCATCGAGCAGAGGGATCTGCATAACAGGTGCATCGGGGTTCTTTGCTATCTCGGTCAGCAGCACCTCGTAGTGCTCCGCCATGCGTGTGATCGTGGCATGATCAAACAGATCCGTCGCGTACTCCCATGCGGCGACCAAGCTGTCTTTGCCAGATTCGATTGAAAGGGTTAGATCAAACTTGGAGGTCTCCAATGGTACCGCTTTACTCCGCACCTCAAGTCCATCCATAGAAACCGCTGCCGGTGGGGTATTTTGCAGCACAAACATGACTTGAAATAATGGTGACCGACTCATGTCGCGTTCTGGTTTGATCGCATCAACAAGGCGATCAAAGGGAGTCTCTTGATGATCGAGTGCTTCTAGAACGGTTTTGCGTACTTGATGTAGAAACTCGACAAATGTCGGGTTACCGTCAAGGTCGCTCTGCATGACAACGCTGTTGACGAAAAATCCCAGAAGGTTCTCAATGTCAACATGATCCCGGCCGGCGACTGGCGTGCCGACGGCGATATTGGTCTGACTGGAATAACGTGACATCAGTATTTGAAAAGCGGCCAGACCAACCATGAACAGTGTTGCACCATGTGTCTGCGCCAGCGACGTGAGGGACTGCAGCAATGGACCTTCCAGCCTGCGGTGTAGTGTGGCTCCACGAAACGTTTGCTGCGGTGGACGTGGTCGGTCGGTTGGCAGCGTCAGTGATGTTGGGTTGTTCTCCAGCGCCGTCGTCCAGTAGTGGAGCTGTTTTTCAAGCACCTCTCCTGACATTGATCGTAGTTGCCACTCAGCGAAGTCGCGGTATTGCACGGGTAGTTCAACAAGCGACGCACCGGCACCCTGTAACGCTGAGTTATAGAGTGATGAGATTTCGTGATAGAGCACCGCAAACGACCATCCATCAAAGGCGATATGGTGTACCACGATTAGCAGGACATGAGACTGGTCGGCAAGACGATACAAAATGGCTCGAATCAGCGGAGCCTCGGTCAGTGAAAAGGGTATCCTCGCTTCTTCCCTCATTCTGTGCGCAAGGGTGTCATCGAGATCGGTCGTTGGCGCGTCGCTCAGGTCGATTTGGGACAGTGGTAGATCAAATTGATTCTCAACAATTTGCACAGGCCTTCCATTGTCTTCCTTGAATCGTGTGCGCAGGGCTTCATGGCGTTCGAGAATGGTTGATAGTGTCTGTTGCAGGGCTTTGATATCCAGAGAACCTTCCAATCTGAGTGCCTGGGCAATGTTGTAAACCGGTTTGCCGGGGTCGAACTGTTCGAGGATCCACAAGCGTTGCTGACCGAATGATACGTTGCTGGAGCCGTCACGGCTTGTGGCCGGTATGGTATGTCCGACATCAGCAGCAGTTTGAAGGTGGAGGATCAGGGCGGATTTAGTCGCCTTGATCTGGGCTTGCAAGGCTGGCGTCAGGGCGCCTTTGGGCGCTCGCAGTTTTAGTTGCCCGCCCTCGACCCGAACAG
>DTRM01000048.1 GCA_012965975.1 Chromatiaceae bacterium | reverse complement strand
GGTGATCCCCTAGATTTGCTCAGCCTGACCCACCGCATTGCCAATATAACTCGCCGGTGTCATCTCTTTAAGTTTCGCCTTCGCGCTATCCGGAATCTCCAGGCCATCAATAAAATTACGGATCGATTCGCCGTCGAGTTTTTGGCCGCGCGTCAGATCTTTCAACCGCTCATAAGGGTTGGCAATACCATAACGTCGCATCACCGTTTGAATCGGTTCCGCCAATACTTCCCAGTTGCCATCGAGATCCGCCAACAGTCGATCCGGGTTCAGCGCCACACGACTCAATCCGCGCAGACAAGACTGATAGGCAATGCTGGAGTACGCGATCCCCGCACCAATATTACGCAACACCGTCGAGTCGGTGAGATCACGTTGCCAGCGTGACACGGGCAGCTTGCGGGCCAGATGTTCCATGATTGCATTGGCGATGCCGAGATTGCCTTCGGCGTTCTCGAAGTCAATCGGGTTGACCTTGTGTGGCATGGTCGACGATCCGACCTCGCCCTTGACCACATTTTGTTTGAAATAGCCCAGCGAGATGTAACCCCAGATGTCTCGACAGAAATCAATCAGAATGGTGTTGAATCGAGCTTGGGCATCGAACAACTCGGCGATGTAATCATGCGGTTCGATCTGGGTTGTGTATTCGTTCCACTCGAGTCCGAGATCGCGCACAAAGTCAGAGGCGAACGACGGCCAGTCGATATCCGGATAAGCCGACAAGTGCGCATTGAAGTTGCCAACAGCGCCATTGATCTTGCCCATGATCGGTACAGTGATAATCTGTTCGCGCTGACGTTCCAGACGTCGCACCACATTGGCGATTTCCTTGCCCATGGTACTGGGAGAGGCGGGCTGTCCATGGGTGCGCGCCAGCATCGGCGCATCGGCGAGTTCGTGTGCCAGGTCGCGCAGCCGGGCAATGACGGGGTCCATGCCGCTGGCAAGCACCTTGTCGCGTCCGATTTTAAGCATCAGTGCGTAGGCAAGATTATTGATGTCCTCAGAGGTGCAGGCGAAGTGCCAAAATTCACGGATCGCCTCAAGCTCCGGAAGATGTTCCACCTTACCCTTGCAGAAATACTCAACCGCCTTCACGTCATGATTGGTGGTCGCCTCGATGTCTTTAACCGCTTGCGCGTCCTCAATACTAAACTCAGTGATGATTGCATCCAGCGTTTGCATGGCCTCGGAGCTAAATACAGGGACTTCGGCGATGCCGGATGCATTCGACAGTGCCTTGAGCCACTGTACTTCAACCAGTACGCGATGCTTGATCAGCCCATATTCGCTAAAGACTTCACGCAGATCCGCGACCTTGGAGCCGTAGCGGCCGTCGACCGGGGTAATCGCAGTAAGAGTGGATAGATCCATAATGGTGATTCCCGTTATTTGGCGAGATTACGCAATACGTAGTGCAGGATGCCGCCGTTCTCAAAGTATTCCCATTCCTTGGGGGTATCAATGCGAACGCGTGCGCTAAATGAGCTACTGCTGCCATCGGTCTTGGTGGCGGTGACGTTGATCGTTTTCGCGCCGGTTTCGAGGCCGTCGAAATCAAAGGTTTCGCTGCCATCGAGTCCAAGAGAGTCGGCATTGGCGCCATCGACAAACTCAAGCGGCAATACGCCCATGCCCACCAGATTAGAACGGTGGATACGCTCATAGGTCTCGACGATCACGGCCTTAACTCCGAGCAGTCGCGTACCCTTGGCGGCCCAGTCGCGTGAAGAGCCGCAGCCGTATTCTTTGCCGGCCAGAATCACCAACGGAATCGCATCAGCCGCATATTGGATAGCGGCATCATAAATCGTCGTGACCTCACCGGAGGGCTGGTGCGTGGTCATGCCACCTTCGGTGCCCGGAGCCATCAGGTTGCGCAGACGAATATTTGCAAAGGTACCGCGCATCATGACCTCGTGATTGCCACGGCGTGAGCCATAGGAATTAAAGTCGATTGCAGCAACACCATTGTCTTGTAGGTACTGGCCCGCAGGACTGTCGGCCTGGATCGCACCGGCGGGGGATATGTGGTCTGTGGTAATGCTGTCGCCCAGTCGCGCCAGTACACGAGCGCCGTTGATCGGGGTGATGCCGGGCGGTTGCATGGTCATCCCATCGAAGAACGTGGGGCGCTTGATGTAGGTGGAGTCGTCTACCCACGCAAAACGGTTGCCTTCGGTGATGTTCAATCCCTGCCACCGCTTGTCGCCATCGAACACAGTGGCATAGGTGGACCGAAACATTGCAGAAGTGACGTTCGCGGTAACCGCATCGGCGACTTCTTTGGAACTGGGCCAGATGTCTTTCAAATAAACGGGACGGCCATCCAGATCGTTGCCTAGTGCATCATTGATAATGTCGGTATCGACGGTACCGGCGAGGGCGTAGGCAACCACGAGAGGTGGTGACGCCAGGAAGTTCATTTTAACTTCAGAGTGGATGCGCCCTTCAAAATTACGATTACCCGATAACACCGAGCTTGCGACCAGGTCCGCGTCGGCAATGGCGGCACTCACACGCTCCGGCAACGGGCCGGAGTTGCCGATACAGGTGGTACAGCCATAGCCGACCACGCCGAAACCGAGTGTCTCCAGCGAATCAAGTAAACCCGCATCTTTAAGATAGTCAGTGACCACCAGAGAGCCGGGGCCGAGACTGGTTTTAACCCACGGTTGGCTACGCAACCCCTTGTCGACAGCGTTCTTTGCCAACAGGCCGGCTGCAAGCATCACCGAAGGGTTAGAGGTGTTGGTGCAAGACGTAATTGCCGCGATCGCTAATAGACCATCCGTCAACGTCGTGCCATAGACCTCAGCTGAGCCGCCATCCTTGCGATCCTTGATCATATCCTTCAGCGAAGTTTGGAACGCCGACTGCATATTTTTTAATGAGATACGATCTTGCGGGCGTTTGGGACCGGCCATCGCGGGTTCGATCGCGCTCACATCAACATCAATGACATCGCTGTAGCTGGCCTCGGCCTGACCCGGCTCGCGGAACATGCCCTGTTCGCGCATATAGGTTTCTACCAGCGCGACTTGTTGGTCCGAACGTCCGGACAGACGCAGATAGTTCAGAGTCTCATCATCAATCGGAAAGATGCCACAAGTTGCACCGTACTCAGGCGCCATATTAGCGACCGTGGCGCGATCGGCAAGTGACAGTTGATCCAGACCCTCGCCGAAGAACTCGACAAACTTTCCGACCACACCGTGTTCGCGTAATACCTCGACTACGCGCAGCACCAGATCGGTTGCGGTGGAGCCTTCCGATAGAGCGCCCGTCAGGCGTACACCGACGACCTGTGGAATCAGCATGGTGATGGGCTGACCTAGCATACCGGCTTCTGCCTCAATGCCGCCCACCCCCCAGCCCAGCACACCGAGGCCATTGATCATGGTGGTGTGCGAATCGGTGCCAACGACGGTGTCAGGGAACGCGACGGTCTGACCATCGATGTCTTGTTGCATCACGCCGCGCGCCAGAAACTCGAGATTGACCTGATGCACGATGCCGGTATCGGGTGGCACCACACGAAAATTATCAAACGCCTGCTGACCCCAGCGCAGAAACTCATAGCGTTCCTGATTGCGTTTGAATTCGATTTCAGCATTCAGATCGAGCGCGTTGGCTTTGCCGTACACATCGACTTGAACCGAGTGATCAATCACCAGTTCAGCGGGGGACAGCGGATTGATTTTGTCGGGATCACCACCGAGATCGTGCAGGGCATCGCGCATGGTGGCCAGATCGACGACGGCGGGTACGCCCGTAAAGTCTTGTAACAACACGCGCCCCGGCGTGAAGGAAATCTCTTGGGTAGGCGTCGCTTTTGGATCCCAGTTAGCCAGTGCCTCAATTTCGGTGCCGGTAATGTTCTCGCCATCTTCATGGCGCAGCAGGTTTTCCAGCAGAATTTTCAGCGAAAATGGCAGGTGACTGATGTCGTGGCGTTCAGCGACGGCCGCGAGTCGATAAATCCCATAGGACTGATCGCCGCAGACAAATTCACCGCGCGCGCCATAACTGTTGCTCATGTGGAAACTCCCAATCTAGTGTTTGCTCCGGCCGATGCGGCTTGCTGGCCGGGAAACCGTTAATTATCGCCGATTTGGGGGTGTTTTGTCACACTTTGGGATCGTGGCGATCCCCTCTCCCTCTGGGAGAGGGTCAAGCTGAGGGGCGTTATTGCGCCAGTACTCGCAATC
>DTRM01000047.1 GCA_012965975.1 Chromatiaceae bacterium | reverse complement strand
CCTGCTCGCAGCGACACGCGCTGCTGCTGGTGTACCCCGCAATGTGGGTGTTGGCAGAATGGGCGCGTGGCACGGTGTTTACCGGGTTCCCATGGTTGCATCTGGGTTACTCACAGCTGGAGTCACCGTTGCGTGCATTGGCACCTGTATTGGGGGTCTACGGTGTGTCGTGGATAACGGCCCTGATAGCGGGCGTTATGGTTTTTACACTGCGTACCCGTGGCAATCAACGCTGGATCGCGGCTGCGATGGTGTTATTGACGTTATCGGTGTCCGCTCGTTTTTCGACTCAGATATGGACCGAACCTTCGGGCCCAAAATTTTCAGTCGCTTTGGTGCAAGGCAATATCCCGCAGGATCAGAAGTGGCAATTGCATCAGCGCCAACCCACCCTGGATCTGTATCAAGAGCTGACGCTGGCGCATACCGATGTTGATGTGGTGATTTGGCCGGAGACAGCTGTGCCGGCATTTTGGCGTGATGTCGAAGCGGATTATCTCAAGCCGCTGCACGCAACGTTACGTGCCGAAGGCGTCACGCTGGTCACCGGGATTCCGATGATCGGGGACAGCGATTCTGATTATCGCAATGCGATGATTACCCTTGGAGCCGAGCAGGGTATTTATCATAAGCGTCATCTGGTGCCGTTCGGTGAGGTGTTTCCCTTCAAATCCTTGTTGGGCGGTATTTACGAGTTGGTTTTCGGTGTGTATTCGTCATTTACCCCGGGTGCCGATGATCAGCCTTTGCCCACGGTGAAGGGATACCCAACGGCAATGTCGATTTGTTACGAGATAGCATTCGGTGAAGAGGTCATCGAATCACTGCCCGAGGCCGAATTGTTGATTAATACCAGCAATGATGCCTGGTTCGGTAGCTCCATCGCGGCGGATCAGCATATCGAGATCGCGCGGATGCGGGCGCTGGAAACCGGGCGTTATTTGCTGCGTGCGACCAATACCGGGGTAACGGCGGTGATCTCGCCGACGGGGACACTATTGGCGCAGGCGCCACAATTTGAACAGTTCGTGCTGGAAGCTGAGGTGTTGCCGATGCAGGGGGCGACGCCTTATGTGAAGATTGGTAATCGTTGGTTGTTGCTATTGCCGGTACTGTTGATCGTATCGCTCGTTATGAGGCGGAGACAGTAAGGCAGGTGGATCGGGTTGTACGGGGGCTTTCATCCCTGATGATCTGTCTGAATGATCATATAGATTATCCTACTCAGGAGGATCGCGTTGGTAACCTTCGTTGCCACATTCGGGGCAGGCCTGTATGTGCCTCACGGATTCAATCACCAATGCATAGCCGCAGTTGCTGCAGTACAGCGTGCCGGGACCGGTGATCTCACCGGAGGTGTATTGATCGTTGGATTGCGCACGCTCGGCCAGTTGCATCAACTCAACGCTGGTTTGATCGGCAACCCGAGTAAACAGTTCCAGTAAGCGATCTTCAATTTGCCCTAGATCGAAGCGAAACCAGGCCTTGAGTTCCTCTCCTGTATTGGCGATATGCTCACCCGCATCGTCAAGGTCGCGTTTCAGATAAGCGGCGACGTTATCCGCTTCTTCGCGGGATAGTTCTTTCAGTTCGACGGCGGTGTCGCGCGCACGATCGATCAACTTTCGAACTGGAGTCAGGGTGTGTTCTTCAGCACTGTGTAGAGCCTCGTGGACCCGTTCCATCATGCGATGGTAGGCCGCTTCGAGTCGTTTCTCGAGATCATTGGATTTGGGCGCGCTCATGTCTGATTATCTCCCTTCAGGATGATATTTTGAGGTCATAGTTTAAGTTTGGCTCAAATTTGGGGTTTTTCCAGCGTACTGTCGGTGGAAACTGGCTTGCCGATAGGCAGACTCGCGACATTGTGTTGAAATACACGGTATTACGGTTGCTGCGAAAGAACGACGAATTTATGCAAGATTTCTATAATCCCGGGGAACTGGAAACCGAGGTTCAGGCCTACTGGGACGACAATCAGACCTTCCGTGCCGATGAGTCGGCCAAAGGCGAGAAATACTATTGTCTGGCGATGTTTCCCTATCCCAGTGGGCGCCTGCACATGGGCCATGTGCGCAATTACACCATTGGTGACGTGATTTCGCGTTATCAGCGCATGAATGGAAAGAATGTCCTGCAGCCGATGGGTTGGGATGCGTTTGGCTTGCCAGCCGAGAATGCGGCGCACAAAAACAAGGTACCGCCAGCCAACTGGACGTACGAGAACATTGACTATATGCGCGGCCAGCTCAAACGACTGGGCTTTGGTTATGACTGGAGCCGCGAGCTGGCCACCTGCCGCCCGGAGTATTATCGCTGGGAGCAGTGGCTGTTCACCCGGCTGCTGAAAAAAGGGCTGGTTTACAAAAAGATGGCGCATGTGAACTGGGATCCGGTCGATCAGACGGTGCTTGCGAACGAGCAGGTGATCGACGGTCGCGGCTGGCGTTCTGGGGCACTGGTTGAGCGGCGTGAGATTGATCAATGGTTTATGCGCATCACCGATTACGCGGAGGAGCTGCTAGAGGGGCTGGACAAGCTCGAGGGTTGGCCCGACGCCGTGTGTACCATGCAGAAAAACTGGCTTGGCCGTTCCGAGGGTATCGAGGCCGAGTTTCGTGTGGTGGATTCCGATCAGGCCATTCGCATCTACACCACGCGGCCCGACACGATGATGGGCGTGACCTATCTTGCGGTTGCAGCGGAACATCCGTTGGCGCACCAGGCCGCGGAGAACCATCCGGGGGTTGCCGAATTCATTGCCGAGTGCGCACGTTCCGGTACATCGGAAGCCGAACTCGAAACCGCTGAGAAAAAGGGCGTCGCGCTGGGCATTAATGCCATTCACCCGCTGACGGGGGCTGAGGTTCCGGTTTGGGCGGCCAATTTTGTGTTGATGGGTTATGGCACTGGGGCGGTGATGTCGGTTCCGGCCCACGATCACCGTGATCATGAGTTTGCCCTTGCCCACGGCTTGCCGATTGTTGCTGTTGTATTTCCGGTGGCGGGTGAAGCCCCGGATTTTGATGTCGAGGCGTTTGTCGACAAGGGTGTGTTAAAAAATTCCAACGGGTTTGATGGATTGACCTCGGCCGAGGCATTTACCGCTATCGCTGACCAGCTACGAGAGAAGGGTTTGGGCGAAATTCAGACCAATTGGCGATTACGTGACTGGGGTGTTTCCCGGCAGCGTTATTGGGGTTGTCCGATTCCTGTTATTAACTGCAAGAGCTGTGGTTCGGTGCCGGTGCCGGAGGATCAGCTGCCGGTGGTGTTGCCTGAAGACGTCGAGTTTGAAGGTGTTGGGTCGCCGCTCAAGCAAATGCCGGAGTTCTATCAGGTTGCCTGTCCAACCTGCGGTGGTGATGCCGAGCGTGAGACCGATACCTTTGATACCTTCTTCGAATCATCTTGGTATTTCGCTCGATTCACCGGGCCTGACAACGATCAGTCGATGCTCGATCAACGCGCGCGCCAATGGCTGCCGGTGGATCAATATATCGGTGGTATAGAACATGCGGTATTGCATTTATTGTACGCGCGATTTTTTCACAAGTTGATGCGCGACGAGGGTCTGGTTGACGGAGACGAACCGTTCACCAATCTTTTGACGCAGGGCATGGTGCTTAAGGATGGTGCCAAAATGTCCAAGTCGAAGGGTAACACGGTTGATCCGCAAGGCTTGATCGAAGAGTACGGCGCGGATACGGTGCGCTTGTTTATGATGTTCGCAGCGCCGCCCGATCAATCGCTGGAGTGGTCGGATGCGGGGGTCGATGGTGCATTTCGTTTTCTAAAGCGGCTGTGGAAGCTGGTGGCTAGCCATGTTAATGACGGTGGCGGAGACGAGTTGGACGTCGGGTCGCTTGATCACGCAGGCAAAGATCTTCGTCGCCAGATTCACGAGACCATTGCCCGGGTGAGTCAGTCCATCGGTGAGCGTTATACCTTCAATACCGCTATTGCTGCGGTAATGGAGTTGATGAATGCGGTAAACAAGAGTGGAGCCTCCTCGGCGCAGGCCTCGGCGTTGCGTCAGGAAGCACTGGATGCCATGGTGCTGCTGTTGTCACCCATTGTGCCGCATATCTGTCATCACTTGTGGCAGGCGTTGGGTCATACAACGTCGGTAGAGTCGGAGTCATGGCCCCAAGCGGATCAGGATGCAATGGTGCGCAGCACGGTGGAGATTGTGGTGCAGGTAAACGGTAAGCTGCGCGGCAAGTTTTTGGTGGCAGCGGGTGCCAGTAAAGATGAGATAGAAGCGGCGGCGTTGGCGGATGAGAATGTGCAGCGTTTTCTGGATAAGCCGGTAAAGAAGGTCATTGTGGTGCCTGGCAAGTTGGTGAATGTGGTTGTCTAGGCGGCTGTCGAATGTCCTCTTGCTGTGGCTGGCGGGTTGGCTGCTGAGTGGCTGTGGATTCCAGTTGCGCGGTGATATGGTGTTGCACGGTGTCGGCTCGATCTATGTCCACGCCAGCAATAAGGTCGATGGTATTACGCCGCGACTGCAACGTCAGTTTGTTGCGGCTGGGATCGAGTTGGTCGAGAGTCAGGAACATGCGGATGTCTCGCTGCGAATCACTCGGGATCGTTTTGACCGTCGGGTATTGAGTGTCAGTCAGGCCAACCGGGTTCTTGAGTATGAATTACAGTATCAAGTTGAATACGTGTTGCAACAAGGTGGCATATCTCAGTTACCGGTTATGGTGACGATGACGCGTGATTTTGTGAATGATGAAGAGAACGTACTGGGAACCAGCGCACAGGCATCGGTGGTTCGAGAGGAATTAGAGCGGGATATTGTGCAAGCGTTGTTAAGAAAGATTAATGCGCAGTTACGATATTTGGCAGTTGGAGAGACGTCATCGAAGTAAAACCGCAACAACTTGCGCAACATCTGCAGCGTGGAGTGGCGCCGGTTTATTTTGTGCATGGCGATGAGCCGTTACAGCGAGAGGAGTCCGCTGATCTTATTCGGCGCCAGGTGATGGCCCAAGGTGAAGTGGAGCGTGAGATATTTCATGTTGCCAGAGATTTTGACTGGGATACGCTGACCACTCTGGGTAGTGAGATGTCTTTATTCGCCGAGACCCGTTTGGTTGAACTCAAACTGGGGGCTACCCGAGTGCCTGCGGCGGGAACCAAGGCATTCATCGCCTATACTGAACAACTACCCGAAGGGGTGACACTGCTGGTGACAGCCGACAGGCTGGATGCGAACCAGCGCAAGAGTCGCTGGTGTAAGGCTCTGGCCAGCGCAGGGGTAGAAACCGTGTGTTGGCCAATCAAAGGCGCGATGCTGGGGCGTTGGCTCGAAGCTCGTCTGGCCTCGGTCGGTCTGGGTGCGGATCCCGATGTAGTACAGTTGTTATTGCAAAGAGTGGAAGGCAACCTGCTGGCGGCGCGTCAGGAAATCGAGCGTTTAAGGTTGCTGCACGGCGAAGGTCGGATCACTATGGATAGGGTTGCCAGCGGAGTCGGTGACAGCGCACGTTATGATGTGTTTTCATTGGTGGATGCCGCACTTCAGGGTGATGTGGCTAGGGTGTGCCGCATTATTGATCGGCTCCGCGACGAAGGTGTCGAGCCGACGTTGATATTATGGGCGCTTAGCCGAGAGGCGCAGCGATTGAGCCTTTTGTCGCATGGCTCGGTGAGAGGCGAACCGTTGGATCGCATGATGTATTCCGAGCGTGTTCCCAAGCCGGCGCAGGCAGGCGTTCGCAAAGCCCTGTCGGCACGTGGATTGAGATACTGGCAACGCGTTGTGCAGCGTTGTGCTGAAGTTGACCGGGTATTGAAGGGGCGTCGACATGGCGATGTCTGGGATGGTCTGCTCGGCATTGGTTTGTCTATGGCTCGCAGTCCGGTGTGTTAGAGAATGTATTATTGATGATGGCTTTATGACAAACGATACACAATTGGATATTCAAAAATATATGTTGGAGCTTGGGCGCAACGCGCGTCAGGCTGCACGGGTGTTGGCGCGCGCCGAAACCTCGGCAAAGAATCGCGCGCTGGATTTGATGGCATCCGCGATAGAAGATACCGCCGCTGAATTGATCTCGGAGAACGCCCAAGATCTTGCCGCAGGTGAGGCCAATGGTCTTGATGCTGCACTACTGGATCGGCTTGAGTTGAATCCCGATCGAATTGCAGCGATGGCAGAGGGCTTGCGTCAGATTGCCGCGCTACCTGATCCGATCGGCGAGATCAGTGAGATGAGTTTTCGTCCTTCTGGCATTCAGGTTGGGAAGATGCGCGTGCCTTTGGGTGTGGTCGGAATCATCTATGAGTCCAGACCTAACGTCACCGCCGATGCCGCGGGTTTGTGTTTGAAGTCGGGTAATGCAGCAATTCTCCGAGGGGGTTCGGAGGCACTGCATTCGAATCAGGCGATCGCGCGTTGTATCGAAAGTGGTTTACGTGCGGCAGACCTGCCGATGGAGTCAGTGCAGGTCGTCAAGGTCACCGATCGTGCTGCAGTAGGCGAATTAATTCGCATGGAGAATTACGTGGACGTCATTATTCCACGGGGTGGTAAGGGACTGATTGAGAGGGTGAGCGCCGATGCACGCGTGCCGGTGATCAAGCATCTGCACGGTGTATGTCATGTCTACATCGATGATGATGCCGATCACGACAAGGCAATACGCGTTGCATTTAATGCCAAGACGCAGCGCTATGGAACCTGCAATACCATGGAAACATTATTGGTGGCACGCTCAGCGGCTGCCGATATATTGCCAGAGTTATGTCGCCAGTATTTTGATGAGGACGTGGAACTGCGGGGTTGCGCCGAAACCTGTGCCATTATTTCTTCCTGCAAGCCGGCAAGCGATGAAGATTGGGACGAAGAGTATCTGGCACCGATACTATCGATTCGAATCGTCGATGACCTCACCGAGGCCATGGAGCACATTCATCATCACGGCTCGGGTCATACTGAATCCATTATCACTGAGAACTTTAGTCACGCGCAGAGTTTTCTGCGTGAAGTCGATTCAAGTTCAGTCATGGTGAATACCTCAACGCGTTTTGCCGACGGGTTCGAGTATGGCCTGGGTGCCGAGATCGGCATTAGTACCGACAAGATACATGCACGTGGTCCGGTAGGTCTGGAGGGACTGACCTCGCAGAAGTATATCGTTCTGGGTGATGGCCATATCCGACAGTAGTCCTATCGCGGCGCTCGGCGTATTGGGTGGTACGTTTGACCCGGTTCACTTGGGGCATTTGTCCATCGCGCGTGATGTGCGGACACAGCTTGGCTTGCAGAAAGTGCTATTTATCCCCGTTGGTGAGCCACCGCATCGCGCCGCACCGGTCGCGTCTGCGGAGGAACGCGCCGAGATGCTGGAACTGGCATTGGTCGATGAGGCGTTCCTGTTCATGGATCGGCGTGAACTGGATCGTGATGGCCCGTCCTATATGTATGACACCCTGATATCCTTACGCGAGGACTACCCGGGCTCGGCCCTGATTTTATTGCTTGGGACCGATGCCTTTGCGCACCTGCCAAGCTGGTATCGCTGGACCGAACTCACCGATGTGGCGCATCTTGCAATAATGGCGCGACCCGGGTTTTCGACGCAGTGGAATGATGAGCTGGGGGTATTTGTCCACGACCATGCGGCGGACGAAGCGAGTGATCTATTGCGAGTAACGCATGGATTGGTGACCGAAATCCCGGTGTCTCAGGTTGATATTTCCTCCAGCGATTTGCGCAGGTGCTTGGCAATCGGCGATAATTGTAACCAACAGTTGCCTGAGGGGGTCGCCCAACGGCTGTGTGGTCAACGAACGTACAATGTAGTGGTAGATAAATGAAGTCAGAAGAACTGGTTCAAGTGATCCTCGATTCGATTGAGGAAAGTAAAGCTGAGGCAATCGAGGTTATTGATGTCCGAGGGAAAACGAGCATTACTGACGTGATGATTGTCGTCAGCGGCACATCCAGTCGCCATGTAAAGTCGGTCGCCTCCAATGTCAGTCATGATCTCAAAAAGATCGGCATACTGCCTCTCGGAGTGGAGGGGGAAGATGAGGGTGAGTGGGTCTTGCTGGATTTAGGTGATGTGATCTTGCACGTGATGCAGCACCGAACGCGTGCGTTTTATCAGCTGGAAAAACTGTGGTCGGTTGATACCGCCGATGCGGTTGCCGAGGCGCCTTAGCATTTCCTTGGTCCTTGGTTGCCAGGGAGGTATTCACAGCGTATTCCGTGCAGACATCTCGAATACCACGGTGGTTTCTATCGGCACTCCGAATAATCGATTCAGGCAAACCGAAACAGCGTTTTGATGGGATCCGATAACGTCGCGAGCTCAGCGGCGTCAATATTGAGCGGCTTCTGATTGGAAAAATTGGTGTAATCACGCCACCAGGGTCGGGTATACACCAGATAAAGTATCGGGCGGGAGCGATCGCTCAGATTTGCCGTGCCGCCATGTTGCAGGCGCGCATCAAATAGATAACATCCGCCAAACTCCGGGAACAAGGAAACCGAGTCCTTGATCGGCGGCGGTTCTTTCCAGCCACTGGGATTCCTGTGGGAGCCTGGCCAGATGCGAGTGGTCCCCGTCAGCGGTGTTAGCGGCAGTAGCGGCACCGCCACGGTTATGGTGTACGTCGGTAGTGATTGGCTCAGCGCCTCATCTTCGAACAAATAGGGATAGTCCACGTGTACGTGTTGATCGGCAGCACCCGGAAGGGAACTGACCGCGGTATAGGCATCGAGGATACAATCAGCCCCCAGCAAACGGGTGACGA
The DNA here is from genome assembly GCA_012965975.1 of Chromatiaceae bacterium. GTDB lineage: Bacteria > Pseudomonadota > Gammaproteobacteria > DTRM01 > DTRM01 > DTRM01. The sequence continues at coordinate 5,737 of DTRM01000047.1, read as the reverse complement.
TGGGCATCAGAAAGGGATTGAGTAGCAGTTCGACATCGCTGAAGGGTGGTTTGATTTCCACCGCGAGCATGCTGCGCTTGTCCCCAACCTGTTTGTTGTTGGCTTCGGCGCCGACTACCTCATAACGATCAATATAGGCCTGATGTACGCGCTCCAGTAGGGCGGTGTCGAACACATTGTTTATGCCTACCGCGCCATTTTTTTGCATACACGCACGGGTCTGTTCGACCAGTGCGGGACCGGCCTGCTGGTTACCCAGATCTTCCTCGCTGACGCTATATACAAGTTGTTCTGACATCGCGCCAACCCGTCGTACTGTGCATTAGCTCATTGATCTAGCGTTTAGCTGGGTCAGAATCTGTGTCGCGATCTCGTTGGTGGGATCATTTGTCAGTGCATCTGCGGCGGCCTTCTTGGCCGCATCCAACTGGTTGGTTGCTACGTAGATCTGTGCCAGACCCGCATGCGAGCCGGCCCAACTGGAATCCAGTTCAAGTGCCGACTGAAAGTGGGTGATCGCCTTGTCAAATTGTTGCTGGTGGCTCAACAAGTTACCGAGAAAGGTGTGGATCTCTGCCGTCGCTTGCAGGCTGAGTAGTTTTTCGGTGGACTCTATGGCCCCATCGACATCTCCGCGCAGCGCGAGAACGTTGGCATAGTGGCCTTGAATTTCAACATTGTCAGGGGCAAGTTCGGATGCCTTTTGCAGACAAGGATGGGCATCGTCGTTCTTTTGAGTGCGGACGTAGCACAAGCCTAGTTTGTGCCAGGCGTCGGCGTCGGTATTATCAGCATCGCAAATGACGTGATACAGGGAGATGGCATCGGCGTACTGGCCGGTTTCGAGCAGGGTAAGTGCCTTGGCCTTGGCTTCGGAGTTATCGGGCATGCATGGTTCCTAGTTTCTTCGTAAATGTTCAGAGATTGCGATCGGCGTTGGGAAGCGCATCACAATTAAATATGACGATACCGTGAATGTTAGCAAGGTAGCGATCTGGATCAAATAAGAAGTTTCCTCGCGGATCAGTTCCGCATCGAGTGCGAGAATCGCGATCAATAAGGAAAATTCGCTTATTTGCCCCAATCGGCAGCCTATTTCCTTGGAAAGTGCGGGCTTCTCCCCGGTTTGGATCAATAGTCGGGCAAATACCCAGGGTTTTATCACCAGCATGGTTACCGCGATGACGGCCGCTGGCAGCAGGACTTGAGAGGCGATACTGAGATCGAGTCCGGCGCCCAGCGAAAAGAAGAACATGATCAGAAAAAAGTCGCGCAGGGGCCGCAGACTTTCGGCGATAAAGCGGGCAATCGGGCTGGTCGCAAGGGTGACCCCGGCGATAAACGCGCCGATTTCGTGGGATAGTTCAAATACCGTGGCCAATTCCGCCATCCCCAGACACCAGCCAATAGCGAGCAGAAAAATATACTCCTGAATCTGGTCAAAGCGACTGATCAGACGGTGTAGCACGTGGCGGGCAAATAGAAATGATGCACCAACCAACAGTGGAACCGATAAAAACAGCCAGATCAGGTCAGTGACCGCGACTCCGTCATGGGATAGGCCCTGAATCAGCATTAGCACGATAATGGCAATCAAATCCTGAAGCAGTAACACGCTGATCATGATTTCGCCCGTGTGTTGGTGATGAAGTGCGGTGGTAGGAAGTAATTTGAGGCCAATAATAGTACTCGAGAACATCAGTGCGGCCGCAATAATCGCAGATTCAACCAGTGAGTATCCGAACATCAAGCCGATGGCGAGCCCCGAAAGCGCGAAAATGGTCGAACTGATGATGGTCACCCTGGTGGTGTTGCGCAGCATATGCAGAAGTTCCTGAGGCTCCAGATCCAGTCCCAACAGAAACAACAGAAAAATAATACCGACATGGGCCATGTCCTGAATCAGCGACGGATCAGTAATCAGGCCGCTGACGGAGGGTCCGGCGATCAAACCAAGCACGATATAGGCCACCAGCAGCGCCTGACGACAATACAGGGCGATGGTCGCGATCAGGGCGGCACCTGAAAATATCAGGAACATGGCGTTGACAATCTGGTCTTCAGGCATGCACTGACCATACAAGGAAGACGGGTTCGTATTCAAGTGCCTGAATTTGAAATTTTGTAGCGCGGTTGCTGTATCTTTGAGTCCTTACCTTGTAGTTTGTATCTATATGAAGATCCGCCTCATTGCCGCCGGTACACGACAGTCTGCCTGGGTCGACGAGGGGTTCACGACCTACGCGAAACGCATGCCGCGCGAGTCCGGGTTTGAGTTGGTTGAGGTTCCAATCGTTAAGCGCGGTAAATCAAACAATATTCCGCGCGTGATGGAAGATGAAGGCAAAAAGATGCTGGGGTATGTGGGCTCCGGGTCGATTGTGGTCACCCTCGATCAAAATGGACAACTGTTTAGCAGCGAGGATTTGGGTGAGCAGATGCAACGCTGGATGATGAGCGGACAGGATGTGGCGCTGCTGATTGGCGGTCCTGATGGCTTGTCGCCAGCCTGTCACGCGCGCGGCGATTTGTCGTGGTCGCTGTCGCGAGCCGTGTTTCCGCATGGATTGGTTCGGGTTATGGTGGTGGAGCAACTGTATCGCGCATGGACGTTGGTAAAGGGTCATCCCTACCATCGAGCATGACTGATTCCCGTCTGGTGCTTGCCTCGAAGTCGCCGCGTCGCCGCGAATTGTTGCGACAACTGGATATCACCTATGATTGCGTGTCGATTGATGTTGATGAGTCCTTGCGCGACGGCGAATCAGCAATCGATTTTGTGCGGCGACTGGCCATGGAAAAGGCCCACACCGGTTGGCAGATTCAGAAGACGGAATTGGCTCGCCCCACACTCGGGGCCGATACCATTGTTGTCGTGGATGGCGCCATTCTGGGTAAGCCGCGAGGTAAAGACGATGCGTTGCGCATGATGTCGATACTGTCGGGGCGGACGCATCAGGTGATGTCTGCCGTGGCGATGGTTGCGAACGACAGCGCGCTTCGATTGTCTATCAGTGAGGTTGGTATGCGCAGTACCACGGATGCCGAACGGGAAGCCTATTGGGATAGCGGTGAGCCCGCTGACAAGGCGGGCGCGTATGCGATTCAGGGATTGGCAGCAATGTTTGTGGAGCGTCTGCACGGTAGTTATTCCGGGGTGATGGGTTTGCCGCTATTTGAGACGGTTGATTTACTGAGTCGGTTTTCGATCTATCCCCCGTTGATGAAGCCTATATAAGGATTGTGGTTCGTGAGTGAAGAAATTCTGATCAATGTGACGCCGCGAGAAACACGGGTTGCACAAGTCGAAAACGGTCTGTTGCGCGAAGTATTCATTGAGCGTAGCGGTCGCCGTGGCATCGTCGGTAACGTGTACAAAGGCAAGGTGTGTCGTGTGCTGCCCGGCATGCAGGCCGCATTTGTTGATGCCGGGCTCGAGCGTGCGGCCTTTCTGCACTGCTCTGATATTACCGGACGACGCGAGGGTGACGACGATAGCAAGAACGTCAGCATCAACGAATTGGTGTCTGAAGGGCAGGAGATTATTGTTCAGGTGGTCAAGGACCCGCTGGGTACCAAAGGCGCTCGACTCACGACTCAGTTGTCTATCCCATCGCGCTATCTGGTGTATTTATCGAACATTTCCAACGTTGGAGTATCACAGAAGATAGATAACGATGAGGAGCGTCGACGCCTGAAGGCCGTGTTGACGGACTTTGTTAGTACGATTGACTGCGGTGGATTTATCGCCCGCACGGCAGCTGAAGGGGTTTCCGAGGAGGCCTTAAAAGCCGATATGGATTATCTCTACAGGCTGTGGACATCCATTAATGATAGAGGTAAGGGTTCTGGCTGCGGCGTGATTCACGAGGATCTGCCGTTGGCGTTACGCGCGCTACGAGACTTTCCTGGTCCGGATATAGAGAAGGTTCGGATCGATTCAAAAGAGACCTATGATCGTGCCAGGGAGTTTGCGCAGTCGTATATCCCGGAGGCCATCGACAAGCTTGAGTACTATCCTGGCGAGCGGCCGCTGTTTGAGCTGTTTGGTATCGAGGACGAAATTCACCGCGCACTGGATCGTAACGTGCAGCTAAAGTCGGGCGGTCATCTGGTGTTTGATCAAACCGAGGCGATGACAACCATTGATGTGAACACCGGGGCATTTGTTGGGCACCGTAACCTCGAGGAAACGATCTTTAAGACCAATCTTGAAGCGGCTCAGGCAATTGCGAGACAGCTGCAGTTGCGTAATCTGGGCGGTATTATCATTATTGATTTTATCGACATGACAGAACCTGAACACAAGCGCCAAGTATTGCGAGCGCTGGAAAAAAGTCTGGAGAGTGATCACACCAAGACCACGATCAGCGAGGTGTCGGCGCTGGGATTGGTGCAGATGACCCGCAAGCGTACGCGCGAGAGTCTGGCCCATATTTTGTGTGAGACATGCCCTGTTTGCCAAGGCCGCGGCGAACTCAAGACACCCGAGACGGTGTGTTATGAGGTGTTTCGTGAACTGTTGAGAGAGGCTCGGCAGTTCGATGCGCAACAGTTTCTGGTTTTGGCTTCACAGGATGTGGTTGACATGTTGCTGGACGAGGAAGCGACCAGTCTTGCGGAGCTGGAGGCCTTTATCAATAAGCCAATCAAGTTGCAGGTCGAGTCGCTGTACACGCAGGAACAGTACGACGTCGTTTTGATGTGATTCGAAAAAGTGCCTTTATTCTGTGGGCTGTGTTCGCGGGGTGGTTGGCGCTGACCGCCAGCATCAGTTTGTTTTGTCAGTTCTGGCTGCCACACACCGTTATATACAAAGATCTGCTTGAGCAATGGGTTGCAGACACCAGTGGTTATTGGATTGAAATAGGCTCGGTGCGAGGCCAGTGGCGAGGTTTGCAGCCGGGTGTCGTGATTGAAGGCGTTCAGATTATGCAGCCCGATACCAATCGGGTGGCATTTGAGATCGAGCAGGTTTCTGTTGGTGTTGCGCTGATTCAGAGCATGTTTTCCGGACGCCTGTCATTGGGCTATGTTGAGGCAGACGTGAGCTCGCTTTCCATAGAGCGTTATAGCGATGGCCACATCGGGCTCCCGGGGTTTTCTTCCGCGCAGGGATCCCCGACTTCAAGCTTGTCCATCCCCAATGTGCGCAATATCAGGTTGCGTGTCGGGACGTTGCAGTGGAACGATCGTCCGTTAGATAAGACCTTGACACTGGATGGTGTCGACGTGTTCTTCGATCGCACCCCATTTGATGATCGACTGGAAATCAGCTTGACGCAAGCAGGGGAATTAGCCGAGTCCATGCGCTTGTTGATGGTGACCGATTCGCTTGAGATCTCGGCTGGGGTGACTGGACCGGTTTATTTTCAGGCTATTGGTTTGCAGTTGGCGCAGCTTGCTCCGTTTCTGGGCAGCGATTTTATGCAAGATTTTCCCGTTACCGCGGGTCGCGTGGATCTGGAGCTGTGGGGCGATCTGGAGCGGGCGCGTTTGACCGGGCTGTCGGGCCAGACCCTGATTGATGAGCTGAATCTTCGCCACAGTAATGTGCGTTTGCCCGAGGTATCTGCCAATCTGAATTGGCGCTATACGGACCGCGGTTGGCGTCTGGATCTGGATGAGCTCGCGTTTCGCCATGACCAGGATGTGCTTGAGATTGCTCAGCTATCGATCACCAGGAAGAAGCCGGCCGCGGGAGGCCAGGCCTATTTTCTGCTGGGAACGGACGCGC